>NZ_JAFCWN010000008.1:0-146611 GCF_049897585.1 Agrococcus sp. TSP3-2-1
GCCAACCGGCCTCTACGGCACCGGCCTCGCCGCCGACGAAGGACTCTGGCAACGCGCAGGCTGGGCCGGACACTCATGACACACCCGAACGCATCCACACGTTTTGGCCAATAACCCGCCGAGCCTCCCGACGGAACCGCCTAGGAGCACGGAGACGAGCGAAGGCCCGGAGGACATGATCCTCCGGGCCTTCCGCGTGGGGTGAGTAACGGGGCTTGAACCCGCGGCCTCCTCGACCACAACGAGGCGCTCTACCAACTGAGCTATACCCACCATGTGCGCGAGCGCAACCATGACAGCATACGACATCCGCGACGCCTGCACGACATCGGCGGGACGGTGTGTCAGCTGCCGAGGTGCTCCCCGAAGCCGTCGACGACGTCGGCCGCGATCGCCTGGAGCTCCTCGCTCGAGCGACCCGGCGCATCCGTGAACACCGCGCGCCGGTAGTAGCGCAGCTCGCGGATCGACTCGAGGATGTCGGCGAGCGCGCGGTGGCCGCCCGCCTTCTCGGGGCTCTGGAAGTAGGCGCGCGGGAACCAGCGGCGCGAGAGCTCCTTGATGCTCGAGACGTCGATCGAGCGGTAGTGCAGGAAGCCGTCGAGCGCCGGCATGTAGCGCGCGAGGAACATCCGGTCGGTCCCGATCGTGTTGCCGCCGACGGGGGCCGAGCGCTCGAGCGGCACGAAGCGCTGCACGTACTCGAGCACGAGCAGCTCCGCCTCGGCGAGCGAGACGCCGTGCTCGAGCTCGGCGTCGAGCCCGCTCGTCGCGTGCATCTGGCGCACGAAGTCGTTCATCTGCTCGAGCGCGGCGTCCGACGGCTTGATGACGACCTGCAGGCCCGGGTCGAGCACCCGCAGCTCGAAGTCGGTCACGACGACCGCCACCTCGACGAGCTCGTCGACCGTGGGGTCGAGGCCCGTCATCTCGCAGTCGATCCAGACGATCCGGTCAGCGGCAGCCACACGCCGAGTCTACGGGCGGCCCGTCGGCGCTCAGCCCAGCTGCGCGAAGAGGGCGTCGGCGTCGATGTCGGCGAGCGTTGCGATCGTGCGCTCGGCTGGCACGGGCGACGCGGTCAGCTGCGTCGTGAGGAACCAGAGCCGGGCACCCGCGGCTGCCGCCGAGCGCGCGCCGCTGCTCGAGTCCTCGAACGCGACGCTCGCGGATGCGTCGGCCCCGAGGCGTCGGACGGCGAGCGCGTAGGGCTCGGGGTCGGGCTTCGAGCGCTCGACGTCGTCGGCCGTGACGGCGAAGCGCAGCGCGCCCGCGGGCGCCGCCTGCAGCAGCGCCTCCGCGTTCTCACGCGTCGCGTTCGTGACGAGCGCGGCGGGCACGCCCGCCTCGGCGACGCGCTCGAGCAGCGCGACGCTGCCCGGGAGCCACGGCGTCTCCTCGCGCACGGCGGCGGCGACGGTGCCCGCGACGGTGGCGATGATCGACGCGCGGTCCATCGTGACGCCGCGCTCGCGCATCCGGTCGGCCCACTCGATCATCGGCCTGCCGGTCGTCCAGTGCGCGTCCTCCGCGGTCCACTCGATGCCCTGCACGCGCGCGAAGGCGCGCATCTCCTCGTGCCAGAGGGGTTCGGAGTCGATGAGCGTGCCGTCCATGTCGAACAGGAGTGCGCCGGGCATGCCTCCAGCCTGGCATGCCGCCGAGCCGTGCCCGGCCGAGATGCGCACGGACAGCCTGCGCGCGACGTCCCGGTAGATTGGGCAGGCCCCCGTAGCTCAGCGGATAGAGCAGAGGCCTTCTAATCCTTTTGTCGCGGGTTCGACTCCCGCCGGGGGCGCACGCGCCGGGGTTGTGGGTGGCACGCTCTAGCATCCGCTCATGAAGCGCTGCGCGCGGTGCCTGGCGGAGAAGGCCGTCGGCGACTTCAATCGAAATCCGCGCAACAGCGATGGGCTGCACTCGTACTGTCGCGCCTGCCAGAAGGCCTACTACCGGGAGAACGCGGTCCGGCACAAGGCCAACGTGCGCCGAACGAGCAGAGCCCGACGGCAGCAGGCGTTCGACCTGATCATGACGCGGTTCTCCGAAGGGTGCGTGGACTGCGGCAGCGCGGACATCCGGGTGCTCGAGTTCGATCACGTCCGGGGGAGCAAGGTCGACACGGTCGGCAACATGGTGCGACGGGGACGCGCTCTGTCCGTGATCCGAGCGGAGATCGCGAAGTGCGATGTGCGCTGCCGGAACTGCCACGCGATCGTCACGATCACGCGCAGGGGCTTCTCGTGGCACGACGCCTACCTGATGGATCCACCAGATCGACGACCGTAGGCTGTCGTGGTGCTCCCGACCATCCTGCAGTCCACCCAGCCCTCCGACGAGCTGAGCGGCGTCGCCGGTTGGGCGGTGGGACTCATGGAGACGATCGGCGCTCCGGGTGCCGCCGTCGCGATCGCCGCCGAGAACCTCTTCCCGCCCATCCCGAGCGAGGTCATCCTGCCGCTCGCAGGCTTCAGCGCGGCGCAGGGCACCTTCACCGTCGCCGAGGCCATCATCTGGACCACGATCGGCTCGGTCTTCGGCGCGCTCGTGCTCTACCTGCTCGGCCGCTGGCTGGGCCACGACCGGCTCGCGTCGATCGCGCGGAAGATGCCGCTCGTGCGCGCGAGCGACATCGACAAGACGACCGCGTGGTTCGCGAAGCACGGCTGGAAGACGGTGCTCTTCGGCCGCTTCCTGCCGATCTTCCGCAGCCTCATCTCGATCCCCGCGGGCATCGAGCGCATGCCGGTGCTGCTCTTCCTCGGGCTCACCCTCGTCGGCTCCGCCATCTGGAACACGATCTTCATCCTCATCGGCGTCTTCCTCGGCCGGAACTACCACGTCATCGAGCCCTACATGGACTGGCTGCAGTGGGTCGTCATCGGGCTCGTCGTCGTGGTGCTCGTGTGGTTCGTGGTGCATCGGATGCTCCAGAACCGCAAGGAGGGGAAGCCGCTGCTCTCGGGCGAGTGACGGGCCGCGAGGCGCGTCGCAACGGATCGGGAATGGCTTCGCGCGATAGCGTGTTGTTCGAATTCGTACGACTTCACCGACGCCCCGAAAGGCACCCATGCTGCAGAACTTCCCCGGCTACCAGCCCGGCACCTACGTCATTGACGGCTCGCACTCGAACGTCACCTTCTCCGTCCGCCACATGATGGTCGCGAAGGTCCGCGGCGAGATCGAGGGTCTCGAGGGCACGATCGTGCTCGCTGAGAACCCCGAGGAGTCGTCGATCACGGCGACCGTCGACCCGTCGACGATCAACACGAAGAACGCCGACCGCGACCAGCACCTCCGCTCCAACGACTTCTTCGCCATCGAGGAGCACCCCGAGTGGACCTTCGTCTCGACCGGCGGACGCGTCGAGGGCGACGACCTCTACGTCGACGGCGACCTGACGCTCCGCGGTGTGACGAAGCGCGTCGCGCTGCTCGTCGAGTTCGGCGGCATCGGCCCCGACACGTGGGGCAACACCCGCGCGGGCGCGTCGGCGCGCACGCGCATCAAGCGCTCCGACTTCGGCATCAGCTGGAACGTCGCGATCGAGACGGGTGGTGTCATGCTCTCCGACGAGGTCGACATCGAGATCGAGATCTCCGCGATCCAGCAGGCGCCTGTCAGCGCCTGATCCGCACGGCGAACCGGGGCGGGGCCGGGGCGAGAGCCTCGGGCCCGCCCTTGTCGTCTCGGCAGTGGATCATGGGCCGGTGAAGCACGCGAGCGCGTCGTCGAGCGACCAGCACTGGCCGATCGGCAGCATCGCGGTGCCGCCGGACAGCAGGCGACGCGCCTCGAACGCGGGTCCGGTCGCCGCGTCGACGCGGGCGATGTAGCCGAGGGCGAGGCCGGACGCGCTGACCACCCTCCAGAGGTCGTCGCGCACGCGCTTGGTCGCCACGTGCGGCGCGTGCGGGGCGGTGCGCCGCTGGGCGGTCGACATGATGGCCATGGCGTGCTCCTTCCTTCCTGTCTGCGACGCTACGGGCGGCCACCGACATCGGGATCGCACAGCCGCCGCCGCTACGCTGGCGGCATGCAGGAGATCGTGCTCGCCGGTGGTTGCTTCTGGTGCCTCGACGCCGCCTATCGCGTCGTCGACGGCGTCGACGACGTCGTCTCGGGCTACACGGGCGGCTCGGTGCCGCACCCGAGCTACGAGCTCGTGTGCACGGGGGCGACGGGTCACGCGGAGGCCGTGAAGGTCGTCTACGACGAGGAGCGGCTGCCGACCGAGGTCGTGCTCGACATGTTCTTCACGATGCACGACCCGCGCCAGCTCAACCGCCAGGGCAACGACATCGGCACGCAGTACCGCTCGGCGATGTTCTACCGCGACGACGCCGAGCGCGAGCGCTTCGAGACCGCGATCGCCCGCGCGGGCGAGTGGTGGCCGGGCGAGATCGTCACGACGCTCGAGCCGCTCGGCGACTTCTACGACGCCGAGGACCACCACCAGGACTTCTTCGCGAAGAACCCGACGCAGGGCTACTGCCTCGCCGTCGCGGCGCCGAAGGTCAACAAGATCCGCGCCGGCTTCGCGGAGTACCTGCGCGCCTGACGCGGTTCTCCACAGGCCGCGCGTCGAGGCGCTCGTCGCCTCCGCTCGCCGGTGCATCCTCGCCCGCATGAGCGAAGCAATCTCCGTGGTCGGGTCCATCGGCACCGACCCCATCCTGAAGTCCGTCGCCGGCGACCAGGTCGCCGAGTTCCGCATCGGCTGCAAGTCCCGTCGCAAGGACGGCGACGACTGGGTCGATGCCCACACCAACTGGTTCACCGTCGAGGCCTGGGGCGGCTTCGCGCGGAACGTCATCACGTCAGTCCGCAAGGGCGACGTGGTCGTCGTGCTCGGCCGCCTCAAGGTCGACCAGTGGGAGTCGGGCGAGCGCCGCGGCACGAGCGTGAAGATCCGTGCCGACCACATCGGGCACTCGATGCGCGTGAGCCCCACGTCGCGCGAGCGGCGCCCCCGTGACGACGCTGAGCAGCGCGCGGCCGAGCAGCCGGGCGCCTCGCTCGATCCGGTGGAGCCGTCGCCACTCGAGCCGCAGGAGCCCGCGCTCGCGAGCGCGGGCGGCGAGCAGTGGGGCGCTCCGGTCATCGGCAGCGAGACGCCGTTCTGAGTCGGCATCCCTGGTGCACCCCGCTGCGGCCGGATAGCGTGACGATGACCCGAGCGGCGAGGAGGTCCACCGATGGAATGGCTGATGATCGTCTTCCTGGTGCTGGTCTTCGCGATCGCGACCGCGTTCCTGCTCGCGATCGATGCGGTCAGCGCCGTGCTCGCGAAGCTCGTCGTCTCGCTTTCGGGCCGCGTGCGGCGCGGCCGAGGCGCCGCGCTCTGAGCCCGCGCGGGGAGCGGGCCGCGAGCGGCGGCCGTCCTAGACTGGCCGCGTCCTGTCACGCATCGGAGGTGGGCGCGTGCGCCAGCTCGCGGCAATCGCGCTCGTCGGCGTCCTCGCGCTCGTCGGCTGCGCCGCCGATGTGCCGGCGCCGTCGCCGTCAGCATCCGACGCGGGTGGCAGTGCGGACGTCGATGTCGAGACCGATCCCGAGCTCGACGCGTTCCGCGCGGCGCTCGAGGGGCACTCGCCCGCCGATCCCCACGCGCTCGTCGCTGCCGTCGAGGCTGCAGGCTTCGAGCGCTCCGCGATCGAGCGCACGCGCGAGCTCGACTCGCTCGGCGAGCCGGTCACGTTCCTCGAGATCGCGGTGCGGCAGGGGGAGTCGTGCCTCCTCGGCCAGGTCGGCGAGGACGAGGCGAACGCGCTGCGCGCCGACGCCCTCGGCGCCGGCCGGTGCCTCGTGGGCGAGATCGTCACCGTAGACTGAGGGCATGGCCGAGTACATCTTCTCCATGGTGCGCGCCCGCAAGACGGTGGGCGACAAGGTGATCCTCGACGACGTCACGACCGCGATCCTGCCGGGAGCGAAGATCGGCGTCGTCGGACCCAACGGTGCGGGGAAGTCGACGATCCTGAAGATCATCGCCGGCCTCGACACGCCCTCGAACGGCGACGCGAAGCTCACGCCGGGCTACTCCGTCGGCATCCTCATGCAGGAGCCCGAGCTCGACGAGTCGAAGACGGTGCTCGAGAACGTGCAGGAGGCCTTCGGCCACCTGACCGCGAAGATCACGCGGTTCAACGAGATCTCCGCCGAGATGGCGAATCCCGACGCCGACTTCGACGCGCTCATGGCAGAGATGGGCACGCTGCAGGAGGACATCGACGCGGCCGACGCATGGGACCTCGACTCGCAGCTCGAGCAGGCCATGGACGCGCTGCGCTGCCCGCCGGGCGACTGGCCCGTCACGAACCTCTCGGGCGGTGAGCGCCGCCGCGTCGCGCTCTGCAAGCTGCTGCTCGAGAAGCCCGACCTGCTGCTGCTCGACGAGCCCACCAACCACCTCGACGCCGAGAGCGTGCTGTGGCTCGAGCAGCACCTCGCGAAGTACCCCGGCGCCGTCATGGCCGTCACGCACGACCGCTACTTCCTCGACCACGTCGCGGGCTGGATCTGCGAGGTCGACCGCGGCCGCCTCTACCCCTACGAGGGCAACTACTCGACCTACCTCGAGAAGAAGGCCGAGCGCCTGCAGGTGCAGGGCAAGAAGGACGCGAAGCTCGCCAAGCGCCTCTCGGAGGAGCTCGACTGGGTGCGCTCCAACGCGAAGGGCCGCCAGGCGAAGTCGAAGGCGCGCCTCGCGCGCTACGAGGAGATGGCCGCCGAGGCCGAGCGCACCAGGAAGCTCGACTTCGAGGAGATCCAGATCCCGCCGGGCCCGCGCCTCGGCTCGATCGTCCTCGAGGCGAACGACCTCGAGAAGGGCTTCGACGACCGCCAGCTCATCGACGGCCTCTCGTTCACGCTGCCGCGCAACGGCATCGTCGGCGTCATCGGCCCGAACGGCGTGGGCAAGACGACGCTGTTCAAGACGATCGTGGGGCTCGAGCCGCTCGACGGCGGCTCGCTCAAGATCGGCGAGACGGTCAAGCTCAGCTATGTCGACCAGGGCCGCGCCAACATCGACCCGAACAAGAACCTGTGGGAGGTCGTCTCCGACGGCCTCGACTACATCCAGGTCGGCAACGTCGAGATCCCCTCGCGCGCCTACGTCTCGCAGTTCGGCTTCAAGGGCCCCGACCAGCAGAAGAAGGCGGGCGTGCTCTCCGGCGGTGAGCGCAACCGCCTCAACCTCGCGCTCACGCTCAAGCAGGGCGGCAACCTGCTGCTGCTCGACGAGCCCACGAACGACCTCGACATCGAGACGCTCGGCAGCCTCGAGAACGCCCTGCTCGAGTTCCCCGGCTGCGCCGTCGTCATCACGCACGACCGGTGGTTCCTCGACCGCATCGCGACGCACATCCTCGCCTACGAGGGCACCGACGAGGAGCCCGCGAACTGGCACTGGTTCGAGGGCAACTTCGAGGCGTACGAGCAGAACAAGATCGAGCGCCTCGGTCCCGACGCCGCGAAGCCGCACCGCTCGGCCTACCGGAAGCTCACGAGGGACTGATGCGCCTCGCGGTGCCGGTGACGGTCCGCTGGTCGGACCTCGATGCCTACGGGCACGTCAACAACGCATCGCTGCTGACGCTCCTCGAGGAGGCGCGCGTCGCCGCCTTCTGGGCCGGCGGGCCCGAGGGCTCGCCGTCGACGGCCATCATCGACGCCGGCCACGGGGCGACGAGCATCACGGTGATCGCCCGCCAGGAGGCGGAGTACCTCGGCCAGATCCCGCACCACCGCGAGCCGATCATCGTCGACACGTGGATCGGGCACATGGGCGGCGCGAGCATGCTCCTCTGCTACGAGGTGCGCTCGCCCGACCGCACCGAGCTGTACGCGCGGGCGACGACGACGGTGGTGATGCTGGATGCGTCCACGGGCCGGCCGCGTCGGCTCACGACCGCGGAGCGCGAGGCCTGGGAGCCGTACTTCGAGGAGCCGATCGCCTTCCGGCGTCGCTGACCCGCCGCCGATAGGCTGGAGGGGCAACGTCGCCATCCGAGGAGGAGCCCCATGACCGACACCGCCGTCGAGCCCGAGGAGCAGATCAACGACGAGGTGAGGGACGACCCGAGCGGCCCCGACCGCATCCCGCACTTCATCGACGGGCAGCGTCGACAGGGAGCCGGTGAGACGGCGCCCGTCTTCAACCCGGCCCTCGGCACGCCCGTCTCCCAGGTGCCGCTCGCCGGCGCCGACGAGGTCGGCGAGGCGATCGCCGCCGCGAGCGCGGCGTTCCCCGCGTGGCGCGACCTCTCGATCGCGAAGCGCCAGGCGATCATGTTCCGCTTCCGCGAGCTCATCGTCTCGCGCAAGGATGAGCTCGCCGCGATCGTCACGCGCGAGCACGGCAAGGTGCACTCCGACGCGCTCGGCGAGATCGCGCGCGGCATCGAGGTCGTCGAGCTCGCGACCGCCTTCCCGCTGCTGACGAAGGGCGAGTACTCCGAGAACGCCTCGACCGGCGTCGACGTCTATTCGCTGCGCCAGCCCCTCGGCGTCGTCGGCATCATCAGCCCGTTCAACTTCCCGGCGATGATCCCGCTGTGGTTCGCGCCGGTCGCGCTCGCCGCGGGCAACGCCGTCGTCATCAAGCCGAGTGAGAAGGACCCGTCGGCCTCGGTCTTCATCGCCGAGCTCTTCCAGGAGGCGGGGCTGCCCGATGGCGTGCTCAACGTCGTGCACGGTGGCAAGGAGGCCGTCGACACGCTGCTGACGCACCCCGAGGTCCAGGCCATCTCGTTCGTCGGCTCGACGCCGATCGCCGAGTACGTCTACGAGACCGGCTCGAAGCACGGCAAGCGCGTGCAGGCCCTGGGCGGCGCGAAGAACCACATGCTCGTGCTGCCCGACGCCGACCTCGACGTCACCGCCGACGCGGCCGTCAACGCGGGCTTCGGCTCCGCGGGCGAGCGCTGCATGGCGATCTCGGTCGTCGTCGCGATCGACTCGATCGCCGACGAGCTCGCCGCGAAGATCAAGGAGAAGATGGCGTCGATCCGCACGGGCGACGGCACGCGCGACAACGACATGGGGCCGCTCATCACCGGGCAGCACCGCGACAAGGTCGCCGGCTACATCCAGACCGCCGCCGACGACGGCGCCTCGCTCGTCGTCGACGGCCGCGACCCGGAGGTCGACGGCGACCCGAACGGCTTCTGGCTGGGGCCCACGCTCGTCGACAACGTGCCCACCGACTCCGCCGCCTACAAGGAAGAGATCTTCGGCCCCGTGCTCTCGATCGTGCGCGTCTCGACCTACGAGGAGGGGCTCGAGCTCATCAACTCGAACCCCTACGGCAACGGCACCGCGATCTTCACGAACGACGGCGGCGCCGCGCGGCGGTTCCAGAACGAGGTGCAGGTCGGCATGGTCGGCATCAACGTACCGATCCCCGTGCCGGTCGGGTACCACTCGTTCGGCGGCTGGAAGCGCTCGATCTTCGGGCAGGGCAAGGCCTACGGCAAGCACGCGTTCGAGTTCTACTCGCGCGAGAAGGTCGTCACGAGCCGCTGGCTCGACCCGAGCCACGGCGGGCTCAACCTCGGGTTCCCGCAGCACGACTGAACGCTGCAGGTGGAGGCGGAGGCCCTTCCGGGCTTCCGCCTCCACTTGCTTCGCCTCCTACGTGGCGCGCCGCACCGCGAAGATCAGCGAGGTGCCGAGCTCGCCCGTCGCGGGGTTGAGCTCGTCGTCGACGAAGCGCCCCTCGAGCTCCATGCCGAGCCGCTCCGCGACCTTCCGCGAGCCGACGTTCTGCTCGTCGAGGTGGGCGATGACGCGGTGCGCGCCCATCGCGAAGGCGAGCTCGAGCGCGGCGCGCGCGGCCTCGGTCGCGATGCCCTTGCCCTGCTGCTCGGCCGCGATCATCCAGCCGAGCTCTGCCTGCCGGCTGCCGAGGCTCGTGATGCGCAGCATGAGATCGCCGACGAGCACCCCGTCGAGCTCGATGCCCAGCTGCGCGGCGTCGCCGTCGCGCAGGAAGACGGGCGCGCCGCCCGCCGTCCAGGCCATGAGCTCGGCCTCGGTCTGGTCGCGGTTGTAGGTCCAGCGGCGCTGGTCGGGTGCGTTCCGGTAGCCGCGCACCGCGTCGAGGTCGGCGGGGGAGAGCGTGCGCAGCAGCAGCCGCTCGGTGCGCAGCGGCAGCACCGCGCGCAGCGTGCGCATCGCCTCTGCGGGCGCGATCGGCCGCACCGGCATCAGTGCTGCTGCTCCTCGGTCGGCACGCGCACCATCCCCTCTTGCGCGATCGTCGCGACGTGCGTGCCGTCGGTCTTGTAGACGAGGCCGTGGCCGAGCCCGCGGCCGCCGCCGGAGGAGCTCGTCTCGAGCTCGAGCAGCAGCCACTCGTCGACTCGCGCGCGACGGTGCCACCACACGGCGTGGTCGAGGCTCGCGGCCTTGAGGCCCGGCGTCGACCACGCGGCGCCGTGCATGCGGACGATCGGTTCGAGGATCGCGTAGTCCGAGAGGTAGGCGAGCGCCGCGCGGTGCAGGGCGTCGTCGTCAGGCAGGCGGTCCTTCGCCTTGATCCAGACGTGCTGCTTGCCGTGCCGCGGGCGCGAGGGGTCCGGGAGGTAGACGGGACCCTCGACGTGGCGGATGTCGAAGGGCCGCGCGATCACGGCTCGCGCCGAGGGGTTCTCGGCGAACGGCGCGAGCAGATCATCCGAGGAGGGCAGGTCCTCGGGCGCCGGCAGTCCCTCGGGCATCGGGTGCTGCGAGCTCGGGCCGGGGTCGACGTCCTGGAACGACGAGATCATCGACATGATCGGCAGCCCGTGCTGGTAGGCCTGCACGCGCCGCGTCGAGAACGAGCGGCCGTCGTGGATGCGATCGACCGCGAAGGTGATCGGCAGCTCGACGTCGCCGGGCCGCACGAAGTAGCCGTGCACCGAGTGGATGAACCGGTCCTCGGCGATCGTCCGCTGCGCCGCGACCACGGCTTGCGCCATCACCTGTCCGCCGAAGACCCGGCCGAGCGGCATCGGGTGGCTCGTGCCGGTGAAGATGTCCTCGTCCGTGCGGGCACCGGTGTCGACCAGGTCCAGGGTCTCCAGCAGGATGCGGATGCGGTCGCTCATTCGGTTCCTCTCGCGGTCTGCCGCCTAGTCTAGGGAGCGCATGCACGCCATCCTCGCCCTCGACGACCGGGCGCGCGCCGACCTCGTCCTGCTGCTCGACCGCGCCGCCGTGTTCGGCGACGGCACGGTGCGACTCGTCGCCGACGGCGACGTCGCGCTCCTCACGACGCCCATGGCGGCGGCTGCCGGACTCCTCGACTCGGGGCCCACGATCCTGGTCGCGCGAGCGTCGCGCATGCGGGAGCCGGCGCGCTTCGACGGCGTCGTGCCGCTGCCGGCGCTCCGCGATGCGCTCCGCGACGGCGCGGATGTGGAGATCCCGGATGCGGTGACCCGGCCCGCGTGGGCCGCGGTCTCGCCGCCTCGGTCGGGTTGGGCGCACGCGGGCGATGTCTCGCCCGAGACGATCCGCGCGCTCGCCGCCGAGGCCGCGTCTGACGTCGAGGCGGCGCTCCCGACGTCGCCCGGCGAGGCGGTGCGTCGACGCGCGGAGCGAGCGGTGTGGGCGCGGCCGGTCGACCCGAGCGGGCTCACGGCGGGCCAGGCGGCGGCGATCGTCGCGATGCGGTTCCTCGGCGACGCTCCCGTGCGCGTGACCGCTGCCGGCGGCTGGACGCGCGCGTCGGCTCGCGCCGGCGAGGTGCTCGCGCGCTAGCCGATCGGCGCGGAGGCCGCGGTGGCCGGCTCTGCCCGCATCGAGCGCGACAGACGCAGCAGCAGCGCGAGCGCCACGAGCACGAGCACGACGCCGAAGGCGAGCGGGAGCAGCGAGCGCGGGTTGGCGGTGAGCGCCACCATGAGCCCGCCGAACGCCACGCCTGACAGGCCGAGCGCGAGCACGCCCGTCGCAACGAGGAGCCGCGCGGCGAGGGCCGGCCGGCGCGCGAGCGCGCGGTCCACCTCGACGCCGGTGCGCGCGATCCTCCGCAGGGCTCTGGAGGCCGCGGTGATCGCCATGAGACCGGAGAGGCCGAGCACGAGCAGGAGCAGCGAGGGCATGGAGAGTGCGCGCTGGCCGACGAGCGCCGCGAGCAGCATCGCGACGATGCCGGTGCAGACGAGCGCCGCCGAGGCGAGCGCTCCGGTGCGCGCGACACGAGCCCAGCCCGCGCGCGCCGCCGTGCCGTCGGGGACCTCGCGGCCCTGCTGCTCTGGCTCGGCCATGGCGTCACCGTATCCCGTCGCTCGTGCGACCGGGACACGCTCAGTCCTGCGCCTGCTCCACGAGCTCGAGGAGGCCGCGCGGGACCAGGTCGAGCGCGGGGTCGCGGAAGCGCTCGACGGGGAGCCACCACACCGGGTGGCCGGCATCCGTGACCGAGGGGAGCACCGCATCCGCCGCCGCCTCGACCGCGAGCACGAACACGTGCTCGTGCAGCGTGTGCCCGGCGAAGTCGAAGACGTGCTCGATGACGCTGAGGAGCCGGGGCGACTCGACCGCGAGGCCGAGCTCCTCGTCGAGCTCGCGCACGATCGTCCCGGTCGCGAGCTCGCCCGGCTCGATGCCGCCGCCCGGCGGCCGGACGAACGTGCGACCGGTGACGGGATCGTCGGTGCTCGTCACGAGCAGGCGGCCGTCGGCGTCGCGGATGAGCGCGATCGCGATCGGGCGGATGCGGTCGGGCGAAGCCGGGCTCACAGGATGTCGAGCTCGGGGATGGCGCCGAGCTCCTTCGCGAGCCCGCCGCCGTTCGACGACCACACCCACGGGTGCATCGAGCGCGTGTCGGCGTGCTTGCGGCCACCGGCGAGCACCGCCTCCTGCGCTGAGAGCTCGCGGATGGCGACGGCGCGCACGTGCTCGGGGTGGGCGCTCGCGAACTCGCCGTAGAGCTCCTCGTCGTGCTGGCCGTCGTCGCCGACCAGCAGCCACCGCACGTGCGGCAGCTCGCGCGCGAGCCGGCGCAGCTGCGCGCGCTTGTGCTCCTTGCCGGAGCGGAAGAAGCGGTCGGGGGTGGGGCCCCAATCGGTCAGCAGCATGCTGCCCGCGGGGTAGAGGTTGCGGGAGAGGAAGCGCGTGAGCGCCGGCGCCGCGTTCCAGGCGCCGGTCGAGAGGTAGATGAAGGGGCTCTCGGGATGCCGCTGCGCGATGCGCTCGTAGAGCACCGCCATGCCCGGCACGGGGGAGCGCGCGTGCTCATCGAGCACGAACGCGTTCCAGGCGGCGAGGAGCGGGCGCGGCAGCGACGTCACCATCACTGTGTCGTCGATGTCGCTCACGACGCCGAAGCGCGTGGCGGGATCGACGACGAACACGGGCGCCGTGACGGGCGCGCTGCCCGCGACGGAGACGGTCACCTCGCGCCAGCCGGGCTCGAGCTGCATCGGCACGCGGGCGTCGACGAGGCCGCCGCGATCGGCGGTCACGACGTGGCGTTCGCCGCCCGCCTCGATCATCACGTCGACGTCGTTGAGCGCGAGCGACGTGAACGAGCGCCAGCCGCGCACGTTCTCGTAGAGCGCGCCGCGCTCACCGCCGGGCTCGACGAGCAGCACGCGCGCGAGCACGCGCACCCAACCCTCGCCGCCGTAGCCGGGGTAGGTGACGATCGCGGGCATGCGGCCGGATCGCAGCGCCCCGGCCTCGCGGTGCTCGTGCACCCAGTCCTCCACGCGCGCCGCGACGTGCTTGATCGGCTCGGGGATGCGGGCGAGCGGCACCAGCTCATCCATGGGCGGCTCCTCCCGCGACTCGGTCGGGATCGACCCTACCGACTCGACACCGGCTCGATGAGCGACGGGCCCTCCTCCCGCACGCTCCCGACGCGTCGATCGACCTCGTGCATCGCGAGCGACTCGGCGACCGAGCCCGCCTCGGCGACGACGGCCTCGAGCGCGGCCTCGCCGTCCTCGTCCGGGTCGAGCCACGCATCCCGCATCTCGGGGGAGACGACGACCGGCATGCGCTCGTGGATGTCGGCGAGCGCACCCGTCGCCGCTGTCGTGAGGATCGTCGTCGAGAGCAGCCATGAGCCGTCGGGCTGCTTCCACCAGGCGTAGAGGCCGGCGAAGCTCAGCGGGCGGTCGTCGTGGATGTAGAAGGGCGTCTTCGACTCGCCCCGCTTCTGCCACTCGAACCAGCCGTCGGCAGGCACGAGCGCGCGGCGCTCGCGGACGGCGTCGCGGAACATCGGCTTCGACGCCGCGCTCTCGGCGCGCGCGTTGAACGCGCGCGAGCCGACCGAGACGTCGTCGGCCCACGACGGCACGAGGCCCCAGCGGGCGGGCTCGAGCCGCCGGATGGGCGGCGAGTCGTCGCGCGGGGCCGGCTCGACGACGATCGGCACCGTCGTCGTCGGCGGGATGTTCCAGTTCGCCGCGGGGATCTCGCCCTGCTCGTCGACCTCGAAGAGGGCCACGAGATCGGTCGCGGGCGTCGCCATGACGTAGCGTCCACACATGCCCGACATGCTCTCACCGCTCGGGCACCCCGTGCGAGAGGATGGACGCATGAACGATCGCCAGGGCAGCGGCTCCTCCGTCACGGTGCGGCATGAGCCGGTGCAGGCGCGCGCGGCGCTGCGCATCGAGGCACTCCTCGACGCAGCGGCGGCGGTCGTGGTCGATCACGGCATCGAACACCTCACGACGGCCCTCGTCGCCGAGCGCGCCGGCGCCTCGATCGGCACGGTCTACCGCTACTTCCCCGACCGCGTCGCGGTGCTCGTCGCGCTCGCCGAGCGCAACCTCGAGCGCATCCGGCTCGCGATCGAGCGCGTGCTGCTCGCCGAGCACCCCTCGCTCATGGCGACGATCGAGGCGGTCGTGGACGCGATGGTCGAGACGTTCCGCACGGTGCCGTCGTTCCGCTCGCTCCGCGGCGGCGAGGGGCTCGACCTCGGCCCCTCCGAGCGGCCGCCCGTCGCTCCGACCTTCGTCGACGACATGGCCGCGCACCTTCGCGAGCGCTGGGAGATCGAGCTCGACGACGAGCAGCGCCAGTCGCTCGAGCTCGCGATCGGGGCGCTCGACGCGCTCGTGACCTACGCGTTCCTGCACGACCCCGACGGCGACCCGCGCTACCTCCAGCTCGGCGTGCAGGTGATGCGCGAGCGCGTCGTCGCGGCGCTGCCGCAGCTCGCCGAGGGCGCGTAGCGCTCAGCCGTCCTCGCCCGAGCGCCCTTCGGCCGAGCGTTCTTCGATGTCGTCGTCCTCGCGCATGTGCCGAGCCTCGAGCCGTGAGACGAGCTGCTTGACGCCCCACACGACGAGGATGAAGGCGACGATCACCCCGACGAGCACGTAGCCGGCGCCGTGCAAGTCGTCGGCGAGCTCGCGATAGCTGCCGCCGGCCGCCCAGCCGGCGCTCGCGTAGGCCGTCGCCCACAGCACGCACGCGGGGATCGTCCAGGCGAGGAACCGCCGGTAGGGCATCGGCGAGGCGCCGGCGATGAGCGGCACGAGCGAGTGCGCGACCGGGAGGAAGCGCGAGAGGAAGATCGCGATGCCCCCGCGCCGCGCGAGGTACCGCTCGGTGCGGCGCCAGCGCTTCGATGCCGCCGGCCAGCGGCGGGCGAGCCACCGATCGATCGATGGGCCGAGCCAGCGCCCGATCGCGAAGCCGATCGACTCGCCCGCGAGCGCGCCGAGCACCGTCGCGGCGATGAGGGCGAGCCACCACGGCCACTCCTCGACCGCGAGGGCGGCGATGATGACGACCGTGTCGCCCGGCACGAAGAGCCCGAGCAGCACGCTCGTCTCGAGCGCCATCGCGAGGAACGCGAGCAGGGTGCGCAGCCACGGGTCGATCGAGCCGACCGTCTCGAGCACGACGTCGATGACGTCATCGATCACGAGCGGCCCGCCATCGCCGGCGTGCGGAGCCCCTCGAGCCGCTCCCGCCACGCGCCGACGCGCGATGGTGCGGCGACCTCCGGCCCGCCGAGCCACGCCGCGACGCCGCGGATGCCGCGCAGCGCGTTCGCGAGCCACACCTCGGCGCCCTCGAGCTCCTCCGGGCGCGCTGCGACGCGCCGCACCTCCACGCCGTCGAGGGCGGCGACCTCCTCGATCACCGCGGCGGTCACAGAGGCCATGCGGCGGATGCGCGGGGCCGGCACGTGCAGGACGCCGTCCTGCCACCACAGCAGCGCCGACCGGGATCCCTCGGCGACGCAGCCGTCCGAGCACAGGATCGGCTCGACGTCGCGGCCGGCCCTCGCCGACTCCTCCTCCAGCAGCGCCTGCAGCGCCTCGAGGTCGGGGCCCTTCCGCAGCGGCTCGCGCCGGGGATCGCGCGACGCGGTGACGACCTCGACCGTGTCGCTCGGCGCCGGTGCCGGCCGGATCCGCAGCCGGATGCCTGCCGGGGTGAGGTCGACGCGCGGCGACCAGCGGCCCTCAGCGGGCGCGAGCCCGACGGCGCTCCTGACGGCCGCCATCGCGTCGAGACGATCCCCGCCCGCCTCCGCCACCGCATCCGCGAACCGCAGCTGGTGCCGCTGCCACGCGAGCACGCGGCCGTCGACGACGAGCCACGAATCGGCCGCGAGCGTCGCGCCGATCGGCTCGTCGACGGGCTCGAAGCCACCCGCCGTCCACGCGCGGACGGGGTGCTCGGCGCTCATAGGATGCACCCTATGCCAGCGACCTCTGCGCACTTGCTGCCGCACCTCGGCGCTCGCTGGTCGCTCCCCGTCGACGTCTCGCCCGAGTCGGCGTTCGCCGCGCTCGAGGCCGCCGGCGGCGACGTCGTCTGGCTCGACTCCTCGTCGAGCGGCGACCACGTGATCGGCACCGGAGCGCACGTGCTGCTCGTCGAGGACGGCCGCGCGTCGCTCGACGGCCGCCCCGTCGAGGGGGACGCGCTCGAGGCGCTCGAGGCGGCGCGGGCGGCGACGCCGGGCGCGTGGGTCGGCTGGCTCGGCTTCGAGGCGGGTGTGCGGATGCTCGGGCTCGAGCCCGCGCCGGGGCGCTTCCCCGAGGCGGTGTGGCTGCTGCTCGACCGCTGGATCGTCGTCTCGGGCGGCCAGGCGCAGCTGCAGTCGCGGAGCGGCGAGCCGTGGGCGCTCGCGGAGGTGCCCCCCGGGCGCGTGCCCTCGAGCGCGCGCATCGATCCGTCGAGCCTCCGCTGGCGCGACGACGACGCCGCCTACGCCGCGAAGGTCGAGCGCTGCCGCGACCACATCCGCGACGGCGACTCCTACGTGCTGTGCCTCACGACCGCGATCGAGGCGCCGCCGCTCGACATGGTCGCGACCCACGCGCGGCTGCGCGCCGCGAGCCCCGTGCACCACGGCGGGCTGCTCCGCATCGGCGGCGTCACGGTCTCGAGCGCGAGCCCCGAGACCTTCCTGCGCGTCGAGGGCGGTGTCGCCACCACCCGCCCGATCAAGGGCACGCGCCGCCGGGGCACCAACGACGACGAGGCGCTCGCGCGCGAGCTCTTCGAGAGCGAGAAGGAGCGCGCCGAGAACGTCATGATCGTCGACCTGTGCCGCAACGACCTGCAGCGGGTCTCGGCGCCCGGTTCGGTCGACGTCGCGGACCTGCTCGCCGTCGAGACGTACCCGACGGTGCACCAGCTCGTCTCCACCGTGCGCTCCCGGCTGCTGCCCGGCCTCGGCCCGCTCGACGCCGTCCGAGCGCTGTTCCCCGCGGGCTCGATGACCGGCGCGCCGAAGCGCCGCACGGTCGAGCTGCTGCACGAGCTCGAGGGCGCCCCGCGCGGCATCTACAGCGGATGCTTCGGGATCGTCGCGGGCGAGACGTGCCAGCTCGCGATGGTCATCCGGTCCGTCGTCGCCGACGCCGCGGGTGCCCACATCGGAGTCGGCGGGGGAGTGACGGCCCTCTCGGAGCCGGCGTTCGAGGTCGAGGAGCTGCACGTCAAGGCCGCGGCGATGCTCGCGTCGCTCGTGCCAGCCTGAGCGACGCGAGACTGCGGCTCAGCCGCGGTCGCGATCGCCCGCCGCGCGTTCCTCGGCCAGCCGCGCGACGCGGTCGAGTCGCGACTCCCACTGCCGCCCGATCGCGTCGAGCCGGTCGGCGAGCGCGCTGAGGCTCGCGCCGATCGCCCGGTGCCGCACCGAGCGGCCCTCGCGCGTCGCATCGACGAGGCCGGCGGCCTCGAGCACCGCGAGGTGCTTCGCGATCGCCTGCCGCGAGACGGGCAGCTCCTCGGCGAGCTCGCTCGCGGAGCGCGCCCCGCTGCCGAGCAGCTCGAGGATCGCCCAGCGGGTGTCGTCGGCGAGCGCCGCGAGCTGCTGCGTGGGGGCGGCCAGTCCGCTCATGCCGCGGCCTCGAGCACGTGCCGCCGCAGGCCGTCGAGCACCATCTCCCACCCGGTGGCGTTGCCGCGCATCCGGTCGTCGCGCACGTCGCCGGGCACGCGCATCCACCCCGACTCCACGACCGTGACGCGAGTGCCGTCGCCGAGCGGCTCGAGGTCGAAGCGCACGTCGCACGCCGTCGGGCCCGGCTCGGGCTCGCCGATCTCGCCCCAGCGGAACGCGAGCGTGCGCTCGGGTCGCAGCACGCGGATCGCGACCGGCCACCGCTCGCCCTCGTGCTCGAACGTGCCCGTGACGCCCTCGCGGAGGCCGCCGGGGAAGTCAGCGGGATGCCCCCACCACGCCTCGATCGAGGCCGGATCGGTGAGGTGCCGCCAGACGAGCGAGACCGGCGCC
The DNA here is from genome assembly GCF_049897585.1 of Agrococcus sp. TSP3-2-1. NCBI lineage: Bacteria > Bacillati > Actinomycetota > Actinomycetes > Micrococcales > Microbacteriaceae > Agrococcus > Agrococcus sp. TSP3-2-1. The sequence goes on from NZ_JAFCWN010000008.1 coordinate 18,728, forward strand.
GGGACGTCGAGGGTGCGGGTGATCGTGCCGGCGAGCGGGTCGACCGCGGAGGGCGTCCAGCGGCGGGCGATGAGCGCGATGAGCTCGTCGAGCTCGGACGTCCAGCCCTCGCGATTGTCCTCGAGCGCGGCGCGCACGGCGAGCTCGTCGCCGAGCCGCTCGAAGCCGCTCTCGACCACGGTGACGCGCGTGCCGCCGTCGACCTCCTCGAGCGTGAAGGTCGCGAGCGTGCTGGTCTCGTCGCGGAGCGGCTCGCCGCGCCGGCTCCACCGGAACGCCCACACGTTCGGCGCATCCGCGCGCTCGACCCGCGCGGGGAACTCGCCGGCGTCGCTCCAGCCGAAGGAGCCCGACGCGCCCGCGCCGGTGCCGCCGGGGAACGTCGCGCTGTCGCCGAACCACTCCGCGAGCGAGGCGGGGTCGGTGAGGCACTCCCACACGACCTCGATCGGGGCGCGCACCGCGATCGTTCGCGTCACGCGAGCGTTCGGCTCGTCGATCGCCGCCTGGGCGTCGTGCGTGTGCCCGGACTCCGTCTGCGACATGGCTCCTCCTGCAATCGTTCGGTTGCAGGTCACGCTAGGCGCATGAGGGTCGAAGTGCAACCCTCGGGTTGCTTCAGGTGCTCGCCGACTCGAGGTGCTCGGCGAGGTCCACGAGCTCGTCGAGCTCGACCGTCCAGCCGGCGGCGAGCGCGCGCAGCGACTCGCGCTTCGACGCGTCGTCGCCCTCGAGCGGGAACCCCGACTCGACGAGGTGCACCTGCGTCTGGCCGTCGACGTCGCGCAGGGTCACCTCGACCGTCGACGCCTTGTCCGAGAGGATGCCCTCGGCCCAGTCGAAGACGAAGCGCGAGCCGGGCTCGAGCTCGCGGATGCGCGCGGCGAGCACGACCTCGCCCGTCCAGGCGAAGCGGCCGGTCGCGCCGGCGACGACGCCGTCGGGGAACGCGGCGATGTCGCCGAGCCAGCGCGCGAGCAGCTCGGGCTCGGTGAGGCAGCGCCACACCGTGGCGCGCTCCGCGTCGACGGCGACGATGCGCGTCACGCGCACGCCTGGCACATCGACCGTGGCGGGCGGATTCTCGAACTCCGGCACCGTTGGGCCTCCCTCCGGCTGCCCCGATTGTGCCACGCGTCGCCTGCGGACGAGCGCCCGTAGACTGGGAAGCCGTCGTGCCGACTCCGGCCGACGACATCCAGGAGCCCACGTGACCGACGAGACCTACGACTTCGCCCGCATCCAGCAGCGGTGGCTGCCGGTGTGGGATGAGCTGCGCCCCTTCGCGACCGACGACGAGACCGACGCCCGGCCGCGCAAGTACGTGCTCGACATGTTCCCCTACCCCTCGGGCGACCTCCACATGGGGCACGCCGAGTCGTACGCCTACGGCGACGTGCTCGCGCGCTACTGGCGGCAGCAGGGCTTCAACGTGCTGCACCCGATCGGCTGGGACTCGTTCGGCCTCCCGGCCGAGAACGCCGCGATCCGGCGCGGGGCTGACCCGAAGGAGTGGACCGAGGCCAACATCGAGCAGCACAAGCGCTCGATGCGGCTGTACGCGACCGCGTTCGACTGGGACCGCATCCTCCACACCTCCGACCCCTCGTACTACAAGTGGAACCAGTGGCTGTTCCTCGAGATGTACAAGGCGGGCCTCGCCTACCGGAAGCCCTCGAACGTCAACTGGTGCCCCAGGGACCAGACGGTGCTCGCGAACGAGCAGGTCGTCGGCGGGCTGTGCGAGCGCTGCGACACCCCCGTGGTGAAGAAGAAGCTGACCCAGTGGTACTTCAAGATCACCGAGTACGCCGACCGCCTGCTCGACGACCTCAACCAGCTCGAGGGCCGCTGGCCCGAGAAGGTGCTGCGGATGCAGCGCAACTGGATCGGCCGCTCCGAGGGTGCCGAGGTCGAGTTCGAGATCGAGGGGCACCACTCGCGCGTGCCCGTCTTCACGACTCGCCCCGACACGCTCTACGGCGCGACCTTCATGGTCGTCGCGCCCGATTCCGACCTCGCCGCCGAGCTCGTCGCGGGCGCGAGCCCTGAGGTGCGGATGCGGTTCCAGGACTACCTGGACACGGTCGGGCGGATGACCGAGATCGACCGGCAGAGCACCGAGCGCCCGAAGACGGGCGTCGACCTCGGCCGCGTCGCGATCCACCCGCTGACGGGGGAGCGGATGCCCGTGTGGGCCGCCGACTACGTGCTCGCCGACTACGGCCACGGCGCCGTCATGGCCGTGCCGGCCCACGACCAGCGCGACCTCGACTTCGCGCGCGCCTTCGACCTGCCGATCAAGGTCGTCGTCGACACGCTCGCGCCCGTCACGGGCGTCATGCCGACGATCCCGCTCGACGAGCACGGCAACGCGGTGCTGCCCGACGACCTGCCGGCGCTCGACCCGGCCTCGACCGGCGTCGCGCTGCCCGGCGAGGGCCGGATGATCAACTCCGGCGAGCTCGACGGGCTCTCGAAGGAGCACGCGATCAACCGCATGATCCAGCTGCTCGAGCGTGAGGGCGTCGGCCGCGCGGCGAAGTCGTTCCGCTTGCGAGACTGGCTCGTGAGCCGACAGCGCTACTGGGGCACGCCCATCCCGATCATCCACACCGCCGACGGGCAGGAGGTGCCGGTGCCGCTCGAGCAGCTGCCCGTCACGCTGCCCGACTCGCACGGCCTCGACCTGTCTCCGAAGGGCACGAGCCCGCTCGGCGCCGCCGAGGACTGGGTCAACGTGGCGTCGCCGATCGACGGCAGCCCCGCGCGCCGCGACGCCGACACGATGGACACGTTCGTCGACTCCTCGTGGTACTACCTGCGGTTCCTGAGCCCGAACGACGACACCCAGCCGTTCGACAAGGCGCAGGTCGAGCGCTGGGCGCCCGTCGACCGCTACGTCGGCGGCGTCGAGCACGCGATCCTGCACCTGCTCTACGCGCGCTTCATCACGAAGGTGCTCTTCGACATGGGCCACGTGCCCTTCACCGAGCCCTTCGAGTCGCTGCTCAACCAGGGCATGGTGATCCTCGACGGCGGCAAGATGTCGAAGTCGAAGGGCAACCTCGTCGAGCTCTCGGACGAGCTCGAGAAGCACGGCGTCGACGCGGTGCGGCTCGCGATGAGCTTCGCCGGCCCGCCCGAGGACGACATCGACTGGCGCGACGTGAGCCCGACCGGTGCGCAGAAGTTCCTGGCGCGCGCCTGGCGGCTCTCGAAGGAGCCGCTCGCGAAGCGCGGCGCCGACCCGAAGGGCGGCGACCGGGGGCTGCGGCGCGAGACGCACCGGTTCCTGGCGGATGCGCCGGGTCTCGTCGAGTCGCTCAAGTTCAACGTCGTGGTCGCTCGCCTCATGGAGCTGACCAACGCGACGCGCAAGGCCGTCGACTCGGGCGCCGGCGCCGCTGACCCCGCGGTGCGCGAGGCGGTCGAGACGATCGCGCTCGGCCTGTCCCTCTTCGCGCCGTACACGGCGGAGGACATGTGGGCGAACCTCGGCCACGAGCCCTCGATCGCGAACGCGGGATGGCGGAAGCCCGACCGCTCGCTGCTCGTCGAGCAGTCCGCGACGGCGATCGTGCAGGTGAACGGCAAGGTGCGCGACCGCGTCGACGTGCCCGTCGACATCGCCGATGCCGAGCTCGAGCGCCGCGCGCGCGAGCTGCCGGGCGTCGCGCGCTCGATCGGCGACGGCGTCGTGCGGCACGTCGTGGTGCGGGCGCCGAAGCTCGTGAACTTCGTCGTCGGCTGACCCTCCGCTGGCTGCCCTTCGGCTCGGTGAGCGCCTCCGGCGCGCACCGGCTCAGGGTCCGCCGATCCGCGCGCGCAGCGCGCTGACCGTGTCGAAGCGCGGCTGATCCACAGACCGCCCTCGCGACGGCGCCAGCGCCGAAGCATCCGTCCTACCGTTCCCGGATGGCCGGGACGGATGCGCGTTGGCGGCTCGGCGCGGGCGCCGCAGTGCTGCTCGTCCTGGGCGCCGTCGCCGGCGGCGTCGCGCAGCGCATGGTGCAGGACGCCGCGCCTGCGACGATCGTCGCGGAGCCGGTCGCGACGGCCGCCTCGGACCTCGTCGTCGATGTCCAGGGCGCGGTCGCCCGGCCGGGGGTGTACCGGTTGCCGAGCGGCTCGCGCGTGCTCGACGCGCTCGCCCGGGCCGGCGGCACGAGCGCCGAAGCGGCGCCGGGCGCGCTGAACCTCGCGCGCCCCGTCGTCGACGGCGAGCAGCTCGTCGTGCCGACCGTCGAGCAGGCGGCCGCGGCCCCGCAGCCCGGTGCGCCCGGCAGCGGGGTCGCGGCTGGCGGGCTCGTGTCGCTCAACCAGGCGGATCAGGCGGCACTCGAATCGCTGCCGCGCGTCGGCCCGTCGCTGGCGCTCGCGATCATCGCCCACCGCGACGAGCACGGGCCCTTCACCGACCTCGCTCAGCTCGACGACGTGCCGGGCATCGGGCCGGCGCTGCTCGCGACCCTCACGCCGCTCGTGACGCTCTGATGCGCGACCTGCGCCTCGCCCTGCCGGTCGCGATCGCGTGGGCGCTGCTCGCGGGGCTCAGTCCGCACCCGGTCGCGCTGACGCCCGCGGCGAGCGTGTGCGCGACAGTCGCGGCCGGCGGCCTGCTGCTCGCGCACGTGCTCGCGAGGCGCAGCCAGCGGGCCGCGGCGCTGGTGCGGACGATCGCGGTCGGCGCCGCGCTCGCGTGCCCGCTGCTCGTGGGCGCTGACGCGGCGGCATCGAGCGAGCTCGAGCGCTGCGACGAGCTGGCCCTGCTGGTGCTCGGGGAGGTCGCGCCGACCGAGGTCGTCGTCACGGCTTGTGACGGTGCTGGCTCGGCGCGCAGCGCGATGCTGCTGCGCGCGCCGGATGCGCCGCTCGCGATCGGCGCAACCGCGGTCGGCCGCTGCGACGCGTGGCTCGACGGCTCGCGCTGGCTCATCACCTGCGGCTCGCTCGAGGTCGGTGAGCCGGCCGGCTGGGCCTCATGGGCGGGGACGCTGCGCGACGGACTGCTCGCGGCGTCCGCGCAGCTGCCCGGCATGGGCGGCGAGCTGCTGCCCGGTCTCACGATCGGCGACGAGCGACGCGTGAGCGCGACGCTTCGGGCCGCGATGCTCGACTCCGGGCTCAGCCACCTCACCGCGGTCTCGGGAGCGAACTGCGTCATCGTCGTCGGCGCAGCGTTCCAAGCCGCCGCAGCGCTCGGCGCTCGACGGCCGGTCCGCGTCGCGGTCGCGGCCGCAGCGCTCGCCGGCTTCGTCGTGCTCGTCACGCCGGAGCCGTCCGTCGTGCGGGCGGGAGCGATGGCCGCGATCGCGCTCGTCGGCGTCGTCACGGGGCGGCGAGCAGGCGCCGTCGCGCTGCTCTCGCTCGCGGTGCTGCTCGTGCTCGCAGCGCAGCCGCACCTCGCGACGAGCCCCGGCTTCGCACTCTCGGCACTCGCGACGTGCGGCCTCATCGTGCACGGGCGCCCGATCGCCGAGGCGCTCTCGCGGGTGCTGCCGATGCCGATCGCGGCGCTCGTCGCGGTGCCGGCGGCCGCGCAGCTCTGGTGCCTGCCGGTGCTCGTCGGGCTCGACGCGAGCGTGAGCGCCGTCTCCGTGCTCGCGAACCTGCTCGCCGGACCGGCGGCGCCGATCGTCACGGTCGTCGGGCTCGCGGCCTGCCTCGCGTCGCCGCTCGCGCCCGCGGTCGCGGCGGGCCTCGCGTGGGTCGCGTGGCTCCCCGCCGCATGGATCGCGCAGGTCGCGATGGTCGCCCAGCAGCTGCCGGCCGCCCAAGTGCCGTGGCCGGTCGCCCCCTGGGGCGCGCTCACCGCATCCGCCATGCTCGCCGCCGTGCTCGTCGGTCATGCGCGCGGCCGGATCGCGCGAAGCGTCGCGATCGCCACCGCCGTCGGGCTCGTCGCCGCGGGCTTCGCCGCCTGGCCGAGCGTGCGCCTGGGCGCGCTCGCCGACTGGAGCATCGCGCAGTGCGACGTCGGGCAGGGGAGCGCGACGCTCATGCGCCATGGCAGCGCGACCGTGCTCGTCGACGCCGGCGCCGAGCCGTCGCGCATCGACGGCTGCCTCACGGCGCTCGGCGTGCGCCGCGTCGACCTGCTCGTGCTCACCCACTTCGACATCGACCACGCGGGCGGCGCGAGCGCGCTGCTCGGCCGGGTCGGGCTGCTCGTGCACGGTCCGGTCGACGAGCGATCCGAGGCGCTCGTCGCCGAGCTCGCCGCGACCGGTGCCGCGACGCACGAGGCCCGCCGCGGGGACGCGTGGGCGCTCGGCGAGCTGCGCGTCGAGGCGCTCTGGCCGATCGCCGACAACGAACCGGGCAACGACGCGAGCGTCGCTGTCGCGATCGACGCGCCGGGCGGCGGGCTCGAGCTCGTCGTGCTCGGCGACCTCGGTGCGCAGGCGCAATCGCGACTCCTGCGCGCGGGCGTGCCGAGCGCATCCGTCGTCGTCGTCGCTCACCACGGCTCCGCCGACCAGCTGCCCGCCCTCTACCGCCGCATCGGTGCCGCCGTCGGGCTCGTGGGCGTGGGGGAGAACGACTACGGGCACCCGACGGATGCGTCCCTCCGGCTCGTGCGGGAGGCCGGCGGCCAGGCGCTGCGCACCGACGAGCTCGGCACGATCGCGCTCGCGGTCGACGAGGGCGGCGTGCGCGTGTGGTCGGAGCGCGTCGGCGGCCCGCCGTAGGCTGGAGGCGTGGCAGCGAGCGTCCCCAAGATCGCCATCCCGAAGATCACGTGGGAGCAGGTGTCTCCCGCGCCGGTCGTGCTCGTGTTCGGCAAGGAGTCGTTCCTCGCCGATCGCGCGATGCAGCGGCTGCGCGCGCTGCTGCTCATGGAGGATCCCGAGCTCGAGATCCACGACGTCGACGCCGGCCAGTACATCGACGGCGCGCTCGAGCTCATCGCGAGCCCCTCGCTCTTCGACGAGCCGCGGCTCGTGCGCGTCGGGAACGGCGTGAAGGCGACCGACGCCCTCATCGCCGACGTGCTTCGCTACCTCGCCTCGCCCGTCGATGGCACGACCCTCGTCATCCGCCACGACGGCTCGACCGTGCGCGGCAAGAAGATGCTCGACGCGATCCGCAAGACGCCGGGCGCGATCGAGGTGGTGTGCCAGCCGCTGAAGCGTGACGAGCTCGTGCCGTTCGTGCGCGGCGAGCTGCGGCTGCTCGAGCGCGAGGCGACGCCGGGCGCGATCGCCGCACTCGTGGATGCGTTCCACTCCGACATCGCGGAGCTCGCGAACGCGGTGCGCCAAGTCGCGCTCGATACGCAGGGCGACGTCACCGAGCAGGTCGTGCGCACCTACTACTCGGGCCGTGTCGAGACGACGGCGTTCGCCGTCGTCGACGCCGTGATCGCGGGCGACGTCGCGACAGCGCTCGTCACGCTCCGGCACGCGATCGCGACCGGCGCCGATCCCGTGCCGATCGTCGCCGCGTTCGCGATGCGCTTCCGGCAGCTCGCGAAGGTCTCCGGCGCGGGCGGCGGCGATTCGCAGGCCGCGCGGCAGCTCGGCATGCAGGACTGGCAGGTGCGGAACGCCCGCAAGGACCTGCGCGGCTACACCGATGCGACGCTGTGCGACGCGATCGAGGCGATCGCCCACGCCGACCACGCCGTGAAGGGCGCCGAGCGCGACCCGCACTACGCGGTCGAGCGACTCGTGCGGCAGCTCGCCGCGCGCGCCTGACGGCCCGCGACCGCTGGCCGCAGGCTACGCCGAGCCGCTCCACGGGGCGGGGGCGAGCACCCAGATCGCGACCGCGCGCTCGTCGCCCGCGACGCGCCACGTGTGGGGCTCGCGGCCCGGCATCGTCAGCGCATCGCCCGCACCGACGAGCACGGTGCGATCGGCGAAGCGCACCTCGACCGCGCCCGCGACGACGTGCAGCACCTCCACCTCGCAGCTGATCGTGTAGAGCTCCGAGCCGCCGTGCGCGCCGGGCTCGAGCTCCGAGCGCAGCACCTGCAGCTGCTCCTGCCCGCGCGGCGAGAGCATGCGCTCATCCGCACCGACGCCACCGAGGTTGATGCGCGGCGCATCCGCCCACTGCACGAGCTGCACGTCCGGCTCCTCGAAGAGCGCGCCCACCGGCAACGAGAGCACCTGGCACAGCTGCACGAGCGTCGCGACGCTCGGCGACGTCTCATCGCGCTCGAGCCGGCTGAGGAAGCCCTTCGAGAGCCCCGACGTCGCCGCGACCTGGCTGAGCGACATGCCCTGCGCGGTGCGCGCAGATCGCAGCCTCGCGCCGATGGCGATGGAGCTGTCGTCGGCATCGGGGTGGATGGGGCGCATGTCGATCCTCGCTGTTGGTCGCTCACCTTGACGGACGCTCGGCGACGGGCGTACGGTGACCACACTAGTTGCACGAAGCGTATCGAAAGTTGTCTAACATGCAACCCATCGAGAATCGTCCCTCGACGCCGCGCGGACCGGTCGACGCGAGCGCGGTACCGCGCTTCGCCGGGATCGCCACCTTCGCCCGGCTGCCGCGGCTCGATGAGGTCGGCCGCGCCGACATCGCGGTGGCGGGCGTGCCGTTCGACAGCGGCGTGAGCTACCGGCCCGGGGCGCGCTTCGGCCCGTCGCACGTGCGGGAGGCCTCGCGACTCCTGCGCCCGTACAACCCGGCGCAGGACGTCTTCCCGTTCGGCGCGCAGCAGGTCGCCGACGCGGGCGACATCGTCGCGAACCCCTTCGACCTCGAGGCGGCGGTCGCCGACATCGAGGCCGGCTCGCGCGCCCTCCACGAGAGCGCCGACCGCATCGTCGTGATCGGCGGCGACCACACGATCGCGCTGCCGCTGCTGCGCGACATCGCCAAGCAGCACGGGCCGGTCGCGGTGCTGCACTTCGACGCGCACCTCGACACGTGGGACACCTACTTCGGCGCCCCGATCACGCACGGCACGCCGTTCCGCCGAGCGTCGGAGGAGGGGCTCATCGACCTCACCGCGAGCATGCACGTCGGCACGCGCGGTCCGCTCTACGACAAGCAGGACCTCGTCGACGACGAGCGGCTCGGCTTCGCGGTCGTGACGAGCGAGTTCGTCGAGGAGCACGGCGTCGCCGCCGCGATCGAGCGCATGCGCGCGCGCATCGGCTCCGCGCCGCTCTACATCTCGATCGACATCGACGTGCTCGACCCGTCGCACGCGCCCGGCACCGGCACGCCCGAGGCCGGCGGTCTCACGAGCCGCGAGCTGCTGCGCATGCTGCGCGCGCTGTCCGACCTGCACATCGTCGGCGCCGACGTCGTCGAGGTCGCCCCCGCCTACGACCACGCCCAGCTCACCGCGATCGCGGCGAGCCACGTCGTCTACGAGCTGCTGAGCGCGATGGCGCCGACGGCGGATGCCTCCGGTGACGGCAGTGCGGACGCCTGACGCCGCCGAGGTCGAGGCCGCGGCGGTCGCGATCGTCGACGCCTTCGCAGCCACCGACGGCGAGCGCTACTTCGCCGCCTTCGCCGACGACGCATCCTTCGTCTTCCACACCGAGCCCACCCGGCTCGACAGCCGCGCCGAGTACGAGCGGCTCTGGAGCACGTGGGTCGAGAGCGGCTGGCACGTCGTCTCGTGCGCCTCGAGCGAGCCGCTCGTGCAGCCGCTGCCCGGCGGCGCCGTCTTCAGCCACACCGTCGACACGACGGTCGCGACGGGCGAGGGTCGCGAGTCGTACCGCGAGCGCGAGTCGATCGTCTTCGCCGTCGACGGTGACCGCCTCGTCGCCGTGCACGAGCACCTCTCGCCGCTCGCCTGATCACTCCCTGTCCCGTCCCAAGCCCCACCCGTCGAAGGAGACCGATGTCGCTCTACTCCCGCCTCGAACGCCGACTGGAGGCGAGCGCCGACGACGCCGGTCCCGTCCGCGGCACCTACTCGTCCAGCCGCATGCTCATGATCTGGCTCGCGGCGAACCTCGTCGTGACGACGCTGCTGACCGGGACGCTCTTCGTGCCCGACGTGCCGTACGGCCTCGTGCTCGGCCTCATCGTCGGCGGCACCGTGCTCGGTGCGTCGGTGCTCGTGCTGATCGGCGCGATCGGCACCCGCACGGGCCTGCCGACGATGGCGCTCACGCGCGGCCCGTTCGGCACTCGGGGCAGCCTGCTGCCCGCCGCCGCGAACCTCGTGATCCTGATGGGCTGGAGCTGGGTGCAGGCGATGCTCGCCGGCATCTCGCTCAACTACATCGTCGAGGCGGTCACCGGCTTCTCGAGCCCGGTGATCTTCGCCGTGCTGTGCCAGACGGTCGTCGTCATCCTGGCGATCTTCGGCCACGCGGGCGTCGCGCGCGTCGAGCCGTGGTTCGCCGCGGTCATCCTCGCGATCTCCGCCTACGTCTTCATCACCGCCTTCTCGACCTTCACGCCCGCCGAGTTCGCGGCGATCCCCGGCACCGCCGAGCCGTTCTACACGCCCGGCCTGATGTTCGACGTCGTGCTCGCGACCGCGATCTCGTGGACCGTCCTCTCGGCTGACTTCAACCGCTTCGCGCGCACGACGAAGGGCGGCGCGATCGGCTCTGGCGTCGGCTACACGCTCTCGACCGTCACCGCGATGACCGTCGGCGCGACCGCGATCGGCTACGTCGTGCTCAGCGGCGGCGAGCCGGTGGCCTTCGACCCGACGACGATCATCGAGCCCTTCGGCGCGCTCTTCGCCGTCGCGATCTTCCTCTCGGTCATGGCCACCAACACGATGGTCGTCTACGGCATGGTCACCACAGTCGTGAACGCGCTGCCGGGCAAGCGCGTGCCGTTCCTCGCGAGCGCGCTCATCCTCGGCGCGATCTCGATCATCGGCGCGACCTTCTTCGGGCTGCTCGACCAGTTCACGACGTTCCTCGTCACGATCAGCGCACTCTTCGCGCCGGTGTTCGCGATCATGATCGTCGACTACTACCTGCTGCAGCGCCGCGCCTACAGCGCCGACATCCTCGAGGCGCGCGGCGGTCGCTACTGGTACACCGGCGGCGTCAACTGGGTCGCCGTCGGCGCGTGGGTCGTGGGCGCGGCGCTCGCCTACGTCTGGGCGTACGTGTGGCCGCTGCCGTTCGGCGCGACCGTGCCGAGCTTCGTCGTGACCTTCGTGCTCTACCTCGCGCTCTCGTGGCCGAGCCGCGCGAAGGGTGCACCGGAGCGCGCGCCGCACCTGGCCGAGACGGCGGATGCGCGCTGAGACCACGGGGAAGGGTCGCGGCACGATCGTCGACCTGAGCCATCCCGTCGTCGACGGGATGCAGGTCTATCCCGGCGACCCGGAGGTGCGGATCGCTCCCGCGCTCACCGTCGCAGCCGATGGCGTCGACGTCGCGAGCATCCGGATGGGCTCGCACACCGGCACGCACGTCGACGCCCCCTCGCACTCGATCGAGGGCGGCCGCACGATGACCGACGTCGCGCTCGACGAGCTCGTGGGGGAGGCGCTCCTCATGCGCGTGCCCGGTCTCTCGGCCGGCGACGTCTACGGCTGGCGCGAGCTCGAGGCCAGTGGCTCGCTGCCGGAGCGGCTGCCGCCGATCGTGCTCATCGACACCGGCTGGGCCGCGCACTTCGGCACCGGGCTCGCGCTGCAGCATCCCGCGCTCGCGCCGGACGCGGCGCGCGAGCTCCAGCGTCGCGGCATGCGGGTGCTCGCGGTCGACACGCTCAGCCCCGACCCGACGGGGGCGGCGGATGCGTCGTTCCCGGTCCACGAGGTCGTGCTCGGCGCCGACGGGCTCATCATCGAGAACATCCGCGGTCTCGAGGGGCTGCCGACGCGGGTGCGGGTGGGCTTCTTCCCGCTGCGCCTCGCGGGCGACGGCGCCCCGGTGCGCGCGGTCGCCTTCCTCGACTGACCGCTCACGCGCGGGAGTGACCGCTCGGGGGTGGAATTGACCGCTCACGCGCGGAAGTGACCGCTCGGCGGGCGGAAGTGACCGCTCGCGGGCGGAAGTGACCGCTCGCGGGCGGAAGTGACCGCCCGGCGGGGGACGACGAAGGCGGGGACCCATCGGGCCCCCGCCTGTCAGCGCTGCTGCTCAGATCAGAGCGCGGCGACCTGCTTCGCGATCGACGACTTGCGGTTCGCGGCCTGGTTCTTGTGGATGACGCCCTTCGAGGCAGCCTTGTCGAGCTTGCGCGCCGCCACGGCGACCTTCTCCTGCGCCACGGCCTTGTCGCCGGCGGCGATGGCCTTCTTGGCCTCGCGCACAGCGGTCTTGACCTCGCTCTTGACGGCGCGGTTGCGGTCGGTCGCCTTCTGGTTGGTGAGGATGCGCTTGATCTGCGACTTGATGTTCGCCACGTGGGGTCCTGTTCTGATCGGAAGATGGTTGGCGGCGGCTTGCGCTCCTGCAGAGCCCCGCCGCGACCCGCCCTCGCGCGACGGGCACGCGGAAGAAGGGGAAGCCAACGAACGACTCTACCAGCGCGCCGCCCGCGGTCGCAACGCGGCCCGACGCATCCGCTGTGGGAGAATGGACCATTCCGCACCACTCCATCGAGACCCCCATCGAGAAGGACCCGTGAGCCCCAGAGCGACCAAGGCACTCGAGCCTGCCTCGACCGATCCCGCGAGCATCCGCAACTTCTGCATCATCGCGCACATCGACCACGGCAAGTCGACCCTCGCCGACCGGATGCTGCAGCTCACGGGCGTCGTCGACGACCGCTCGATGCGCGCGCAGTACCTCGACCGGATGGACATCGAGCGCGAGCGCGGCATCACGATCAAGTCCCAGGCGGTGCGGATGCCGTGGGAGCTCGACGGCGAGACCTTCGCCCTCAACATGATCGACACCCCCGGTCACGTCGACTTCACCTACGAGGTGAGCCGCTCGCTCGCCGCGTGCGAGGGCGCGATCCTGCTCGTCGACGCCGCGCAGGGGATCGAGGCGCAGACGCTCGCGAACCTCTACCTCGCGATGGACAACGACCTCGAGATCATCCCGGTGCTCAACAAGATCGACCTGCCGGCCGCCGACCCCGACAAGTTCGCGGCCGAGATCGCCGGCCTCATCGGCGGCGACCCCGACGACGTGCTGCGCGTGAGCGGCAAGACGGGCGTCGGCGTCGACGCGCTGCTCGATCGCGTCGTGCGCACGATCCCCGCGCCGCAGGGCGACGTCGACGGCCCCGCTCGCGCGATGATCTTCGACTCGGTCTACGACAGCTACCGCGGCGTCGTCACCTACGTGCGCATGGTCGACGGCAAGCTCTCGCCGCGCGAGCAGATCCAGATGATGTCGACCGGCGCGCGCCACGAGCTGCTCGAGATCGGCGTCTCGAGCCCCGAGCCCGTCCCCGCGAAGGGCCTCGGCGCTGGCGAGGTCGGCTACCTCATCACGGGCGTGAAGGACGTGCGCCAGTCGAAGGTCGGCGACACGGTCACGACCTTCCGCGCCCCCGCGACCGAGCCGCTCAAGGGCTACGCCGACCCGAAGCCGATGGTCTTCTCAGGGCTCTACCCGATCGACGGCAGCGACTACCCGGTGCTGCGCGAGGCGCTCGACAAGCTCAAGCTGTCGGATGCGGCGCTCGTCTACGAGCCGGAGACCTCCGTCGCGCTCGGCTTCGGCTTCCGCTGCGGCTTCCTCGGCCTCCTGCACCTCGAGATCATCACCGAGCGGCTCGAGCGGGAGTTCAACCTCGACCTCATCGCGACCGCCCCGAGCGTCATCTACGAGGTGCAGACCGAGGACCGCGTCGTGCACACCGTGACGAATCCGAGCGAGTTCCCCGACGGCAAGATCCACTCGATCGTCGAGCCGATGGTGCGCGCGACGATTCTCGCGCCGAAGGACTACGTCGGCGCGATCATGGAGCTGTGCCAGTCGCGCCGCGGCACGCTCGGCGGCATGGAGTACCTGTCGGAGGACCGCGTCGAGCTGCGCTACCGCCTGCCGCTCGGCGAGATCGTCTTCGACTTCTTCGACCAGCTGAAGTCCAAGACGCAGGGCTACGCCTCGCTCGACTACGAGCTCGACGGCGAGGAGGAGGGCGACCTCGTCAAGGTCGACATCCTGCTCCAGGGCGAGCAGGTGGATGCGTTCAGCGCGATCGTGCACCGCGACAAGGCCTACGCCTACGGCGTGCTCATGGCGGGCAAGCTCAAGGAGCTCATCCCGAGGCAGCAGTTCGAGGTGCCGATCCAGGCCGCCGTCGGCGCGCGCATCATCGCGCGCGAGACGATCCGCGCGATCCGCAAGGACGTGCTCGCGAAGTGCTACGGCGGCGACATCTCCCGCAAGCGCAAGCTGCTCGAGAAGCAGAAGGAGGGCAAGAAGCGCATGAAGATGGTCGGCCGCGTCGAGGTGCCCCAGGAGGCGTTCATCGCCGCCCTCTCGAGCGGCGAGTCGAAGAAGGACGCGAAGTGAAGCCCATCCGCGAGCGCTCGACGAACTACGGCGCCGTCGGCGCCACCTCCCACTTCGACTTCACGCGCTTCCCGCCGAAGGGCTTCGAGGTCGTGCAGCGCCGCTCGCGCATCGGCCACGGCCGGCCGCGCTTCGACGCCGCCGTCGCGGCGCTGCGCACCTGGAAGGTGCAGCGGCTCGCGGGCATCGAGGTCGACGTCGTCGGCACCGAGGACGGCACCGTCTACCGCCCGGTCGGCTTCCAGGACGGCGAGGCGACGCGCGCCGCGAGCGTCGAGCCGCAGCAGGACTTCGGGCCTGACGGCGAGCCGTTCCTGCAGCCGGGCGACTCGATCGACCAGCGCATCCGCTTCCTCGGCATCCAGCTCCACGCCCCGATGCGCGTCATCGCGGTCGAGGAGGAGCCGAACAGCCACGGCGTGATCCTCGGCTCGCTCGAGGGCCACCCCGAGGCGGGCGAGGAGCGCTTCACCGTCGAGATCGCCGAGGACGAGACCGTCTTCCTGCACTTCCGCGCGATCGTCCGCAACGCCGCCTGGTACGCCAAGCTCGGCGCGCCCGTCTCGAAGGCGCTGCGCGCGAAGTACCACGACCGCTACATGGACGTGCTGCGCTCGATCGACGTGCGCTGACGTGGGTCGCCTGCCCGACGGCGAGGCGGCTCCGGCCGACGGCCGGCTGCCCGAGGGCACCGCGGCCGACGCGCCCTTCGGCGCCTACATCCACGTGCCGTTCTGCTCCGTGCGGTGCGGCTACTGCGACTTCAACACCTACACGGCCGACGAGCTGCGCGGGGCGAGCCGCGCGGGCTACCCCGGCGACGTCGCCGCCGAGATCCGCCTCGCGCGCGAGGTGCTCGGCGAGCTCGGGCCGCTCCGCCCGATGCAGACCGTCTTCTTCGGCGGCGGCACGCCCACGCTCCTGCCCTCGGGCGACCTCGTCTCGATGCTCACGGGCGTGACGGATGCGTTCGGGCTCGCCGAGGGCGCGGAGGTCTCGGTCGAGGCGAACCCCGACTCGATCGACCTCGCCGGGCTCGTGCAGCTGCGCGCGGGCGGCGTGACGCGCGTCTCGATCGGCATGCAGTCGGCGGTGCCGCACGTGCTCGCCGCGCTCGACCGCACGCACGACCCCGAGCGCGTGCCGCTCGTCGTCGAGTGGGCGCGCGAGGCGGGCCTCGAGGTGAGCCTCGACCTCATCTACGGCGCGCCGGGCGAGTCGCTCGCCGACTGGCAGCGATCGCTCGACGCGGTCGTCGCGATGGCGCCCGACCACGTCTCGGCCTACGCGCTCATCGTCGAGGAGGGCACCGCGCTCGCCCGACGCATCCGCCGTGGAGAGCTCGCCGCGCCCGACGACGACCTGCAGGCGGCGATGTACGAGGCGGCGGATGCGTCCCTCGGCCAGGCGGGCTACTCCTGGTACGAGATCTCCAACTGGGCGCGGGGCGACAAGGTGGCGCGCCACAACCTCGCCTACTGGCGCGGGCACGACTGGTGGGGCTTCGGCCCCGGCGCGCACAGCCACGTCGGCGGTGTGCGCTGGTGGAACGTCAAGCACCCCGCCGCGTATCGCGATCGGCTCGTCGCGGCGTCGTCGCCCGCGCTCGCGCGCGAGGTGCTCGACGACGAGACGCGCCGGGTCGAGCGCGTGCTGCTCGAGTCGCGGATCGCCGAGGGGCTCGCGATCGACGTGCTCGACGCGGAGGGGCGCCGCGCGGTCGCGGGACTCGTCGCCGATGGCCTCGTGGACGGCAGAGCCGCCCTCGCCGGCCGGGTGATCCCGACGCTGCGAGGGCGGCTGCTGGCCGACGCCGTCGTGCGGCGCCTGCTGCCGTAGGGCCTACTTCACCAGCCGCCAGTTGAACGGGTAGCGGTAGGAGCCGCCGGCGTTGACGCGCACGCCGCCGATGATCGAGAAGATCACCTGCAGCAGCGGCGGCACCCAGTAGAAGGCGCCGAGGATCGAGCCGATGCCGAAGGTGATGATGCCGAGCACGACGGCGAGCACCCAGATGCCCACGACCAGGATCGTCATGAAGATGCCGAAGTTCAGCGCCTCCTTCGACTCCTGCCGGGCGAAGGCGCTGCGGTCCTTGTAGATCAGGTAGACGATGAGCGGCCCGATCCAGCCGCCGAAGCCGCCGGTGACGATCGTCGAGAGGCCCGAGAGGTGGCCCCACATGCCGGCGTTCTTCTCGTCGACGGGCGACATCGGGGCGCCGGCCGCGTACTGCGGCTGACCGGGGGCGCCGTACTGCGGCGACCCGGGCTGGGGCGAGCCGTACTGCGGCGCGTCGTACTGCTGGCTGCCGGGCTGGCCGTATCCGGGCTGGCCGTAGCCGCCCTGGCCGTACCCGGGCTGTCCGCCGGGCGGCTGGCCCTGCTGGCCCGGCTGCGGCTGGCTCCACTGGCGGTTGGGGTCCGCGCCCCCCGCGCCGAACGCCGGCTGGCCCGGGGCGCCGGGTGCGCTGCCGGCCGCGGGAGCGGAGAACGGCTCGGCCGGCTGGCCGAGCGCGGGAGCTGCGGGCGCGCTGGGGGCTGCGTGCTGCTCGTGGGTGACCGAGAAGCCCTCGACGGAGGGGTCGGTCGGGTCGTGCTGATCGTCTCGGCGGGGCACGTTGGGGTCGGACATGGGGAGTGCCTTTCGTGAATGGTCCGCGAAGTCTGCGGACGTTCCGCACGGCCATTGTGCGCCCGGGTGGCTGGGGAAGGGGTGAGCGATCGGGCGCGGCGCGTCGCGGCGCGGTAGGATTGGCAGTCAGCATCGGAGAGTGCCAGTCGGGGGAAGGAGCGCGAGATGGTCTCGGATCGCGGTCTCGACGTCCTCCGGGCGATCGTCGAGGACTACGTCGCCCTCCGCGAGCCGGTGGGCTCGAAGTCGATCGTCGAGCGGCACGCCTTCGGCGTCTCCGCCGCCACGATCCGCAACGACATGGCGCTCCTCGAGGAGGAGGAGCTCATCGTCGCGCCGCACACCTCCTCGGGGCGCGTGCCGACCGACAAGGGCTACCGCGTCTTCGTCGACCGGCTGCAGCGCATGCAGCCGCTCACGCCCGCGCAGCGCCAGGCGATCGCGCGCTTCCTCGACGAGTCCGTCGACCGCGACGACGTGCTCGCCCGCACCGCGCGGCTGCTCTCGAGCCTCACGAACCAGGTCGCGCTCGTGCAGGTGCCGCTGCGGCGCCCCGGCGCCGTGCGCCGCGTCGAGCTCGTCGCCGTCACGGAGTCGAAGGTGCTCGCCGTGCTCATCCTCGACTCGGGCCGCGTCGAGCAGCGCCTGCTCGACGTCGGGCAGCGCATCGAGCCCGACCAGGCCTCGGTGCTCGGCCGCGCGTTCACCGAGACGATCGCCGAGCTCGCGCCCGCCGAGGCCGTCCAGCGCCTCTCGTCGACCGCCGCATCCGCCCCCGCCTCCATCGCCGCCGCGACCGGTGCCGTCGCGCAGACGCTGACCGAGATGCTGCAGGGTGCCGGCGGCGACCGCATCGTGATGGCGGGTGCCGCGAACCTCGTGCGTGAGGAGCGAGACTTCCAGGGCACCGTGACGCCCGTGCTCGACGCGATCGAGGAGCAGGTGACGCTGCTGCGCCTCTTCGACGAGATGGGCTCCGAGGGAGAGGTCGCGACCCGCATCGGGCGCGAGCTCTCGGGGCCGCTCGGGGAGGCGGCGGTCGTGGCATCGACCTACACCGCCGACGGCAGCGAGGGGCACGTGGGCGTCCTGGGCCCGACCCGGATGGACTACGCAGGGAACATGGCCGCGGTGCGCGCAGTGGCGCGCTACCTCACGCGGCTGCTGAGCGAGGACTGAGTGAGCGACCACTACGAGACACTCGGCGTCGAGCGCGACGCCACGCAGGACGAGATCAAGAAGGCGTACCGCCGCCTCGCGCGCGAGCTGCACCCCGATGTCAACCCGAGCGAGGACGCGGCGGAGCGCTTCAAGGACGTCACGCACGCCTACGACGTGCTCGGCGACCCGCAGTCGCGCGCGGAGTACGATCGCGGGCCCTCGCTCGGCGGCGGGAGCTTCGGATTCGGCGACATCTTCGAGCAGTTCTTCGGCGGCGGCCGCTCGGCCGGCCCGCGCTCGCGGCGCCAGCCGGGGCAGGACAGCCTGCTGCGCGTCGACCTCGACCTCGCCGACGTCGTCTTCGGCGTGCACCGGGAGCTGCGCGTGCAGACGGCCGTGCTGTGCGAGACGTGCGACGGCGCGTGCACGGCGCCCGGCACGAGCCCGCAGCGCTGCACGATGTGCGGCGGCTCCGGTCACGTGCAGCGGCAGGTGCGGTCGCTGCTCGGCAACGTCGTCACGTCGCAGCCGTGCGCGGCGTGCCAGGGCTACGGCAGCATCATCCCCGAGCCGTGCCCGACGTGCGCCGGCCACGGCCGCGTGCGCGCCGAGCGCACGATCCCGGTCGACATCCCCGCGGGCGTCGACACGGGCCTGCGCATCCAGCTGCCCGGCCAGGGCGAGGTCGGCGAGGCCGGGGGACCGGCCGGCACGCTCTACCTCGAGATCAACGTGCGCCACCACGATGTCTTCTCCCGCTCGGGCGACGACCTGCTCGGCACGCTCGAGGTGTCGATCTCGGACGCGGCGCTCGGCGCGCGCAGCACCGTCGAGGGCATCGACGGGCCGGTCGAGGTCGAGGTGCGCCCCGGCACGCAGTCGGGCGACGTCATCACGATCGGCGAGCGCGGCGTCTCGCGCCTGCGCGGCGCCGGTCGCGGCGACCTCAAGCTCGGCGTGCAGGTCGTCACGCCGCAGCGCATCGACCGCCGCACGGAGGAGCTGCTGCGCGAGCTGCGCGACCGCACGAAGGCGCCCGCGCCGCAGCTCGCGCAGTTCAAGCAGGGACTGTTCGCGAAGATGCGCGACCGCTTGCGCCTCTGATGGCCCACTGCTACTGGCACGACGCGCTCGCGGGCGCCGAACCGGGCGCCGTGGTGACGCTCGAGGGCGAGGAGGCGCACCACGCCGCCGTCGTCTCGCGGATGCGCCGCGGCGAGCGCGTGCTCGTGAGCGACGGCGCGGGGACGCTCGCCGAGGGGATCATCGACCGCGTCGAGCGCGACGGGGTCGACGTCGTGCTGCAGCGCGTCGAGGCGGTGCCGCAGCCGAGCCCGCGCATCGCGCTCGCCCAGGCGCTCGCGAAGGGCGACCGGGCCGAGCTCGCCGTGCAGGCCTCGACCGAGCTCGGCGTCGACGCCATCGTGCCGTGGCAGGCGCGGCGCAGCGTCGTGCAGTGGAAGGGCGATCGCGGCGACAAGGCGATCGAGCGCTGGCGGCGCATCGTCCGGGAGGCGGGCAAGCAGGCGATCCGCGCGCGGCTGCCCGAGGTGACCGGCGTCGTCGACACCGCGGGACTCGCGGCGCTCGGCGCGCGATGGCAGCTCGTCGTGCTCGACCCGACCGCGCCCGCCTCGATCGCGGAGGTGCCGATCGAGCGCGACGCGCTGCTCGTCGTCGGGCCCGAGGGCGGCATCGACCCGGGCGAGCTCGAGGCGCTCGACGCGGCCGGCGCCGTGCGCGCTCGCATGGGCGACCACGTGCTGCGCACGTCGACCGCTGGCCTCGCGGGGCTCGCTGCCCTCTCGCTGCGGCTCGGGCGCTGGTGAGCCGGGCGCGGGTAGGCTGACTGCCATGGCTGAGCCCACCGTGTTCGAGCGGATCGTCGCCCGAGAGATCCCGGCGGAGATCGTCCTCGAGACCGACCGCATCATCGCCTTCACCGACATCGCGCCGCAAGCGCCGATGCACGTCGTCGTGACGCCGAAGTCTGCGCAGTACCGCGACGTCGTCGAGCTCGCGGCCGGCGATCCCGACCTCATGGCGGAGATGGTGCAAGCGGCGCAGGCGATCGCCCGGGAGCGCGCCGAGGGCGACTTCCGGCTGGTGTTCAACACCGGCGAGCTCGCCGGGCAGACCGTCTTCCACGTGCACGCGCACGTGCTCGCCGGCGCACTCGGAGAGGGATCGCTTGCCTGACGCAACCCGTTCGATCGAGATCGACGGCATCGAGATGGTGCGGCTGCTGGGGCCGCAGGACCGGCTCCTCACGCGCCTCGAGCACGAGCACCCCGACGTGCGCGTCGCCGTGCGCGGCAACCTCGTCACGCTCGAGGGCCCCGAGCAGGACGTCGAGGTCGCCGGCCGGCTCGTGCAGGAGCTCGTCGACCTCGTGCGGCAGGGCACGGCCCTCAGCCAGACGGAGGTCGCCGAGGGCAGCCGCATCCTCCGGCAGGACAGCTCGCGGAGCCTCGCCGACGCGATCGGCGAGGTGATCCTCACGAGCAAGGGCAAGTCGATCCGCGCGAAGACCGAGGGCCAGCGCGCGTACGTCGAGTCGATCGATGCGCACACGATCGTCTTCGGCATCGGCCCCGCCGGCACGGGCAAGACCTACCTCGCGATGGCCAAGGCGGTGCAGGCGCTGCACCGCAAGGAGGTCAGCCGCATCATCCTCACGCGTCCCGCGGTCGAGGCGGGAGAGCGGCTCGGCTTCCTCCCGGGCACGCTCACCGACAAGATCGACCCCTACCTCCGGCCGCTCTACGACGCGCTCAACGAGATGATGGATCCCGAGCTCGTGCCGAAGCT
The DNA here is from genome assembly GCF_049897585.1 of Agrococcus sp. TSP3-2-1. Classification (NCBI taxonomy): domain Bacteria; kingdom Bacillati; phylum Actinomycetota; class Actinomycetes; order Micrococcales; family Microbacteriaceae; genus Agrococcus; species Agrococcus sp. TSP3-2-1. Next base: position 39,715 of record NZ_JAFCWN010000008.1, read on the forward strand.
GCTCGCGACCGGCGTCGTCGAGGTCGCACCGCTCGCCTACATGCGCGGCCGCACGCTCAACGACTCGTTCATCGTGCTCGACGAGGCGCAGAACACCACCCCCGAGCAGATGAAGATGTTCCTCACGCGCCTCGGCTTCGGCTCGAAGATGGTCGTCACGGGCGACGCGACGCAGGTCGACCTGCCCGCCGGCACCTCTGGGCTGCAGGTCGCGCAGCAGGTGCTCGGCAAGATCGACGACATCCGCTTCGCGATGCTCACGAGCGCCGACGTCGTGCGGCACACGCTCGTCGGCGAGATCGTCGACGCCTACACGGCGCACGACCAGAAGGTCATGGCGCGGCAGGCCCGTCAGGGCCAGCCGACGCACCACTCGCGGCGAGGGCGGCACTGATGTCGATCGACCTCTTGAACGAGGCGGATGCGTCGGTCGACGAGGCGCAGCTCGTGCGGCTCGTCGCCCACCACCTCGAGAAGCTCTTCGTGCACCCCGACGCCGACGTGTCGATCGCGCTCGTCGACGTCGGCGCGATGGAGCAGCTGCACGTGCAGTGGATGGACGAGCCCGGCCCGACCGACGTGCTCTCCTTCCCGATGGACGAGCTGCGTCCCGGCAGCCACGACCGGCCGGCGCCCGCCGGCCTGCTCGGCGACATCGTGCTGTGCCCCGAGGTGGCGCAGCAGCAGGCGCTCGAGGCGAACCACTCGCTCATGACCGAGCTGCGGCTCCTCACGACGCACGGCCTCCTGCACCTGCTCGGCTTCGACCACGCCGAGCCCGCGGAGCGCGACGAGATGTTCGAGCTGCAGGACACGCTGCTCGCGGCGTTCGAGGCGGCCGACAGCGGCACGCCCGGCCGCGTCCGCTGATGTTCGAGGTCGTCCTCTTCGTCGTCGCAGGGCTGCTGATCGTCTTCGGCGCCTGGCTCGCCGCGTGCGATGCGGCGCTCGGGGTCGTCTCGCGCGCCGAGCTGCAGGAGGCGGCGGTCGCCGCCCGCCGCGGCAGGAAGATGCTCGCGATCGCCGACGACCTGCGCGGCCACGTCATGACGCTCCAGTTCGGACGCATCATGTGCGAGACGATCGCGGCGGTGCTCGTCGCGCTCGCGGTCGACTCGCTCGTCACGGAGTGGTGGATCACGCTGCTCGTCGCCGGCGGCGTCATGATCGTCGTCTCCTTCGTGCTCGTCGGCACGAGCCCGCGCGCCGTCGGCCGACAGCACGCCGTCGCGCTCCTGCGCGCATCCGCCGGCTTCCTGCGGTTCTGGCGCGTGCTGATGGGACCCATCGCGATGCTCGTCGCGACCGTGGGCGAGAAGGTGACGCCCGGCCGCCAGCGCGAGATCGCGTTCACGACCGAGGCGCAGCTGCTGTCGATGGTCGACGCCGCAGCCGAGAGCGACGTGCTCGAGGACGAGGACCGCGAGCTCATCCACTCGATCTTCGAGTTCAACGAGACGCTCGTGCGCGAGGTGATGGTGCCGCGCCCGGACATGATCGTCGTCGAGCGCGACGTGACCGCGCAGGATGCGCTCCGGCAGTTCCTCGACAACGGCCTCTCGCGCATGCCGGTCGTGGGGGAGTCGACCGACGAGATCCTCGGCATCCTGTACCTGCGCGACGTCGTGCGCTCCCGCACGTGGCGGCCCGACGCATCCGAGACCGCCGAGGAGCTCGCGCGCCCCGCGCTGCTCGTGCCGGAGTCGAAGAAGGCCGACGACACGCTCGCGCTCATGCAGGCCGATCGCGTGCACGTCGCGATGGTCGTGGACGAGTACGGCGGCATCGCCGGGCTCGTGACGCTCGAGGACCTCGTCGAGGAGCTCGTGGGCGAGATCCACGACGAGCACGACCGGGGCCGCAGCGAGGTCGTCGAGGTCGGCGACGGCTCGTGGCGCGTCTCGGCGCGGCTGCAGATCGACGAGCTCGGCGACCTGTTCGACCTCTCGCTCGACGACGAGGAGGTCGACACCGTCGGCGGGCTCGTGCAGAAGGAGCTCGGGCGCATCGCCGAGGTCGGCGACGTCGTGCACGTCGCGGGGCTGCGCATCGAGGTGCGCTCGCTCGACGGCCGCGGCCGGCGCGCGGGCGAGATGGAGGTCTCGCGCATCGTCGAGGCCGAGACGACGGCGGAGGCCGAGGCATGAGCGAGCACCGGAGCGGATTCGTCACCTTCGTCGGGAGGCCGAACGCGGGCAAGTCGACGCTCATGAACGCGCTCGTGGGCGAGAAGATCGCGATCACGTCGTCGAAGCCGCAGACGACGCGCCACGCGATCCGCGGCGTCGTGCACCGCGACGACGCGCAGCTCGTCATCGTCGACACCCCGGGCATGCACAAGCCGCGCACGCTGCTCGGCAAGCGGCTCAACGCCGTCGTGCAGACGACGCTCGGCGACGTCGACGTCATCTGCCTGTGCGTGCCGGCCGACGAGCCGCTCGGCCCCGGCGACCGCTACATCGACCAGCAGCTCGAGGGCTTCCCGCGCGCGAAGAAGGTCGCCGTCGTGACGAAGACCGACGCCGCCTCGAAGGAGCGCGTCGCGCAGCAGCTGCTCGCGGTGAGCGAGCTGCGCGAGTGGGATGCGATCGTGCCGCTGTCGTCGGTCGCGGGCCACCAGCTCGACGTGCTCGTCGACGCGCTCGTCGAGCTGCTGCCCGAGGGGCCGCCGCTCTACGAGGCCGAGACGACGACCGAGGAGCCGCTCTCGGTGCGCATCGCGGAGCTCATCCGCGAGGCGGCGCTCGAGGGTGTGCGCGACGAGCTGCCGCACTCGATCATGGTGACGCTCGACGACATCGTGCGCCGCGAGGACCGCGAGCTCACCGACGTCTACGCGAACCTCTGGGTCGAGCGCGACAGCCAGAAGGGCATCATCATCGGGAAGGGCGGCTCGCGGCTGCGGCAGGTGGGGGCGGATGCGCGGCGCGAGATCGAGCGCATCGTCGGCACCCAGGTGCACCTCGACCTGCGCGTGAAGGTCGCGAAGGAGTGGCAGGGCGACCCGAAGCAGCTGGGCCGCTTCGGGTTCTGACCTGCGGGTGCGGGCGAGCGCCCGGCTTGTCCCCCTCCCGGATGATTCCGCGCCCGCGCAGGCCGACGCATCCGCTGCCCGCCATACGCTGGCAGGCGTGACCGCCGACACCCTCGCGCCCGACGCGCAGCCCGCCGTCCCGGCGCGGGCGCGCGCCGCGCTCGATCGCGACGCGCTCCGCACCGACGGCCTCATCGCGGCCGTCACGCTCGGCATGCTCGCGGTGCCGACGCTGCTCATCGGCGGGCTCTTCTTCAACTGGGGCTGGCACTGGCTGCTGCTCGTGATCGAGACCGCCGCGATCGGCGCGGCGATCCTGGCGCGCCGCCGCTGGCCGCTGCTCGCGCTCGCCGGGCTCGTCGCGCTCGCGGCCGTGCACGTCGCGCTCGCCGCACCGCTCTTCCCGGTCTGGTTCGCGGTGCTCGTGCCGCTCTACTCCGCCGGTCGCTTCTGCCGCTGGCCCGGCAGGCTCGCGGCGGCCGGGCTCTCGCTCGTCGCCTCGGTGCTCGCGGCCTACTGGATCACGACCACGGGCGGACTCGCCGGCTACTCGCCCGGCGTGCTCGTGCCCTTCGACGAGGTGCTGCGGCTCGCGGTGGTCGTGTGGGTGCCGCCCATGCTGCTGTTCTCGATGACGATCCTGATCGGCTGGGGCGTCTCCTCGGTCGCGCGCTCGGAGGCCGCGGTCCAGGTCGCGCAGGTCTCGAGCCGGCGCGCGACCGAGCAGGAGGAGCGCGCCGCCCTCGCTCGCGACATGCACGACGTCGTCGCCCACTCGCTCGCGGTCGTCATCGCGCAGGCGAACGGCGCACGCTACACGCGAGACCCCGCGGTGAAGGACGCGACGCTCGAGACGATCGCCGGCACCGCGAAGCAAGCGCTCGGCGACGTGCGGCTGCTGCTCGCGCAGCTGCGCCACAGCGAGGCGCCCGACCCCGTCGCGTCGCTCGACGACGTCGACGCTCTCGTCGAGAGGATGCGCGGCAGCGGCCTCGACGTGCGGCTCGAGCGGGTGGGCGGCCGGCCCCCGCTGCCGCGCACGGCCGACATCGCCGCCTACCGGATCCTGCAGGAGGCGCTCACGAACGCGCTGCGGCACGGCGATCGCGACCAGCCGGTGCACGTGCGGCTCATGACGCTCGGCCCTGGCATCGTGATCGACGTGCACAACCGACTCGCCGCCGCGCCCGGCCCCGTCGGCCACGGGGTGAGCGGCATGCACGAGCGCGCGAGGCTCGCGGGCGGCGACGTCTGGACGGGCATCGAGCACGACTGGTTCCGCGTGCGCGCAGCGTTCCCGGCGGGGCTCGCATGATCCGCGTCCTCATCGTCGACGACCAGGCGCTCTTCCGCAGCGGCATCCGCATGCTCATCGAGTCGCAGCCCGACCTGCAGTGCGTCGGCGAGGCCGCCGACGGCGCGCAGGCCGTGCGACTCGCCGAGGCGCAGCAGCCCGACGTCGTGCTCATGGACGTCCGGATGCCCGTGCTCGACGGCATCTCGGCGACCGACCGCATCGTGCGGGCGCAGCCCGATGTGCGGGTGGTCGTGCTCACGACCTTCGACCTCGACGAGGCGGCCGCCCGCGCCATCCGGGCCGGCGCCTCCGGCTTCGTGCTGAAGGATGCCGAGCCCGAGCTCGTGCTCGCCGCGATCCGCACGGTGCACGCCGGCAACGAGGTCGTCGCGGCGAGCGCGACGCGCGAGCTGTTCAAGGCGTTCGGCCGCCAGCGGCAATCGGCGCCGGCGGCCTTCGCCGAGCTCACCGAGCGCGAGCGGCAGATCTTCGCGCTTGCCGCGAAGGGCCTGTCGAACACCGAGATCGCCCGCAGCGAGTTCGTCTCGGAGGCGACGGTGAAGACCCACGTCTCGCGCATCCTCGGGAAGCTCGGCCTGCGCGACCGCGTGCAGCTCGTCGTCTTCGCCTACGAGCACGGGCTCACGGGCGAGTCGCGCTGACCGCGCCGCGTCGCATGCACGTCGACGAGCTCGGGCAGGCGGATGCGCCGGCGCTCCTGCTGCTGCACGGCGGCGGGGTCGCCGGCTGGATGTGGCGACCGACGCTTGCCGCGCTGCGGACCCCCGTGCGCGCGCTCGTGCCCGACCTGCCCGGGCACGGGCGCAGCGCCACCGAGCCCTACCGCTCGCACGCCGACACCGTCGCCCGGCTCGAGGCGCTGCTCGAGGAGCGCGCGCCCGGGGGCGCGGTCATCGCGGGCTTCTCGCTCGGCGCGCAGCTCGCGGTGCTGCTCGCCGCCCGCCGCCCCGAGCTCGTCGCCGACGCGGTCGTCGTGAGCGCGCAAGCGAGGCCGCTGCCGCTCGCAGGCCCGACGCTCGCGCTGCTCGGGCTCACCGCGCCGCTCGCGCGCGTGCCGTGGTTCGCAAGGCTGCAAGCCCGCGAGCTCCTCGTGCCCGACGAGCTGCTGCCCGAGTACGTCGCGGGCAGCGCCGCGATCACGCGCGCGACGCTCCTCGCGAGCGTGGGGGAGAACCTGCGCTTCACCGTGCCGGACGGCTGGGGCGCGAGCGGCAGTGCGCTCGTCATCGTCGGCGGCAGCGAGCGGCGCGTCATGCGCGACTCGGCGAGGCTCCTGCACGACGCGCACCCGCGCAGCGAGCTGCGCGTCGTCTCCGGCGCCGGCCACGGGCTGCCGCTCGAGCACCCGGAGCGCATGGCCGCGATGCTCGACGAGCGGCTCGCGCGGCTCGACGCGTGACGGGCGGATGCGCGGCTGATCCTGCGCTGATCATCCTGCGTGGATCATCCCGGCGGATGACCTCGGTTCCGGCTCCGGGCTGACGACGCGCGTGAGCGCCGGCCCTTGACTGGGAGCATGCCCAGCAACGCTCTCCCGTCCTCGCACGCCCTCCTGCTGCGCGGCGTCACGAAGCGCTACGGCACCGGCGCCGCCGCCGTCACCGCGCTCGACGGCGTCGACCTCGTGATCGAGCCCGGTTCGATCACCGCCGTCATGGGCCCGTCCGGCTCGGGCAAGTCGAGCCTCCTGCACCTCGCAGCCGGCCTCGACGCGCCGAGCGCCGGCGACGTCGTCATCGGCGGCCGATCGGTCGTCGGCCTCGACGACGACGCGCTCACGGCGCTGCGCCGCGACGAGGTGGGCGTGGTCTTCCAGTCGTTCAACCTCGTGCCGAGCCTCACCGCGCTCGAGAACGTCGAGCTGCCCGCGCGCCTCGCGGGGCGCGCGCCCGACCACGAGCGCATCGCCGCGCTGCTCGACGACCTCGACGTCGCGGCGCTCGCCGAGCGTCGCCCGCACGAGCTCTCGGGCGGCCAGCAGCAGCGCTTCGCGATCGCCCGCGCTCTCGCGCAGCGACCCGCGATCGTCCTCGCCGACGAGCCGACCGGAGCGCTCGACTCCGCGACCTCCCGCGAGGTGCAGGACATCCTCGTCGCGAGCGCCGCGGCCGGGCAGGCGATCGTCGTCGTCACCCACGACCCCGCGGTCGCCGCTCGCGCCGAGCGCATCGTGCTGCTGCGCGACGGCCGCATCGAGGAGGAGCTGCCCGCGACCGACGCCGCGACCGTCGCCCAGCGCATGTTCGAGGCCGCCCGATGAGCGGCACCGATCCCCGCGCCTCACGCTCGGGGCTGTGGCTCGCGTTCGCCGTCTCGGCGCTCGCCGCGGGCTTCGGCACCGCGCTGTCGACCGTCATGGAGCACGCCGCGCTCGAGCTGTACGGCGAGGCGCTCATCGCAGGCAGCGAGACCGGACGGCTGCTGCTCGCGCTCGCGCAGTCGCTCCTCATCGGCGTCTCGATCGTCGTCGGCGCGATCGTCACCCGGCAGGCGCTGACGGGCGCGGTGGAGGACCGCCGCGCGGAGATCGCGCTGCGGCGGCTCCTCGGGGCGTCCTCCCGCGCCGAGCGGCGCCGCCTGCTCGGGGGCTTCGCCCTCGTCGGCGTGGGAGGCGCCGCGGCGGGCTGGGTGCTCGGCGTCGGCGGCGCCGCGCTCGCGAGCGAGGCCTTCGCGGCGCTGCCCGAGGGGCTCGACCTGCGCGGCCTGCCCGTCGTCGAGCCGTGGGCCGCGGTGCCCGCCGTGATCGTCGCGGTCGCAGGGGTGCTCGCGGCGATGATCGCGACGCGCTCGGTGCTCTCGGTCTCGCCGCTCGAGGCGCTCCGCAGCGCAGGCGTCGACGTCGAGACGACGGTCGAGCGCCGCCGCACCGGCGGCGTCGTGACACTCGTGATCGGCGCCGTGCTGCTCGCCGCCGCGGTGCTGCTCGGCCCGCTCTCGCCGCTCGCCGTGCTCGTCGGCTTCGTCGGCGGCGTCGTGGCCACCGCCGGCATCGTCGCGCTCGCGCCCGCGATCGCCCCGCCGCTCGTCGCGCTCGCGTCGCGGGCGCTCGGGCGGAGCGTGCCCGCGCGAGCCGCGGCCGGCACGCTCGCGACGCATCCGGGACGCACGTCGGCCCTCGTGCTCTCGCTCTTCGCGGGGACGGCGGTCGTCACGATGATGATCGCGGCGGGCTCGTCGCTCACGACCGCGGCCCACACGATCGAGCGCGACCCCTTCTTCCAGCAGCAGCTGCGCGAGCTGATCGTCGGCGTCACGAGCGTCGTCGCCGGCATCGTCGGGTTCTCGGGGCTGCTCGGCATGCTCGGCTTCGTCGCGTCGATGCTGCTCTCGGTGCGCCGCCGCACGCGCGAGATCGGGCTGCTGCGCACGCTCGGCCTCCGCCGCGGCCAGACGCGCTCGATGCTGCTCGCCGAGGCGGGTGCCATCACGATCGTCGCGGTCTCGACCGGCTTCGCGGTCGGCACGCTCTACGGCTGGGTCGGCGCGCACGCGATGCTCTCGTCGGTGCAGGGCGTCGTCTCGACCGCGCCGTCGCTGCCGTGGCAGCTGCCGCTCGCGCTCGCGGCCGTCGGCCTCGCCGTCGCGGTGGCGACGAGCGTCCCGGCGGGGCAGCGCGCGGCGCGCATCGCACCGCTCGCCGCGGCCGCCGCGGAGTGACGCACCCGGCGCCGCACGGGCGCCGGGTGTAGTCTGATCGCATGCAGAGCGTGCTGCTCCTTCGTCGCCGCGGCGAGGCCTGAACCCCGGGCTCCCTCGTCGCGGAGGCTGTCCTGCCCGGACTACAGGAGCAAGCGACAGGAGCGATCGATGAAGAACATGCAGCAGCCGTCCGGGATGCCGGCGCACCGCTACAGCCCGTACCACGAGCAGATCAAGGTCGAGCTGCCCGACCGCACGTGGCCCTCGAAGCGCATCGAGCGCGCGCCCCGCTGGTGCGCCGTCGACCTGCGCGACGGCAACCAGGCCCTCATCGACCCGATGACGCCCGACCGCAAGCTGCAGATGTTCCAGCTGCTCGTGCGGATGGGCTACAAGGAGATCGAGGTCGGGTTCCCGTCGGCGAGCCAGCTCGACTTCGACTTCGTGCGGAAGCTCATCGACGAGGGACTCATCCCCGACGACGTCACGATCCAGGTGCTCACGCAGTGCCGCGACCACCTCATCCGCCGCACCTTCGAGGCGATCGAGGGCGCGAAGCAGGCGATCGTGCACATCTACAACTCGACGAGCGTGCTGCAGCGCGACGTCGTCTTCCGCTCCGACCGCGAGGGCGTCAAGCAGATCGCGATCGACGGCGCGAAGCTGTGCCTCGAGCTCGAGGGGATGCTCGGCGACACGAAGGTCTTCTACGAGTACAGCCCCGAGTCCTACACGGGCACCGAGCTCGACTACGCGCTCGAGGTCTGCAACGCGATCATCGAGACGCTCGACGCGCGCCCCGAGCGGCCCGTCATCATCAACCTGCCCGCGACCGTCGAGATGGCGACGCCCAACGTCTACGCCGACTCGATCGAGTGGATGCACCGCCACCTCGCGCGCCGCGAATCGGTCATCCTCTCGCTGCACCCGCACAACGACCGCGGCACGGGCGTCGCGGCCGCCGAGCTCGGCTACCTGGCCGGCGCCGACCGCATCGAGGGCTGCCTGTTCGGCAACGGCGAGCGCACCGGCAACGTCGATCTCGTCGCGCTCGGCCTCAACCTGCTGACGCAGGGCATCGACCCCGAGGTCGACTTCTCCGACCTCGACGGCATCCGCCGCGTCGCCGAGCACTGCAACCAGCTGCGCGTGCACGAGCGCAGCCCGTGGGCGGGCGACCTCGTCTACACCGCCTTCTCGGGCTCGCACCAGGACGCGATCAAGAAGGGCTTCGAGCGGATGGCCGACGACGCTGCCGCCGTCGGCAAGCACGTCGACGACATGCCGTGGGCGGTGCCGTACCTGCCGATCGACCCGAAGGACGTCGGCCGCACGTACGAGGCCGTCATCCGCGTCAACTCGCAGTCGGGCAAGGGCGGCGTCGCCTACCTGTTGAAGACCGACCACGGCCTCGACCTCCCGCGCCGGCTGCAGATCGAGTTCTCGAACGTCGTGCAGGCGCGCTCGGACAGCGAGGGCGGCGAGGTCTCGAGCGACGAGATCTGGACGATCTTCGGCGACGAGTACCTGCCGAGCGACCCGGCGACGGGCGCAGCCCAGTGGGGGCGCTTCGAGCTCGTGACCTTCGAGACCACCTCGTCGCACGAGGGCTCCGCGCAGCTGCACGCGCGGCTCCGCGACGGCGAGAGCGTGCGCGACGTCGCCGCGAGCGGCAACGGCCCGATCGACGCGATGCTGCAGCTGCTGCGCGGCGAGGGCGTCGACGTCGCCCTCACCGACTACGTCGAGCACACCATGAGCGCCGGCTCCGACGCGACCGCCGCGTGCTACATCGAGCTCGCGGTCGCCGGCAACGCGGTGTGGGGCGTCGGCCTCGACCCGAGCTCGACCTCGGCGGCGCTCAAGGCGATCGTCTCCGGCGTCAACCGGGGGCTGCGCATCCACGACCGCAGGGTGCAGCCGGTCGGCTGAGCCGTGCCCACCTACCGCGACGAAGGCGTCGTCCTCCGCACCCACCAGCTGGGGGAGGCCGATCGCATCGTCACGCTCCTGACGCGCGAGCACGGCAAGGTGCGCGCCGTCGCGCGGGGCGTGCGGCGCACGTCGTCGCGGTTCGGGGCCAGGCTCGAGCCGTTCATGGTCGCCGACCTGCAGCTCGCCGTCGGCCGCAGCCTCGACATCATCACGCAAGCGGTGACGCTCGGCGCCTACGCGCCGGTCATCGTGGCCGACTACCGCGCCTACACCGCGGCGACCGCGATGGTCGAGACCGCCGACCGGCTGACCGATGAGGACGGCTCCCGCCAGCAGTACCTGCTGCTCGTCGGCGCGCTCCGCTCGCTCGCGCGCGCCGAGCACGATCCGTCGCTCACGCTCGACTCCTACCTGCTGCGGGCGCTCTCGATCGCGGGCTGGGCACCGTCGTTCGGCGATTGCGCCGTGACCGGCGAGCCCGGCCCGCACCGCGCGTTCGTGCCGCAGCTCGGTGGCATGGTCTCCGACGAGGCGGCCCCGCCGGGCGCGCTCCGCATCGACCCCGCGACGCTCGAGCTGCTCGGGGCGCTGCTGACGGGCGAGTGGCAGGTCGCGGAGGCGTCGCCCGCGGGTGTGCGCACCCGCGCCTCTGGCGCGGTCGCGGCCTACGTGCAGTGGCACCTCGAGCGCGGCTTGCGCTCGCTCGAGCACGTCGATCGAGGAGCGCGGTGAGCGAGCTCAGGCCCATCGACTGGACGGGCCAGCAGCCGCCGCAGTACCCCGCCGGCAGCCTGCCCTCGCACGTCGCGATCATCATGGACGGCAACGGCCGCTGGGCCAACCAGCGCGGGCTCACGCGCACGCAGGGGCACGCGGCGGGGGAGGAGCGGCTGCTCGACGTCGTCGCCGGCGCGCTGCAGGTCGGCATCCAGCACCTGTCGGTCTACGCCTTCTCGACCGAGAACTGGAAGCGCAGCCCCGACGAGGTGCGCTTCCTCATGGGCTTCAACAAGGACGTGCTGCGGCGCCAGCGCGACCAGCTGGATGCGTGGGGCGTGCGGGTGCGCTGGGCCGGCCGTCGGCCGCGGCTGTGGCCGAGCGTCATCCGCGAGCTCGAGGAGGCTGAGCGCCGCACGTCCGGCAACCGGGCGATGACGCTCCAGATGTGCGTCAACTACGGCGGCACGCACGAGATCGCGGATGCGGTGCGCTCGATCGCCGAGGACGTCGCGGCCGGGCGCCTCAAGCCGTCGGGCATCGACGACAAGCTCGTGCGCCGGCGCATGTACAACCCCGACATCCCCGACGTCGACCTCTACATCCGCTCGTCGGGCGAGCAGCGCATCTCGAACTTCCTGACGCTGCAGGGCGCCTATGCCGAGATGGTCTTCCTCGACCGGCTGTGGCCCGACTTCACGCGCGAGGACCTCTGGGAGGCGCTCGACCAGTACACGGGCCGCGACCGGCGCTTCGGCGCGGCGGTCGACGCCCCGACCCGCTGAGACCTCCCGTTGATCCAGTAGCGGCCGAGGCCTTCTCCCGTTGATCGAGTAGCAGCCGAGGCCTTCTCCCGTTGATCGAGTAGCGACCGGAGGTCGCGTATCGAGATCGTCTCGATACGGCCCTGCGGGCCTACTCGACGAGCGGGGAAGGGTCGCTCGAGGCGGTCAGGGGATAGGCGACGGCACGGCGTCCGGCGATGCGCTGAGCCGCTGCCGCCATGGGTGGTCGTCGGCGAGGCGCTCGATGACCCACGCGCGCGCCTCGTCGTCGAGCGCGGGCAGCGCGTCCTCGAGCCACGAGACGTCGGCTCGCTCCGCAGCGGCGTAGGCGAGCACGATCTGCGGCTTCGCGTAGCGGATGCCGTCCTTCTCGAAGAGCGCGTCGTCGAGCGGCATCGTGACGGCGGTGTCGCGCCGGAAGCGCCACGACTCCGTGTCGCTCGGGTCGAGCAGGATCTCGTACTCCCACTGGCCGTAGGCGCTGCGGCGCAGCCAGATGCTCGTGGTGCCGATCGGCAGCACGTCGGAGTCGTGGGGCCGCAGCGGCTTGAGCGCGCCCTGGAAGGCCGACCACAGCTGCCAGCGGCCGCCGAGCCAGCCGCGCAGCAGGCTCAGCTCGCTGCGCGGGATGACGATGTCGATGTCGGTGCGCGGTCGCTCGATGCCGGTCGCGGCGCCGATCGCCCAGCTGCCGCCGATCCACCAGGAGCCGGAGTAGCCGTCGAGCAGCTCTGCGGCGTCGGACGGCCAGCGCTCCGCCCAGGCGCCGTAGAGCTCGCGACCTTCCTCGCTCTGCATCCGACCTCCTCGCACACGACGGGGCGCCCGCGCCCCGAGAGAAGACCCTATCTCAGCGACGCTTGGCGACACCCTGCACAGCACACTTCGAGCGCGGGCGGCGGTGCCCGCCGCGCTCGGTAGAATCGAGCTTCACGTGTCGCGCCGCGATCCAGCTGGCGCGCGCAGCCGCATCCTCGAGGAGCATCCGTGGTCCAGAACCGTCTCGACGCCGTCATCAGCCTCGCGAAGCGCCGTGGCTTCGTGTTCCAGGCGGGCGAGATCTACGGAGGCTCCCGCTCGGCGTGGGACTACGGGCCCCTCGGCGTCGCGCTCAAGGAGAACATCAAGCGCCAGTGGTGGAAGACCTTCGTGCAGGGCCGCGACGACATGGTCGGCCTCGACTCGTCCATCATCCTGCCCTCGGCCGTCTGGAACGCATCCGGTCACGTCGCCACGTTCACCGACCCGCTCGTCGAGTGCCTGCAGTGCCACAAGCGGCACCGGCAGGACCACCTCGAGGAGGCGTTCGAGGCGAAGAAGGGGCGCAAGCCCGAGTCGATGGCCGACATCACGTGCCCCGATTGCGGCACGACCGGCAAGTGGACCGAGCCGCAGCTGTTCTCGGGTCTCATGAAGACGTTCCTCGGCCCCGTCGACAACGAGGCCGGCCAGCACTACCTGCGCCCCGAGACGGCGCAGGGCATCTTCGTGAACTTCTCGAACGTGCTCACGGTCTCGCGCAAGAAGCCGCCGTTCGGCATCGGCCAGGTCGGCAAGGCGTTCCGCAACGAGATCACGCCCGGCAACTTCATCTTCCGCACGCGCGAGTTCGAGCAGATGGAGATCGAGTTCTTCACGCACCCCGACGAGGCGGCCGCATGGTTCGACCGCTGGGTCGAGGCGTGCTGGGACTGGTTCGTCGACCTCGGCGTCGACCCGGCGAACATGCGCCGCTTCGACGTGCCCGAGGAGGAGCGCGCGCACTACTCGGCCGGCACGATCGACGTCGAGTACCGCTTCGGCTTCCAGGGCTCGGAGTGGGGCGAGCTCATGGGCATCGCGAACCGCACCGACTTCGACCTCTCCTCGCACTCGGAGGCCTCGGGCAAGGACCTCGTCTACTTCGACCAGGCGTCGGGGGAGCGCTACACGCCGTACGTCATCGAGCCGTCGTTCGGCCTGACCCGCAGCCTCATGGCGTTCCTCGTCGACGCCTACGTCGAGGAGGAGGTGCCGAACGCGAAGGGCGGCACCGACACCCGCACGGTGCTGCGCCTCGACCCACGCCTCGCGCCCGTGAAGGTCGCCGTGCTGCCGCTGTCGCGGGGCGAGAAGCTCTCGCCGCTCGCGCGCGACATCGCCGCGGGCCTCCGCAAGCACTGGGCGATCGACTTCGACGACGCCGGCGCGATCGGCCGCCGCTACCGCCGCCAGGACGAGGTGGGCACGCCCTTCTGCGTCACCGTCGACTTCGACTCGCTCGAGGACGGCGCCGTCACGGTGCGCGAGCGCGACTCGATGCAGCAGCAGCGCGTCGCGATCGACGACCTCGAGGCGCACCTCGCGCAGGGGCTCGTCGGAGCGTGACGGCAACCGTGAGCACGCCGGCGCTGTCGATCGGGCCGATCGGCCTCGACTCGCCGGTCGTGCTCGCGCCCATGGCCGGCATCACGAACACCGCGTTCCGGCGGCTGTGCCGCGAGTACGGGGCGGGGCTCTACGTGAGCGAGATGATCACGTCGCGCGCGCTCGTCGAGCGCACCCCCGAGACGATGCGGCTCATCAGCCACCACCCCTCCGAGTCGCTGCGCTCGGTGCAGCTCTACGGCGTCGACCCGAAGACGGTCGAGACGGCCGTCGGCATCCTCGTCGACGAGGACCGCGCCGACCACATCGACCTCAACTTCGGCTGCCCCGTGCCGAAGGTGACGCGCCGCGGCGGCGGCAGCGCGCTGCCGTGGAAGCGCGACCTGTTCGGCGCGATCGTGCGCCGCGCGGTCGAGCGAGCGGGCGACATCCCGGTGACCGTCAAGATGCGCATCGGCATCGACGACGAGCACATCACCTACCTCGACGCCGGCCGCATCGCCGAGGACGCGGGCGTCGCCGCGGTCGCGCTCCACGGCCGCACGGCCGCGCAGCACTACTCGGGGAACGCCGACTGGACGGCGATCGCGAAGCTCAAGCAGGCCGTCACGTCGATCCCCGTGCTCGGCAACGGCGACATCTGGCAGGCAGAGGATGCGCTGCGCATGGTCGACGAGACCGGCGTCGACGGCGTCGTGGTCGGCCGCGGCTGCCTCGGCCGCCCGTGGCTCTTCGGCGACCTCGCCGCGGCGTTCGCGGGCTCCGACACCCGCTACCGCCCGGGCCTCGGCCAGGTCGCGGACGCGTTCCGCCGCCACGCGGAGCTGCTCGTCGAGTTCTTCGGCGAGGAGGACCGCGCGTGCCGCGACATCCGGAAGCACGTCGCGTGGTACTTCAAGGGCTACCCGGTGGGCGGCGACGCGCGCCGCGAGCTCGCGGCGGTCGAGTCGCTCGCGCACATGGACGAGCTGCTCGGCCGGCTCGACCGCGACATCCCCTACGTCGCCGAGGGCATCGAGGGCCAGCGCGGCCGAGCCGGCAGCCCCCGCACGCCCGCGCTGCCCGACGGCTGGCTCGACAGCCCCGAGCTCACGCCCGCCCAGCGCGAGGCGCTCATCGAGGACGAGAGCGATACCCGTGGCGGCTGACGCGCGCGGCACGGTGTCGTCGGGCACGGCGTCGTCCGGCTACGGCGACCACGACGTCGAGCGCCGGCTGCCCGAGACGCACTCCTCGTCGCGCACCGACTTCTCGCGCGACCGCGCGCGCCTCACGCACTCGAGCGCGTTCCGCCGCCTGGGTCAGAAGACGCAGGTGCTCTCGCCCACGATGGGCTTCGACGACTCGCGCACGCGCTTGACCCACTCGCTCGAGGTCGCGCAGATCGGGCGCGAGATCGCGGGCGAGCTCGGCCTCGACCCCGACGTCGTCGACACCGCGTGCCTCGCGCACGACATCGGTCACCCGCCCTTCGGCCACAACGGCGAGAAGGGCCTCAACGAGTGGGCGCTCGGCATCGGCGGCTTCGAGGGCAACGCGCAGACGCTCCGCGTCATCACGCGCCTCGAGCCCAAGGTGATCCGCGAGCAGCCGTACGGGCTCAACCTCACGCGCGCGAGCGTCGACGCGGCCTGCAAGTATCCGTGGCCCGCCGCATCCGACGTCCACGACGCATCCGGCCGCATCAAGTTCGGCTACTACGACGACGACCGCGAGGCGTTCGAGTGGATGCGCGAGGGCGCCCCCGAGGGACGCCCGAGCATCGAGGCGCAAGCGATGGACCTCGCCGACGACATCGCCTACTCCGTGCACGACTTCGAGGATGCGGTGGTCGGCGGCTACGTCGACGTCGCGAAGCTGCAGAGCCGGGTCGGGCACGACGAGCTCGTCTCGATGATGCTCACGTGGGTCGGGCCGGAGTACACGCGCGACGAGCTGCTCGACGCCTTCGACCGGCTCGACGACCTCGAGACGTGGCTGCGCTCGTTCGACGGCTCGCGCGCCGACCACGCGCGGCTGAAGAACCTCACGTCGAAGCTCATCGGGCGGTTCGCGAACGCGGCGATCCGGCTCACGCGCGAGGCGCACGAGGGGCCGCTCGCCCGCTTCGGCGGCACGATCGAGGTGCCGCGCGAGGTGCGCGCCGAGATCGCGGTGCTCAAGGGCACGGCGGCGAGCTTCATCCTCGCCGAGCGGCGCCAGCCGATCTACGCGAGCCAGCGGCGCATCCTGAAGGAGCTGTGCGATGCGCTCGTGCGGCTCGGGCCGTCGGCGCTCGATCGCGCCTACGCCGACGACTGGGCGGCCGCGCCCGACGACGCCGCGCGCGCCCGCGTGGTCGTCGACCAGGTCGCGAGCCTCACCGATCGCGGCGCGTTCGCGTGGCACGAGCGCTACGTGGGGGATTGAAGCGGCCATGGCGGGCAGGATCCGGCGCAGCGACATCGACGAGCTGCGATCGCGCATCTCGATCGTCGACGTCGTCGGCGAGCACGTCACGCTGAAGTCGGCGGGCGTCGGCAGCATGAAGGGGCTCTGCCCCTTCCACGACGAGCGCACGCCGTCGTTCCACGTGCGGCCGGCCGTCGGCCGCTACCACTGCTTCGGCTGCGGGGAGGACGGCGACGCCTTCCAGTTCGTCATGGCGATGGACCACACGTCGTTCCAGGAGACGGTCGAGCGCTTCGCGGCGCAGCTCGGCTACACGCTCCACTACGAGGACGGCAAGCCGCAGGAGGAGACGAGCGGCCGCGTGCGGCTGCTCGCCGCGAGCCGCGACGCTGAGGCGTTCTTCCGCGAGCAGCTGCTCACGCCCGCCGCGGCGCTCGGGCAGCGCTTCCTCGGCGAGCGCGGCTTCGACCTCGCCGCCGCCGAGCGCTTCGGGGTCGGCTTCGCGCCGCAGTCGTTCGACGCGCTCAAGCACCACTTGCGCGGCAAGGGCTACACCGAGGCCGAGCTGCTCGGCGCGGGTCTGCTGAGCGAGGGCCAGCGCGGCAGCTACGACCGCTTCCGCGGCCGGCTCGTGTGGCCCATCCGCGACGTCACGGGCGCGACGGTCGGCTTCGGCGCCCGTCGGCTCTCCGACGACGACAAGGGCCCGAAGTACCTCAACTCGCCCGAGACGCCGATCTTCCGCAAGAGCCAGGTGCTCTACGGCCTCGACCTCGCCAAGCGCGACATCGCCCGCGGCCACGAGGCGGTCGTCGTCGAGGGCTACACGGATGTCATGGCGTGCCACCTCGCGGGGGTCACGACCGCGGTCGCGACGTGCGGCACCGCCTTCGGCGTCGACCACATCAAGGTGCTGCGGCGCGTGCTCGGCGACGTCTCGACGACCGACACCCGCTCGCTCGGCCGGGTCATCTTCACGTTCGACCCCGACGAGGCTGGCCAGCAGGCCGCGGCGCGCACGTTCGCCGAGGAGCAGCGCTTCGCCGCCCAGACGTTCGTCGCGGTGCCGCCGCAAGGGCTCGACCCGTGCGATCTGCGGCTCGAGCGCGGCGACGACGCGGTGCGCAAGCTCGTGCAGCAGCGCCGGCCGCTGTTCGAGTTCATGCTGCGGCGCATCGTCGCCGAGCACGACCTCGAGACGGTCGAGGGCAGGGTCGCGGCGATGCGCCGCGCGGCGCCCGTGCTGCTGTCGATCCGCGACCGCGCGCTCGCCGACGGCTACGTGCGCACGGTCGCGGGCTGGCTCGGCGTGAACCCCGACGAGGTGCGGCGAGCGGTGCGGCAAGCGGCGCCCCGGCCGACGCCGACGCCGGGCGACCGGCCCGCCGAGGCCGGCCCCGCGCATCCGCCCCCCGACGTCGCCCTGCAGCAGCTCGAGCGCGACCCGGCGTCGCGGCTCGAGCGCGATGCGATCGCGGCGCTCCTGCAGCAGCCGGCGGTCGTCGGGCGCGACCTCGCGGCGCGCGGCGCATCGGCGTACATCGCGAACCCGTCGCTCGCGGTGGTGCGCGACGGCATCCTCGCGTCGCTCGATCGCATCGAGGCGCCCGACTTCTCGGAGCACGTCGCGCAGGCGGTGCCGGCCGAGCTCGTGCCGCTCGTGCGCACGCTCGCGATGGCGCCCATCCCGCAGTCGTCGAAGGAGGGGGTGCGCGCCTACGTGCAGGGCATCGTCTCATCGCTCGTCGACCGCGACATCCTGCGGCGGAAGGCCGAGATGCTCGGCAGCCTGCAGCGGCTCGGGGCGAGCGACCCGGAAGGCTCGAAGCGGCTGCAGGAGCAGCTGCTCGAGCTCGAGCGCGAGCGGCGCTCGCTGCGCGAGGAGGTGTAGCGGCGGGCGTCAGCGCCCGTGGTCGGGAGCGGCGACCGCGCGCTCCTTGCGACGATCCTCGGCCTGGATCGCCTCGAGCTCGCCGGGCTCGAGGTCCGGACAACCGGCGTCTTGCTCGCTCATCGGCCTGCCCCCGTCCTCAGGGTTGCCATGCTCTCGCGAGCGGCCCGGAGCGGAGCGGCGATTGCCGCAATCCGCATCGAATCCTGAGGTCGGTCAGTCGCCCTTCACGTTGACGATCTGCCGGAGGGTGTGACGGATGCGCACGAGATCGGCGGCGTCGGCCATGACGGTGTCGATGTCCTTGTAGGCCTGCGGGATCTCGTCGAGGAACGCATCCGTGCGCCGCCACTCGATGCCCCGCATCGCCTCCTCGAGCTGCGCGCGCGTGAAGGTGCGCCGCGCCCTCGACCGCGAGTACTCGCGCCCCGCGCCGTGCGGCGACGAGTTGAGCGCCGTGCGGTCGCCGAGCCCCTCGACGACGTAGGAGCGTGTCCCCATCGATCCGGGGATGAGCCCGAGGACCCCTTCGGCGGCGTCGATCGCGCCCTTCCGCGAGAGCCAGACGTCCTCGCCGAAGTGCTGTTCGCGCGCGGTGTAGTTGTGGTGGCAGTTGATGCGCTCGAGCTCGCCCGCTCCGGTGCCCGTCCACGACTCGAAGGCGGCGACGACGCGATCCATCATCTCCTCGCGGTTGAGGAGCGCGAAGTGCTGCGCCCAGTCGAGCTCGGCGATGTAGCGGTCGAACTCCTTCGTGCCCTCGACGAGGTAGGCGAGGTCGCGGTCGGGCAGCTCGATCCGGTGCGCCTTGGCGTATGCGTGCGCCGCGGCGATGTGCCGCTGCGCGATCTTGTTGCCGACCCCGCGGGAGCCGGAGTGCAGGAACAGCCAGACGCGGTCCTGCTCGTCGAGGCTGATCTCGATGAAGTGGTTGCCCGAGCCGAGGGAGCCGAGCTGCATCCGCCAGTTCTTGGCGTCGTCGGCGGGATCGAAACCTGCATCCTCCGCCATCGCCTCGAGCTCGGCGACGCGCGTCGCGGCGCTCGGTGTGAGCCGCTTGTTGTAGTGGCCGGCCGAGAGGGGCACGGCGCGCTCGATCGCCAGCCGCACCTTCGACCGGTCCCTCGGCAGCGAGTCGGCGGTGTGCGACGTCAGCACGGCGATCATGCCGCACCCGATGTCGACGCCGACGGCGGCGGGCATGATCGCGCCGCGGGTGGGGATGACGGAGCCGACCGTCGCGCCCTTCCCCAGGTGCGCGTCGGGCATGAGCGCGAGGTGCGGCTGGACGAACGGCATCTCCGAGGTGCGCTTCGCCTGCTCGAGCGTCTGGTCATCGATGATCGAGGCCCAGCTGTAGAGCTTGGGTGATACCCGCTCGGCGGTCATGGTGCCCTCCTTCGTGCGGCCACTTCCGGTCGGGGGTCGGCCGATGTGACCCGGGCTCGCGCGGGATGCTACGATGGTCGTCGCTCCCGCAGCGATCCTCGATAGCTCAATTGGCAGAGCAGCCGGCTGTTAACCGGCAGGTTGATGGTTCGAGTCCATCTCGGGGAGCGACAGGCCCTCACCCTTCGGGGTGGGGGCCTTCTTCGTGCGCGTTCAGCGGCCCTCAGCGGCGCCGGTTCCGACCGCTGATCCAGCCGAGCGCGGAGCTCAGCAGTGAGCCGCGTCCGCGAGCGCCGGCCGCGCCGCCCATGCCGGTCGAGCGCCTGCCGCGCGCAGCGCCGCCCGAGCGGCGACGCGAGACCGCGTTCCGCAGTTGAGAGAGGAAGTTCATCGTGCACGCTCCTTCGTGTTGGTGCACGGAACGTAGCGCCTCCGGCTGGAGGATCGCCGGGCCGACGGCTCGCCGGTCACGCGTCGAGGTCGTCCTCGCCCGGCATCCAGCTGAGGCCGTCGACGCCCCACTTGTTGCGCTTGATCGCCTTCTGCACGCCCTTCGTGCCGAACGCATCCAATCGGTCGGCGTAGAGGATGCCGTCGAGGTGGTCGAACTCGTGCTGCAGGATGCGCGCGAGCCATCCGGAGGTCTCGAGCTCGTAGTGCTCGCCGTGCTCGTCCTGCGCGCGCAGGATCGCACGCTCGGCGCGCTTGAGCGCGAAGCGCTCGCCGGGGATGGAGAGGCAGCCCTCCTCCTCGTCCTCCTCGGGCACGCCGATGGGGAGCGGCGAGATCCACAGCTCGGGGTTCGCCGCGACGCCGCGCGTGCGCACGCCCTCGGAGTCGGTCCAGTCGTAGACGAACAGCCGCGTGCCGATGCCGATCTGCGGAGCCGCGAGGCCGACGCCGGGCGCGGCCTCCATCGTGGCGAACATGTCGGCGACGAGCGTCCGCAGCTCCTCGTCGAAGTCGGTGACGGGCTCGGCGACGGTGTGCAGCACGGGATCGCCCGTGATGCGGATGGGCAGTACGGTCATGTCCTCCAGGGTATCGGCGAGCCGAACGGTAGGTTTTCTTGGTGCTGTTCACCTCTCTCGACGACCTGGCGGCTGAGATCTCGCTCACGCCGATGCAGGCCCTCGGGATCCCGGTGGCGATCGTCGGCGCCGTCTTCCTCTCGGTCGGCACGCAATTCCAGCACCGCGGCGTCGACCAGTTCGAGGGTGGCGACCAGCGCGGCGCGCACCTCGGCGGCTCGGCGGTGCTGCGGCTGCTGCGGAACCCCGCGTGGGTCGTCGGCACGCTGCTGCTCGGCCTCGCGGTCGTCATGCAGCTCGGTGCGCTCGCGCTCGCACCGCTCATCGTCGTGCAGCCGCTCGGCGCGGTCGCGCTCGTCGTCACGGCGATCCTGAATGCGCGACTCGCGAAGATCAAGCTCGATCACCGCACGATGCGCGCGATCGCGCTGTGCCTCGTCGGCATCGGCATCTTCGTCGGCGTCGCCGCGATCTTCGCCGTCGAGCGTCCCATCAGCGACCGGCAGCTGCTCACGGTGCTCGCCCTGCTCGTGGTGGGCCTCGCGGGCGTCGGCATCGCGTGGTGGTTCTACCGCAAGCGCGCGAACGCGATCTTCTACATCGTCACCGCCGGCGTGCTCTACGGATTCGTCGTCACCCTCTCGAAGATCGTCATCAACCGCATCATCTCCGGCCAGTTCGAGTGGCTCACGATCGTCTGCGGCATCGGTGTCGTGATCGCGCTCGCGGCCGGGAGCTACGCAGTCCAGCTCGCCCACGCATCCGGCCCGCCCGATCTCGTGATCGCCGGGCTCACGGTCGTCGACCCGCTCGTGGCCGTGCTCATCGGCGTGACGGTGCTCGGCGAGGCCGCCGCGACGCCGCCGTGGGCCATCATCGTCTTCGCCGCCGCGGGAGCGATCGCCGTCACCGGCGTGCTGCAGCTCGCGCGGCACCATCCCCAGATCCGCCCGCTCGCCGAGGCGCCCGAGGAGACTCCATGACCGACCGACCGCTTCGCGTCCTGATCGCGACGGACACCTTCGCGCCCGACGTGAACGGCGCCGCCAAGTTCACCACGCGGCTCGCCGCCCGGCTCACGAAGCGCGGGCACGAGGTGCACGTGGTCGCCTCCTCGCTCGGTCGCGGCCGGCACGGCACGCACGTCGAGGAGCACGAGGGCGAGCGGTTCACGGTGCACCGGTTGCGCTCGCTGCTCTACCCGGGGCACGAGTGGCTGCGGTTCGCCGAGCCGTGGCGCATGTTCTCGAACGCGGCATCGCTGCTGGATGCGCTGCGCCCCGACGTCGTGCACTTCCAGTCGCACATCGTGCTCGGCCGGGCGTTCTCGATCGAGGCCAAGAAGCGCGGCATCCGGGTCATCGGCACGAACCATCTCATGTTCGAGAACCTCATGGATCACTCGAACATCCCGCAGGCGCTGCAGGGCAAGACCGTCGACTTCGCCTGGCGCGACGCGGCGAAGGTGCTCGGCCGCTGCGACGTCGTCACGACGCCGACGCGCCGCAGCGCCGACTACCTCGAGAAGATGACGGGCCTCACGGGCGTGCACGCCATCTCGTGCGGACTGCCGGGCGATGAGTACCGTCCGAACCCCGAGCGGCAGCACGGCCGCATCGTGTTCGTCGGCCGCGTGACGAGCGAGAAGCGGCTCGAGACCCTCGTGCGCGCCGTCGCGCAGCTGCCCGCTGATCTCGACTGGCACCTCGACATCGTCGGCGGCGGCGACCAGATCGACGAGCTCGCGGCGCTCGCGCGCGACCTGCACGTCGTCGACCGCGTGACCCTCACCGGCTTCGTGAGCGACGAGGAGCTGCGCGAGCGCTTGCGCAGCGCCGAGGTCTTCGCGATGCCGTCGACCGCCGAGCTGCAGTCGATCGCCACGATGGAGGCCATGGCGACGGGGCTGCCGGTCGTCGCGGCCGACGCCATGGCGCTCCCGCACCTCGTGCGCGACGGCGCGAACGGCTGGCTGTTCCGGCCCGATGACGCGGTCGACCTCGCCGAGAAGCTCGAGCGCATCATGCGGCTGAGCGACGAGGAGTACGGCAAGTACCGCCAGCACAGCCTCGAGATGGTCGCGCCGCACGACATCGAGCGGACGATCACCGCGTTCGAGCGCCTCTACCGGGGTGAGGACATCCGCGACCCTGACACCCGGGTCGACCTCAGCGACTAGGCTCGACCGGTCGGGCCTCGCGCCCGCGGGGCGGTAGCTCAGCTGGTCAGAGCAGGGGACTCATAATCCCTCGGTCACGGGTTCAAGTCCCGTCCGCCCTACGAGGAGCATTCGGGCAGAGCCCGCGATGGGCGGCTCCTCGTGCAACACTCGCCTCGGAGCGACGAGCACCCCAGCGCGGCCGCCCGATCGTCCCTCGAGAGGCTCGTCTATGCGACGCACGCTCGCCGCGCTCACCATCAGCGCCGCCACAGCGGTCGGACTCACCGGCTGCGTCATCATCCCGCCGTTCGCCGACCCGTTCAGCTACGGCTTCGTCGGCGGCTACGGCCCCTACGACCCGTCGAGCGACGACGGGTCCGACCCGGCCGAGGAGGAGATGTACCAGGAGGAGCACCGCACGTGGGAGCGGGACTTCGCCGCCTCCGTCGCCGAAGAGCTCCGCGTGCGCGGCTCGGAGCTGCCGCCCGCCGAGGGTGAGCCGATCGAGGCGTTCCGCCACGTCGTCATCGGCGCCGGCTACCAGTGGTGCGACCGCCTCTACATCGACGAGGAACGAAGGGGCGACGCCGGCGAGCACGCCGAGCAGGCTGCGCTCTACGGCTGGAGCGCGGACGAGTACCGCGTCATCGCCGAGGCCGCGGAGACAGAGCTGTGCGGCATGTGATCCTGGGTCGGCACTGCGATCGCTGTCGCCGCGCCTCATCCGCGTACCTCTGCCCGAAGCACGGGCACTGAGCGGCGGACCTCTCCCACGGCGACCTGGCACTGGCCAGGGGAATGCTCGCGGCCGCTCGCACCTTGCACCCCTCATGCGAGCCATCGTCTACTCCCAGCCCGGCCCTTCGTCGGTCCTCGAGCTCAACGACCGCGAGCCCGGTGTGCCGGGCCCGGATGACGTGCGGGTCCGCGTCGCGGTGTCGGGCGTCAATCCCACGGACTGGAAGGCCCGTGCGGGCAACCGGCCGCTCGAGTTCGCAGAGGTCGTCCCGAACCAGGACGGCGCCGGCGTCGTCGATGCCGTCGGCTCGGACGTCGAGGATCTGCAGGTCGGCGATCGCGTGTGGATCCACCTCGCCGCCCACCAACGACCGACGGGGACCGCGCAGGAGCTCACGGTCGTGCCTGCAGACCGCGTCGTCCGCCTGCCCGACGGCATCGGATTCGACGTCGCGGCGAGCCTCGGCGTGCCGGCGATGACCGCCCACCGCGCGCTCACCGTGCACGAGCTCGGGCCGGCGCGGCTCGCGCCCGGGGCGCTCGACGGGCGCTTCGTGCTCGTGCAGGGAGGGGCAGGAGCCGTCGGACACGCGGCGATCCAGCTCGCGGTCTGGGCAGGGGCGACCGTCATCGCGACGGTGAGCAGCGACGGCAAGGCAGCGCTCGCTCGCGCGGCGGGCGCGCACCACGTGCTGCGGTACCCGGATGCGCAGCTCGCCGACGAGGTGCGCGCTGCGGCTCCCGAGGGGGTCGACCACATCGTCGAGGTCGCACCGGCGCAGAACGCCGCGCTCGACGTCGAGGTGCTCGCCAACCACGGCAGCATCGCCTACTACGCGAACAACAACGGCGATGACTTCACCGTCCCGATCGCGGCGAGCTTCGCGAAGAACGCCCGCTGGCAGGGGCTGCTGCTCTACACCGTCGGACGGGACGCGCTCGCCGCCGCCGCGGAGGACATCACGGCCGCGCTCGAAGCCGGCGCCCTTCCGGTGGGGGAGGCCGCTGGCCTGCCCCTCACGTGGTTCCCGCTCGAGGAGGCCGCGGCCGCCCACGATGCCGTCGAGGGCGGCGTCACCGGGAAGGTGCTCATCTCCGTGGCCGACGACCTCCGCTGAGCGAGCCGTCGCGGGTCCGGCCGCGCCGTGCGCGTCGGCGGTTCAGCGCGATCGGGACCTCGAGGGCGACGAGTGCTCGGGCGCCGGCGAGGCCCCACGGGACACGGGCAGCTGCTTCTGGTGGGATGACTCGAGCAAGCGGTGCAGCAGCTCGCCGAGCCTTGACGTGGTCGCTCTTCGGGCGCGTCACTCATCCTCGCTATCCCTGCTTGACGGCTGAGGGATCGACGCAGACGACGCCCCGGTTGCCCTCTCGGTCGGCGATCACGGTGAGCCACGGAGCCTTGCTGTCGTCGACGACCGTCCCGCCGGCGGAGAGCGCGGCGGCGATCCGCTGCGGACCGACCTCCGGCGGTACGTAGACCTCGATGTGGCAGCGCTCCTGGTTCCCCTCCGCAGCGTCCCCGAACCACAGGTTCGGCACCCGTCCCGTGGGGTCGCGGATCTCGTCGCTGGGGGAGCCGAGGCCCTGCGCCGCCGGGTCGCCCGTCAGGAGCGCCGCCCACACCGGTGCGATAGCGGCGGAGTCTGCCGTGTCGAGTCCGAGCTCGATAGCCGTGACCGCAGCCGGGTCGGCCGTGAGTCCCTGCTCGGCCGCGATCTCGGAGATCCGCCGGGCGAGGTCGAGATCCTTCTGGGTCACCCATTGCACGACGTGCTCGCTGCCGGCGTCGTCGCGGTAGATCGCGTCGTCGCTGAGGAGCTTGAGGTCGACGTGCCCGTCGCCGAGGGCGACGCTCGGATGGTGACCGAGCGCATCCCCCGCGCCTCCCACCTCGACGAGGAAGCGCGCCCCGGCGCCGAAGTCGTCGATGCGGTAGCGAGCGTGCAGCCCTTGCGCGAGCTTGCGCCAGTCGGCCAGGTCAGCGGCGGCGATCTCCTCGCCAGACAGCATGTCCATGCGACCTCCCTCGGTCAGCCGCAACGCTTGCAGAGCATGGCGGTCGGCGCAATCGCCTCACGTGCACAGCGCCCCGGCAGGACGCGCGCGCTAGCGTCGGCGCACACGAGCGGGCGACGGCGAGGAGATCGACATGCGGGTGCAGGGCACGCCGGACGAGCACGGCACCACGGGCGAGCGGGTCCACGACGCGGGCGAGCCGGAGGTCGAGCTCGCGCGCTCGAGCTCACCGCTCGCGCGCTGGATCTCGGAGCTCGCCGCGAAGCTCGGCGAGCTCGTCGGCCCCTACGGCACGCTCATCCTCACCCTCGCGATCGGCGCGGTGGTCGCGTTCGCGCTCGCCCTCGGCGCCGTCGGCGTCTACGACGCGGTCACCGACGAGGACGGCGTCGCGGGCATCGACCGCCCGCTGCTCGACGCCATCCTCACCATCCGGGATCCACGGGCGGATGCGTTCATCACGGGGTTCACGGATCTCGCGGGCACGATCGGCATGCCCCTCATCGCGATCGTGTCGCTCCTCATCCTGATCCTTCGCCGCCGCTCGTGGACGCCCCTCGTGCTCGTCGTCGCAGCGGGCGCGGGCTCGCTGCTCATGACGGTCGCGGGCAAGGTGCTCATCGGCCGCGACCGCCCGCCGCTCACCGACGCCGTGCCGCCCTACGAGGTCTCCGCCTCGTTCCCGAGCGGGCACACGCTCAACGCGGTCGCGATCCTCGGCATCATCGCTTACCTGCTCGTGCTCCGACGCCGCTCGGTGTGGGCCCGGGCGGGGATCATCGCCATCGCGGTGGTCGCCTCACTGCTCGTCGCGGCGAGCCGCGTCTACCTCGGGCACCACTGGGTGACCGACGTCGTGGCGGGCTGG
Source organism: Agrococcus sp. TSP3-2-1 (assembly GCF_049897585.1). Lineage (NCBI taxonomy): Bacteria > Bacillati > Actinomycetota > Actinomycetes > Micrococcales > Microbacteriaceae > Agrococcus > Agrococcus sp. TSP3-2-1. The sequence continues at coordinate 65,998 of NZ_JAFCWN010000008.1, forward strand.
CTGCTCGGCGCCGCGTGGCTCGCGATCGTCATCACCGCCCACCGGCTCTACCTGCTCACTCGTCTCCGGCACGATCAGCAGCGGGCGCCGGCTGCGGCTTCGTGATGCCGAACCGCGTCGCCGCGTAGGCGACGAGGCCGACCGCGATCGCGATCGCGCCGAGCAGCCACACGTGCGCGTCCTGCTGCGTGAGCAGCAGGATGCACGAGGCGATCCCGAGCACGGGCACGAAGGTCCAGACCCGGAAGTGGTCGCGGTCGACCTTCTCGCGGCGCAGCACGAGCACCGCGACGTTCGTGCTGAGGAAGATGAACAGCAGCAGCAGCACGACGGTCTCGGCGAGGGTGCCGAGGTCGCCGATGAACGTGAGGCCGATCGCGATCGCGGTCGTCACGAGGATCGCGACCCACGGCGTGCGGCGCTTCGGCAGCACACGCCCGAGCACCGAGGGCAGCAGCCCCTGCTCGGCCATGCCGTACGCGAGCCGGCTCGCCATGATCATCGTCAGCAGCGCGCCGTTCGCGACCGCGATGAGCGCGATGGCGCTGAAGACCCAGCCGGGCACGGCGAGCCCCGTCGCCTCGAAGACCTCGAGCAGGGGCGCGCTCGAGTCGGCGAGCTCGTCAGCCGGCATCGCGATCGAGCTCGCGAGCCCGACGAGCACGTAGACGACGCCCGCGACGATGAGCGAGCCGAAGAGCGCGCGGGGGTAGACCCTGCGCGGGTTCCGCACCTCTTCGATGACGTTCGCGGACGTCTCGAAGCCGACGAAGGAGTAGTAGGCGATGATCGCGGCCGAGAGCGTCGCGATCGCCGGGTTGACGCCCGCGGGGAACTCGCCGACGCGCGAGACGTCGCCGCCTCCGCCGCCCATCATGAGCCCGACGGCGATGATGATGATCAGCAGGCCCGAGAGCTCGATGACGGTCATGACGACGTTGCCCGCCATCGACTCGCGGATGCCGCGCGCATTGAGCGCGGCGACGAGCAGCAGGAAGATCGGCGCGGCCACGACGGCGGGCACCGGCACGAACTCGGCGAGGTAGTCGCCGGCGAACGCGAGCGCGAGCCCCGCGGCGCTCACGACGCCCGCGGCCATCATGCTGAAGCCGACGAGGAACGAGACGATGGGGCTCTTGAAGGCGCGCTGCGCGAAGACGGCCGCGCCGCCCGCTTGCGGGTACTTCGTCACGAGCTCGGCGTAGGAGCCGGCCGTCAGCAGCGCGAGGAGCAGCGCGACGATGAGCGGCACCCACAGCGCACCGCCGACCTCGGCGGCCATCGTGCCGGTGAGGGCGTAGACACCGGCGCCGAGCACGTCCCCGAGGATGAACAGGAACAGCAGCGGTCCCGTGATGCCTCGCTTCAGCTTCGTGCTGATCTCGCCGTTCTTCGCCGCTGTCTGCTCGTCCAAGCTCATAGCCGAAGCCTAGGTCGGCGCCCCTGCGGGACCGCCGAGCGCGGCGCCCGATAGCCTCCAGGCATGGCACCCTCGACGCCCTTCCTCGCGATCGACCTCGAGCGGATGCAGGCGAACATCGCGCGCGCGGCCGAGGCCGCCACCGCGCGCGGCATCGCCCTGCGGCCGCACGCGAAGACCCACAAGACGATCGAGATCGGGCGGATGCAGCTGGCGGCCGGGGCGCACGGGCTCACCGTCGCGACGGTCGGGGAGGCGGAGGCGTTCGCCGCAGCCGGGCTCGACGACCTCTTCATCGCCTTCCCGCTGTGGATCGACGGCGACCGCGCGGCCAGGCTGAGCCACCTCACCGCGGCCGGCGCCGCGGTCTCGATCGGCGTCGACTCCGTCGAAGGCGCCGAGCGCATGGCCCGGGCCGGCCTCGCGGGTCGCGTCGCGGTGCGCGTCGAGGTCGACGTCGGCCATCACCGCTCCGGGTGCGCGCCCGAGCGCGCGGGCGAGGTCGCGGTCGCCGCGGCGGGGGCGGGCATCCACGTCGAGGGCGTCTTCGCCTTCCCGGGGCACGCGTACGCGCCCGGGGCCCGGGCGGAGGCCGCGCAGCAGGAGGCTGCGGGGCTCCGCGTCGCAGCGGAGGCGATGCGCGCGGCGGGCCTCGAGCCGATGGTCGTGTCGGGCGGCTCGACGCCGAGCTTCGAGGCGGCGCTCGGGATCGATTCGCCCGTCACCGAGCTGCGGCCGGGCGTGAGCGTCTTCGGTGACGCGCAGCAGTGGGAGCTCGGCACGATCGACCCGACGGCGATCGCGCTCACCGCGCACGCGACAGTCGTCTCGCACGCGGGCGGCCGGATGGTGCTCGACGCCGGCTCGAAGGTGCTCGGCCCGGATCGCGCCGCGTGGGCGAGCGGTCACGGTCGCCTGCTCGACGATCCGGATGCGCGCATCGTGCAGCTGAGCGAGCACCACGCCGTCGTCGAGCTGCCCGGCGACCTCCCGCCGCTCGGCTCGCGCGTGCGGGTCGTGCCGAACCACGTGTGCATGGCGGTCAACCTCGTCGACGAGCTGCACGTCTTCGACCGCGGCGACGACGAGCGCCCCGCGACCCGCTGGCGCGTCGCGGCTCGCGGCCGCAACGACTGACTGCTCAGGCGCCGAGCGAGCCGATCGTCTCCGCGAGCCGGAGGATGCCGTCACCGGCGTTGATGCGCCCGTCGCGGTCGAGCGCGAAGATCGGCACGCTCGTCGCGCCCGCATCGGCGAGCGCGGCCGCGCGGTCCGCGATCTCGGCGGCCGACGCATCCGCCCGCACGCTCGTGAACTGCACGACCCCGAACGGCGCGTCGAGCCCGTGCTCGGCCCGCACCGCGCGGATCGTCGCGACCGCCGCGCGGGCGGAGTCGGGCGTCGCGTCGCCGGCGAGGATCACGCCGTCGCCGAGCTCGGCCGCGAGCGCGAGCGTCTTCGGCCGCTCGGCCCAGGTAGAGGGGCGGCGATGCGGCGGGCGGCCAGCGCAGCTGCACGCGATCGAGCTGCACGTAGCGGCCCCGCACGCTCACCTCGTCGCCCGCGAGCAGCTGTCGCAGCGCCTCCGCGTGCTCGCGCAGCAGCGTGAGCGGCGACTGGGCGCGCACGCCCGCTTGCCCCATCCACTCGAGGACCCCGTGGCCGGCGCCCGGCAGCACGCGGCCGGGCGCCATGCGCTCGAGCGTCGCGATCTCCATCGCCGTGAGCGCGACGGCGCGGAGCGGCACGGGCATGAGGCCGATGCCGACCCGCAGCCGCTCGGTCGCGGCGAGCACCGCTGCCGCGGTGGCCGAGCCCGACTCGGCGAAGCAGTCCTCCCACATCCACACCTCGTCGACGCCCGCGCCCTCTGCGGCGCGGGCGATCGGGACGAAGCGCTCGGGCGCCGCGTCGGGAGGGATGATGAGGCTCAGCTGCGGCATCGCGTCCATGACCCCACGCTAGGCGGCCGTGCACCCCTCGATCGATAGGCTTGGGCCATGACCGACGCCGCCGTCACGAGCCCCGACACCACCGTGCCCGAGTCGCACCTCGCCTTCCGCCGCAAGCGCGACGCGAGCGTGCGCGGCCCGCAGGGCGCGGTCGCGCTCGTCACCACCGCGTGGGTCTCGGAGCCGACCGAGGTCGAGGGCGTGCCGGGCACGTGGGCGCCCTCGCCCGCGGGTGACGGGCTGCAGGTGACGGCGGATGCGTCGGCCGAGATCATCGTCGACGGCCAGCTCGTCCACGGGGCGGCGATGGTCTACAGCCACGACTCGATGACGCCGAGCTCGGTGCGCTTCGACGACCGTCGCACGGCGTTCGTGATCGGTCCGGACTTCCACGGCCGGTTCGCGCTGCGCGTGTGGGACGCGGAGGCGGGCGACGACCGCGGCTTCGACGGCATCTCGACCTTCGACTACGACCCCGCGTGGGTCAAGCACGGCACGTTCGAGCCCGTCGACGGCGGCGTCGCCTTCGAGTACGGCAAGTCGCAGGGCGGCTCCATGCGGAAGGGCGTCTCGCCCGGCACGATCCGCTTCGAGCACGAGGGCGCATCGGTCGAGCTCGTCGCGCTGCCCGACGGCGACAGCCTGCAGATCGTCTTCGCCGACGCGACGACGGGGGAGGCCACGTACGACGTCGGCCGCTTCCTGTTCGTCAAGCCGCGGCACGACGGCACGGTCGAGCTCGACTTCAACCGCGCGATCGTGCCCCCGTGCGCGATGAGCGACCAGTTCAACTGCCCGCTCCCGCCGGCGGGCAACCGCCTCGCGTTCCCGATCGAGGCCGGGGAGCAGCGGCCGATCTTCGCGGAGGCCGCGCAGACCGAGTAGCGAATGACACGCTTGGAGTTCGCAGCCGGCGTGTGACAGACTCGAGGCATCGACTCGGGCTCGTTCGACCGATGGGGAAGTCGCATCGAACGAGGGAGAGACGATGACTGCTGCGAACATGCTCAGGCGACGTCCCGCGACCACCGCGGGGGTCGTCTGGATCCACGCGTCCCCGCGCGTCATGCGCACCCACCTCGAGTGGGCCATCGGCCAGGCCGTCGGCGATGCGCTGCGCTTCGTGTGGCAGCCGCAGCCGGCCGAGCCGGGTGCCGAGCGCACCGAGGTGCACTGGACGGGGCCCGTCGGCACCGGCGCCGCGATCGCGAGCGCGCTCGCCGGCTGGCGCGATGTGCGCTTCGAAGTGACCGAGGACCCGTCGCCCGGCAGTGACGGCATGCGCTGGATGCACACGCCGCAGCTCGGCATCGCCGCGCGCCGCATCGACGCCGCGGGCTCCCTGCTCGTGCCGGAGGACCGCATCCGCAGCGCCATCGACGCCGCCGGTCCCGACTCCCGCGCCCTGCTCGCCGAGCTCGACGAGGCCATGGCAGGCCCGTGGGATCGCGAGCTCGAGGGCTACCGCCACGCCTCCGAGGCATCCCCCGTCGCCTGGCTCCATCGCGTCGGCTGACGCACTCCAGACGACCGAGGCCCCCGCTGCGAACAGCGGGGGCCTCGGTGCTTCGCGAGCTCAGACCGAGCGGATCGCGATGACGGCGTTGTGGCCGCCGAAGCCGAACGAGTTCGACACCGCGAGCTGCGGCTCGTCGCCGAGCGGCATCGGCGCGCTCGAGATGCGCAGCGGCGCGTCGGGGTCCTGCTCGGTGACGTTGATCGTCGGCGGCGCCTGGCGCTCCTGCACCGCGAGCGCGGTGAAGATGGCCTCGAGGGCGCCCGTGCCGCCGAGCAGGTGGCCGTGGGCCGCCTTCGTCGCCGAGACGGGGATCTCGCGGATGCGCTCGCCGAACACGCGCTCGAGCGCGCGCACCTCGGCGACGTCGCCGACGGGCGTCGACGTGGCGTGCGCGTTGATGTGCGTGACCTCGTCGGGCGTCGCGCCGGCCGCCTCGAGCGCCATGTGCACGGCGCGGCTCGCGCCGAGGCCCTCGGGCTCGGGCGCGGTGATGTGGTACGAGTCGGCCGTGACGCCGCCGCCGGCGAGCTCTGCGTAGATCTTCGCGCCGCGCGCGAGCGCGTGCTCCTCCGTCTCGACGACGAGCACGGCAGCGCCCTCGCCCATGACGAAGCCGTCGCGCGTGATGTCGTAGGGGCGGGATGCGGTGGCGGGGTCGTCGTTGCGGCGCGAGAGCGCCTGCATGGACGAGAACGCGGCGAGGGTGAGCGGGTGGATGGCGGACTCGCTGCCGCCCGCGAGCACGACGTCGGCGAGGCCCGCCTGCAGGTGCTCGTACGCGTTGACGAGCGCCTCGGTGCTCGAGGCGCACGCGGCGGCGACGGTGCGGGCGTAGGCGCGGGCCTCGAAGTGCATCGAGATCGCGGCGGACGGCGCGTTGGGCATGAGCATCGGCACCGTCATGGGCAGCACACGGCGGGGGCCGCGCTCTCGCAGCGTGTCCCAGGCGTCGAGCAGCGTCCAGAGGCCGCCGATGCCGGTCGAGAAGTCGACGCCGAGGCGCTCCGGGTCGATCTCGGGAGAGCCCGCGTCGGCGAACGCCTCCTTCGCGGCGACGAGCGCGAGCTGGCTCGACGGGTCGAGCCGCTTCGCGACCGGCCGGTCGAGCACCGAGTCGGGGCGCACCTTCGCCTCGGCGGCGAACGTGACGGGCAGCTGCAGCTCCTGCACCCAATCGTGCTCGAGCGCGCGCGCGCCGGACTCGCCGGCGAGCAGCGCCTCCCAGCTCTCGCGAGCGGTGCCGCCGATGGGCGACGTGGCGCCGATGCCGGTGATGACGATCTTCTTCGTCATGCCTCTCCTCACAGATCGCGCGTGCGGCCGGTCGACCCGGCCGCACGCGCAGTCGAACAGGCCTCAGGCAGCCTGGGCGTTCGTGATGTAGTCGACCGCGTCCTGGACGGTCTTGAGGTTCTTGACCTCGTCGTCCGGGATCTTGACGTCGAACTTCTCCTCGGCGTTCACGACGATGGTCATCATCGAGATCGAGTCGATGTCGAGGTCGTCGGTGAACGACTTCTCGAGCTGGACGTTCTCGGTAGCGATGCCGGTCTCGTCGTTCACGAGGTCGGCGAGCCCTGCGAGGACCTCGTCCTTGGTGTAGGCCACGGGATGTCTCCTTCTGTCGGTCGAACGGGTTGAAGTCTAAGGGAGGACCACGACCTGGGCGCCGTACACGAGACCGGCGCCGAAGCCGATCTGCAGCGCCAGGCCGCCCGAGAGCTCGGGGTGCTCCTCGAGGATGCGGTGCATCGCGAGCGGGATCGATGCCGCCGAGGTGTTGCCGGTCGTCGCGATGTCGCGCGCGATCACGACCGACTCGGGCAGCTTCAGCTGCTTCGCGAACTCGTCGATGATGCGCATGTTCGCCTGGTGGGGGATGAACGCGGCGAGGTCGTCGGGCTCGATGCCCGCCGCGTCGAGCGCCTCGCGCGCCTTCTTCGCCATCTCCCACACCGCCCAGCGGAAGACCTTCTGGCCGTCCTGGCGGAGCGTCGGCCACGCGGCGCCCTCGCGCATCGAGCCGAGCGTGTTCGTCATGCGGATGGTGTCCCACTGGCCGCCGTCGGATCCCCACACCGAGGGGCTGATGCCGGGCTCATCGGCGGGGCCGATGACCACGGCGCCGGCGCCGTCGCCGAGCAGGAAGCTGATCGAGCGGTCGGTCGGGTCGACGATCTCCGAGAGCTTCTCGACCCCGACCACGAGCACGTGCTCGGCCATGCCGCTGCGCACGAGCGCGTCGGCCTGGGCGACGCCGTAGGCGTAGCCGGCGCACGCGGCGGAGATGTCGAACGCGGGCGCGGGGGTTGCGCCGATCCGCTCGGTGAGCAGCGCCGCCATCGAGGGCGTCTGGACCGTGTTGCTGATGGTCGAGACGATCACCGCGTCGATCGTCCCGCCGTCGATGCCGGCGCGCTCGAGCGCCTCCTTCGCGGCCGTCTCGGCGAGGTCGACGGCCTCGATGCCCTCGGATGCGCGCACGCGGCTGATGATGCCGGTGCGCTGCCGGATCCACTCGTCGGAGGAGTCGATCGGGCCGACGAGGTCGTCGTTGGGCACCTCGCGGTCGCCGCGCGCGGCGCCGACCGAGAGGATGCGTGCCCCGGCGCGGGTGGGAAGGCTCGACAGGTTGGGCTTGCCCGTGGTGCTCGTCATGCTGCGGCTCCGCTCTCCAGCAGCCGGACGGCTGCCTCCAGGTCGTCGGGGGAGCTCACGCCGACCGCGGGCACGCCGCGCAGGCCGCGCTTCGCGAGGCCGACGAGGGCTCCCGCGGGGGCGAGCTCGATGATGCCGGTCACGCCCGCCTCCTGGAAGGCGGCCATGCACAGGTCCCAGCGCACGGGGCTCGAGAGCTGCCCGACGATGAGCTCGAGGAACTCCGCGCCGCGCTCGACGGCGCTGCCGTCGCGGTTCGTCCACAGCGTCGTGGTCGGGTCGGCGGTGGGGGTGGATGCGGCCTTCGCGCGGAAGCGCTCGACGGCCGGCTCCATGAAGCTCGTGTGGAAGGCGCCGGCGGTCTGGAGCGGGATGACGCGAGCGCGCGCGGGCGGCGCCTCGCCGAGGGCGCCGAGCGCGTCGAGGGGGCCGGCGACCACGACCTGGCCGCCGCCGTTGTAGTTCGCCGGCTGCAGGCCGAGCTCCGCGAGCCGGGTCTCGAGCTCCGTCTCGTCGGCGCCGATCACGGCGGCCATGCCCGTGGGGGTCTGCGCGGCCGCATCCGCCATCGCGCGCGAGCGCTCGCCGACGAGCGCCATCGCATCCTCGGCCTCGAGCACGCCCGCGGCGACCGCGGCGGTGATCTCGCCCACGGAGTGGCCCGCGACGCCGCTCGCGAGGCTCGCGCGCTCGCCGAGGGCGTCGAGCGCGAGGATGCCCGCGGCGACGATGAGCGGCTGGGCGACGCGCGTGTCGCGGATCGTGTCGGCGTCGCTCACGGTGCCGTGCTCGATGAGGTCGATGCCCGCGGCCTCGCCGAGCGCGGCGAGCCGAGCGCGAGCGCCGGGGAGCTCGAGCCAGGGGGAGAGGAAGCCGGGCTTCTGCGAGCCCTGCCCGGGAGCGACGATGACGATCACGTCGTTCATCCTCCCACCGTCCCCTTGCCCGGCGAGGCATGGCGGCTCGGCTGCGGCGGCCGCTGGGCGCGCTCGCGGGAGGCGTCGTGGATCGCGCCGAGGATGATCGCGGTGTGCAGCGCGAGCGCCTCGCGGGCGCCCGTCGCGTCCCAGCCGATGATCTCGCTGATGCGCTTGAGGCGGTAGCGCACCGTGTTCGGGTGCACGAAGAGCTCGCGGGCCGTGGCCTCGAGCGAGCGGCCGGTGTCGAGGTAGCACGCGAGCGTCGCGAGCAGGTCGGAGGAGTGGTCGCGCAGCGGCTGGTAGACCGAGCGCACGAGCTGCTGGCGCGCGAGCGGGTCGCCCGCGAGGGCGCGCTCCGGCAGCAGGTCGTCGGCGCGCACGGGCCGCGGCGTGCGCCGCCACGCGTCGGCGACGGCGAAGCCCGCGAGCGCAGCCTTCGCGCTCCTCGCCGCGTCGGTGATGCCGGGCACCGCGGGGCCGAGCACGAGGTGCCCCTCGCCGAATCCCTCGGCGAGCTGCGCGGCGATCGCGAGGAACTCGATCGGCTCCGGCTCGCGCTCGTCCTCGCTCGCGGCCTCGCGGCCGATGACGACCACGAGCCGGGTGCCCTGCACCCCGACGAGCACGTCGCATCCGGCATGCCTCGCCTTCCGGCGCACGACGTCGACGTCGAGCATGCGCGGGGCGACGCCCACGAGCACGGCGCACTCGCCCCGACCGTGCCAGCCGAGCGCGGCCGAGCGGCTCGGCAGCTCGTCGTCGTGCTCACCGGTGAGGATCGAGTCGACGACGAGCGCCTCGAGGCGCGCGTCCCACAGCCCGCGCGACTCCGCCGCGCGCGCGTAGACGTCGGCGGCCGCGAACGCGATCTCGCGCGAGTAGCGCAGGAGCGGCTCGCGCATCGCCGGGTCGGCGTCGCCGATGCGCTCCTCGAAGACCGACACGACCGTGCGGATGAGCTGCAGCGTCTGCTGCAGGCTCACGCTGCGCAGGAGCTCGCGCGGCGCGGCTGCGAAGACGTCAGCCGCGATCCACGGCTGCGCCTCCGGGTCCTCGTGCCACGCGATGAACGACGTGATGCCCGATTGCGCGACGAGGCCGACGGCGCTCCGCCGGGAGGGCGGCATCGTCCGGTACCACGGCAGCCGGTCGTCCAGTGCGCGCATCACTTGCGTCGCGAGGTCGCCGGAGGTGCGGCGCAGCCACGCGAGCTGCTGCGCCTTCAGCTCGGCGTCAGCGGTCAGCGGCGGCCGCCTAGGAGTCGCCGCCGACGGTGCCGGACATGCCCGCGTTCACGTCGTGGATGCTGTACTTCGCGATCGCCTGCTGCACCATGCCGAGCGGCACCTTGCCCTGCTTCGCGAGCGCGTCGAGCGCGCGCACGACCACGGAGTGGCTGTCGATCTTGAAGAAGCGGCGAGCGGCGGCGCGGGTGTCGGCGAAGCCGAAGCCGTCGGCGCCGAGGGTCGCGTAGTCGCCCGGGACCCACTCGCGGATCTGGTCGGGCACCGCGCGCATGTAGTCGCTCGTCGCGACGAACGGGCCGTCGGCCTCCGACAGGCGCTGGGTGACGTACGGCACCTTCGCGGGCTCCTGGGGGTGCAGCAGGTTGTGCTCGTCGGCCTCGAGGCCGTCGCGGCGCAGCTCGCTCCACGACGTGACCGACCAGATGTCGGCCGAGATGCCCCAGTCGGTGCCGAGGATCTCCTGCGCGTGGTGGAGCCACGGCAGGGCGACGCCCGAGCCGAGCAGCTGCACCTTGATCGGGTGGTGGTCGCTTGTCGAGACGCGGTGGATGCCGCGGCGGATGCCCTCGACGTCGACGCCCTCGGGCTCGGCGGGCTGCACCATCGGCTCGTTGTAGACCGTCAGGTAGACGATGACGTCCTCGGGAGTCTCGCCGTACATCCGCTCGATGCCCATCTGCGTGATGTGGGCGATCTCGTAGCCGTAGGCGGGGTCGTAGGCGAGCACAGCGGGGTTCGTCGACGCGAGCAGCGGCGAGTGGCCGTCGGCGTGCTGCGTGCCCTCGCCCGCGAGCGTCGTGCGGCCCGCGGTCGCGCCGATGAGGAAGCCGCGCCCCATCTGGTCGGCGGCGGCCCAGATCGAGTCGCCCGTGCGCTGGAACCCGAACATCGAGTAGAAGACGTAGATCGGGATGAGCGGCTCGCCGTGCGTCGAGTACGACGTCGCGGCGGCGGTGAACGCGGCCATCGCGCCGGCCTCGTTGATGCCGACGTGCACGATCTGCCCGTCGGGCGCCTCGCGGTACTTCAGCAGCAGGTCGCGGTCGACCGACGTGTAGTTCTGGCCCTGCGGGTTGTAGATCTTCGCGGTCGGGAAGAACGCGTCGATGCCGAACGTGCGGGCCTCGTCGGGGATGATCGGCACGAAGCGGGCGCCCCAGCCCTTGTCGCGCAGCAGGTCCTTCAGCAGGCGCACGAAGGCCATCGTCGTGGCGACCTGCTGCTTGCCCGAGCCCTTCTTGGGCATGTCGTAGGTCTTGTCCTCGGGCAGCGGGATGATCGTGTGCTTCGAGCGGCGCTCGGGCGTGAAGCCGCCGAGCTCGCGCCGGCGCTCGAGCATGTACTGGATCTCGGGGGAGTCCATCCCGGGGTTCCAGTACGGCGGGTGGTACGGGTCGCTCTCGAGCTGCTTGTCGGAGATGTCGATCTGCATCGCGTCGCGGAACGACTTGAGGTCGTCGAGCGTGAGCTTCTTCATCTGGTGGGTCGCGTTGCGGCCCTCGAAGCTCTTGCCGAGGCCGTAGCCCTTGACGGTCTTCGCGATGATGACCGTCGGCTGGCCCTTGTGCTCGGTCGCCGCCTTGTAGGCCGCGTAGACCTTGCGGTAGTCGTGACCGCCGCGCTTGAGCGCCCAGATCTCGTCGTCCGAGAGGTGCTTGACCATCTCGAGGGTGCGCGGGTCGCGCCCGAAGAACTGCTCGCGCACGAACAGGCCCGACTCCGCCTTGTAGGTCTGGTAGTCGCCGTCGGGGGTGCGGTTCATGAGGTCGCGGAGGGCACCCTCGTGGTCCTGCTCGAGGAGCGCATCCCACTCGCGGCCCCAGATGACCTTGATGACGTTCCAGCCCGCGCCGCGGAAGAACGACTCGAGCTCCTGGATGATCTTGCCGTTGCCGCGCACCGGGCCGTCGAGGCGCTGGAGGTTGGCGTTGATGACGAAGTTGAGGTTGTCGAGACCGTCGTTCGCGGCGAGCTGCAGCGCGCCGCGCGACTCGACCTCGTCCATCTCGCCGTCGCCGAGGAACGCCCACACCTGCGAGTCGAGCTCGCTCTTGATGCCGCGGTTGACGAGGTAGCGGTTGGCCTGCGCCTGGTAGATCGCATTGATGGGGCCGAGGCCCATCGACACCGTCGGGAACTGCCAGAAGTCGGGCATCATCCGCGGGTGCGGGTAGGAGGGGATGCCGTTGGGCGCCTTCGACTTCTCCTGGCGGAAGGCGTCCATCTGCGACTCGCTCAGCCGGCCCTCGAGGAACGCGCGGGCGTACATGCCGGGGGAGGCGTGGCCCTGGTAGAAGATCTGGTCGCCGCCGCCGGGGGCGTCCTGGCCGCGGAAGAAGTGGTTGAGGCCGACCTCGTAGAGCGACGCCGACGAGGCGTAGGTCGAGATGTGGCCGCCGACGCCGATGCCGGGCGCCTGTGCGCGGTGCACCATGATGGCCGCGTTCCAACGGATCCAGCGGCGGTAGGTGCGCTCGAGCGCCTCGTCGCCGGGGAACTCCGCCTCGGCGTCAGGCGCGATGGTGTTGAGGTAGTCGGTCGTGGGCACCATCGGCACGCCGAGGTGGAGCTCCTTCGAGCGCTTGAGCAGGCTGAGCATGATCTCGCGCCCGCGCTGGTGGCCGTTCGCCTCGACGAGCTGGGTGAGCGACTCCTGCCACTCGGCGGTCTCGCTGGGGTCCGTGTCGTTCACGTGGGCCGAGTACGGGTCCTGGTCGTTCAGCACCGAAGCTCCTGACGTCGATTGGGCGCGTGCGCTCCTGGGTGGCGGGCGCAGCCCCTCCACTCTATCCACCGGGCGGTCCTCGACGGGCGCGCGCGGGGGCGCTCTGGCACGATGGTCGAGCGGATGCGCGAGACGACTTGAGGAGACCCGCATGGCACTGCAGATCGGCGACGAGGCGCCCGACTTCACGCTCACGGACCACACGGGGGAAGCGGTGACGCTCTCGGAGCTGCGCGGCCGCCCCGTCGTGCTCGTCTTCTACCCGGCTGCGTTCACGGGGCGGTGCACGGGGGAGCTGTGCTCGATCCGCGACGATATCGGCGACTTCGAGGGCTCCGAAGCGGAGGTGCTCGCCATCTCGGTCGACACGGCGGCGTCGCTCGGCGTCTTCGCCGAGCAGGAGGGCTTCTCGTTCCGCCTGCTGAGCGACTTCTGGCCGCACGGGGCGGTCGCGCAGGCCTACGACGCATTCCTGCCGGAGCGCGGGGTCGCGACGCGTGCGACGTACGTGATCGACCGCGAGGGTCGCATCGCTGACCACTTCCGGGTCTCGACTTCGGAGTCGCGCGACCTCGACGCCTACCGCGAGGCGCTCGCGAAGGTCGCCTGACCTTCCCGCCGCGGGGCCGCTCCGCCCCCGCTGCCGCTCGCTGAGCCGCTCCGCCGCCGCAGGCGGCTGAGCGTGTCGAAGCGCCGTCGCTGCGCCTGCCGAGTTCTCCACAGGCCCCTCGATCCTCGAACAGAGTTTCGAGTCGCTCGGTAGAATCGGGGGACAGCGATGGCATCGTGGTCGTCGCGTTGGAGGGTCGTGATGGACGGGCAGCAGCGGCAGGGCAGGTCGCCCGAGGCGGCTGGTCTGCGCGAGCGGCTGGCCGCGGTCCAGGCGGATGTCGAGGCGATCCTGGCCGGGTTCGAGTCCATGGGCGATGTCGAGCGGTGGGATGCGTTCGCCGCTATCGGCGAGCTCTCCCGCGTGGCCGATGGGGCGCTGGTGCGGGTGGCGGGGGTGGTGGAGCGGTCGGTGCCGGCGATGGATGCGCCGAACCAGGCGCGCACGTTCGGGTACCACTCGACGAAGACCGCGCTGCGCCACGAGGCGGGCGTCTCGGCCTCGCGGGCGAAGGCGATCCTGCAGCTCGCCCGGGTCTCGACGCCGCGGGTGGGGTCGACCGGGCTGCCGCTGGAGCCGCTCTACCCGCACGTCGCGCAGGCGCTGGAGGACGGGTCGATCGCGATCGACCAGGGCCGGGCGATCGTGGAGGTGCTGGAGGCCGCCGGCGGCCGCGCCGACCCCGACGCGCGGCTCGCGGCGGAGGAGGACCTCGTGGGCGCGGCGGTCGGGGAGCAGCGTCCGGGTGAGCGCGGCTACGACGACGCGGTCCCCACCCCGCCGGAGCTGCTCGCGGTCACGGCGAGGCAGTGGGTCTCCGCGCTCGACCCCGACGGGGCGGAGCCGCGCGAGGATCAGCAGGTCGCGGAGCGGGAGTTCACGCTCGCGCAGTGCGCGGACGGGATGTTCCGCGGCCGGGTGGCGTTCCCGCCGGTGGAGGGGGCGGAGGTGATGGCGGTGTTGGCCGCCTACGACTCGCCCCGCACCGGGGACGGGTTCGAGAACCCCGACGCGCCGGCCGATGATGAGCGCACGGACGGGCAGCGGCACGCGGACGTGCTGGTGGGCCTGTTCCGCGCCCACGCCCGCTCGGGCGAGCCGCCCCGGCCCGGCGGCGACGCGCCGACGCTGCTGGTCGCGATCACCCAGGCGGAGCTCGACAAGCACGCCGAGGGGCGGCCGGCGACGTGCGACATCGTCGAGACCGGCGAGACCGTCCCGGCCGGGCTCGCGGCCCGGATCGTCTGCGACGGGTTCGTGCAGGCCGCGCTCGTCGACGGCGACGGCCACGTCTTGAGGCTCGGCCGCCGCAAGCGGCTGTTCTCCCTCTGGCAGCGGATCGCGATCATGCTCCGCGACCGCCACTGCCAGGGCCCCGACTGCCGCATCCCCGCCTCCTGGGGCGACGTGCACCACGTGCTGCGCTGGGCCGACGGCGGCCCGACCGACACCGACAACGGCATTCTGCTGTGCCCGACGTGCCATCGCGAGGTCCACAGCGGCAGGCTCCGCATCGACAGGATCGGCACCCGCTGGCGCGTCACCCGCACCCTCCTGCCACCCATCCGCAGACCCCGACGACGCCAGCGCGAACGCATCGCAGGATGGCTCGGAGCGGGCCCGGCCCGACTCGGCACGACGCCTCCGTCAGTCCCGATGCGCACCTAGGCCGTCCGACGCGAAGGGACGGCAGATCGCTCAGCCGTCGAGGTAGGCCTTGGCGAACGCCGCGCTCGGCGCGATCGGCTGGATCGCGTCGAGCAGCACCCCATCCGGCGCTTCGAAGATGCAGTGCCGTTGCCCGAAGTCCTCGTCGCGCAAGGGGAGCAGCGACTCGAGCCCGAGCTCGCGCGTGAGCCGCTCGTGCGAGCTCGAAGTCGCCCAGTCGCAGGGACACGTACCACTCGGTCTCGAATGTCGTCTCGAAGCCGAGGGCACGGCGGTAGAAGCTCGCCGCGGCCGGGACGTCGCTCGCCATGAGCACGGGATGCCACGCTGTCGCCGTCATGGCGGCCTCCTTACGTACACTGTGCATGTATCGTCTCCGAAGATGCATACGTCGAGTCTGTGAAGGAAGACCATGCCTCGAGCCTCTGCCGCTGACGCCGCGCGGACCGCGGAGCGGATCCTGGGGCGAGCGAGCGCGCAGTTCGCGGCCCAAGGCGTCGCCGCGGTCTCTCTCGACGATGTGGCACGCGCGGCGGGGGTGACGCGCGGGGCGGTCTACCACCACTTCGGCAGCAAGGCTGGGGTGCTCGCCGCAGTGGTCGACCGTCTGCACGGGGAGGTGGCCGAGCGCGTGGTCGCCGCTGCCGACGAGGCCGGCGAGGATCCGCTCGACCGGCTGCGCGCTGGATCGCACGCCTTCCTCGACGCCATCACGGCCCGCGCGACCGCTCGCATCCTGCTCGTCGACGCGCCAGCGATCCTCGGCTGGGAGGCGTGGCGGCAGAGCGACGCCGAGCACTCGGGTGCCCACCTCCGCGACGCGCTCGAGGAGCTGGGGGTGAGCGCCGACCTGCTCGAGGCGCTCGCCGCGCAGCTCTCCGGAGCGATGAACGAGAGCGCGGTCTGGGTCGCCGCCCAGCCCGACCCGGCTGCGGCGCTGCGGTCGGCGCACTCGGCACTCGATCGGCTGCTGCGGGCCGCAGTCGATTGAGGCCGCTCGTGGGCGGTGCCGGGCTCGAACCGGCGACCCCTTCGGTGTAAACGAAGTGCGCTACCAGCTGCGCCAACCGCCCTCGACCATCATCGCACCGACCGCGGTGGCGGCGCGCGCTCCCTAGGATGGGGCCATGACGACCGTGGCGGATGTGCAGCGTGCCGTCGAGGCGCTCTGGCCCGCCGCGACCGCCGAGGACTGGGACGCCGTCGGGCTCGTCGCGGGCGATCCCGCTGACGAGGCGTCGCGCATCCTGCTCGCCGTCGACGCGACCGAGGCCACCGCGGCCGAGGCCGTCGAGCGCGGCGCCGACCTGCTGCTCGTGCACCACCCACTCCTGCTGCGCGGTGTCTCGAGCGTCGCCGCGACGACGCCCGCCGGCCGCGTCATCACGCGGCTCGTGCGCGAGCGCGTCGCGCTGCTCGCTGCACACACGAACGCCGACGCCGTCGACCGCGGCACGAGCGGCGAGCTCGCCTCGATGCTGCGCCTCGCGGGTGCCGAGCCGATCGTCGTCAACCGCGTCGACGACGCGAAGGGGCTCGGTCGCGTGGGCGACCTGCCCGAGCCGACCTCGCTCTCTGGCCTCGCGCGCACCCTCGCGCAGCTGCTGCCCGCCGTCGCGGGCGGCGTGCGCGTCGCGGGCGATCCCGAGCGCTCGGTGCGTCGCGTCGCGATCTGCGGCGGCGCGGGCGACTCGCTGCTGCGCGAGGCCGCGGTGCTCGGCGCGGACGTCTACATCACGAGCGACCTGCGCCACCACCCGGCCTCCGATGCCCGAGAGCGGCACATCGCTGGCGAGGGCCCCGCGCTCATCGACGTCTCCCATTGGGCGAGCGAGTCGCTGTGGCTGCGGCCCGCCGCCGAGCAGCTGCGCGCGGCGCTCCCGGGCGTCGCCGTCGAGGTGAGCGAGATCAGGACCGACCCATGGGACTTCGCCGTCCCCCAGGAGGAGCACGCATGGCACTGAAGGCCTCGAACCACGAGCAGCGTCGGCTGCTCGAGCTGCAGGACGTCGACACCCGCATCGTGCGGCTGACCGCGAAGGCGAAGGCGCTGCCGCAGGCCAAGCGCATCGCCGAGCTCGACGCGCGGCTCGCCGAGCTCGACCGCGAGGTGCTCGACCGGCTCGGCGCGCACGACGACGCGACCGCAGAGGTCGCCCGCACCGAGAGCGACGTCAAGGTCGTCGAGGCGCGGCTGCAGCGCAACCGCGAGCGGCTGCCCTCGATCACCGACGCGAAGGTCGCGACCGCGACCGAGCACGAGATCGTGACGCTCGAGCGCCGGCGCAGCGACCTCGAGGACCTCGAGCTCGAGGCCATGCAGGCGCAGGAGGACGCCGCGACCGCGCTCGAGCAGGCGCGCGCGGCGGCCGGCGAGGCGCGCGCCGAGCGCGACCGCCTCGACGCCGAGCGCGCCGCCGACGCCGCCGGGATCGAGCGCGAGCTCGAGGAGGCCCGAGCGGAGCGCGAGCAGCGCACGGCCGTCATCTCGCCCGAGCTGCTCGCGCTCTACGAGCGCCAGCGCGCCCGCTACGGCATCGGCGCGACGCTCCTGCAGCGCCGCACGTCGGTCGCCTCGGGTGTCGAGCTCACCGCAGCCGAGCTCTACACGATCCAGTCGGCCGCCGACGACGACGTGCTGCTCGACCCCAACTCCTCCGCCATCCTCGTGCGCACGGAGGAGAGCGGCATCTAGCGCGGGCCGCGCACCGGCCCCCGTACGATGCGGGGCATGGGCAGCGGCCTCCGCGTCGAGCAGGTCGCCGACGAGGCGGGCCTGGATGCGTTCCTGCGCCTCGGCCACGACACGCACGGCGGGCTCGCGGTGCCGCTGCCCGAGCGCACGGTGCGCAGCTGGTTCAGGGGCTGGCACCCGCATCCGCACCCCATCACGCTGCTCGTGGCGCGCCGCGGCGACGAACCGGTCGGCCGCGCGGTCGTGCACCGCGACGACCGGCTCGACGCCCGGCTCGGCACCCGCGCGCTCGTGTTCGGCGCGCTCGTCGCCCCCGACGCATCCGTCGTCGACGCTCTCGTCGACGAGTTCGCGGTGCGCGCGGCGAGCGCGGGCGCGACGGAGCTCTTCGGGCCCGCGCAGCTGCTGCCGAACCAGTCGGGCGGCGTCATCACGGGCGGCTTCGAGGAGCGCGGCTTCCTCGACTCGGCGTGGAACCCGTCGTGGCTCCCGGGAGCGCTCGAGGCGCGCGGCTTCGAGCGCTGGTACGAGGCCGACACGTGGATCGTCGAGGTCGTGGACGACGACGGCCCGACTGAGGCGGAGCTCGACCGCGTCGGCATCCGCATCGACGAGGTCACGCGCTTCGGGCTCGGCCGCGGCCTGCGCGCGCTGCTGCCGCTGCTGAACGACTCGTTCGCGCTGCTGCCGACCTTCACGCCCTACTCGCGGGAGGAGCTCCGCGCGCAGACCGACGGGCTGTGGTGGCTGCACGAGGAGGGATTGTTCCTCATCGCGCGCGACGAGCAGGAGGAGCCGGTCGCATTCGTGCTCGCCGTGCTCGACCCCTCGCGCGTGCTGCAGCGATCGGGCGGCCGCCTCGGCGCGCGCGAGCGCTGGGAGCTCATCGCCCGGCGCGGCGCGCTGCGCCGCGAGGCGGTGCTCGTCATGCAGGGCGCGAGGCCGCACGCGCAGGGCAAGGGCATCGTGACGCTCCTGACCCGGCGGCTGCACGCCAACCTCGCCGAGCTCGGCTGCACCACGCTCCGCTCGACGCTCGTCGGGCGCATGAACCCCGGCTCGGTGCGGCAGTTCACGCGCTTCGGCGGGCGCCCGCTGCACGCGACCGCCTACTACCGCAAGGCGCTCGAGCGGTGACGAGCGGATGCCTCCGGCCGGCTCGGGCGGTACCCTGAGGTCGTGAACCGGTCGGCTAGGCGGTCGCGTCGCCACCCCTTCGGGGGCGGTGCCGAGGAACGTCCGGGCTCCGCAGAGCAGGGCGGTGGATAACGTCCACCCGGGGCAACCCGCGAGAAAGTGCAACAGAGAGCAGGTCCACCGATCGGGCGACCGATCGGCCAGGAGTGAAACGGTGGGGCAAGAGCCCACCAGCGTCGCGTGCGAGCGCGGCGGCTAGGCAAACCTCGCCCGGAGCAAGACCAGACAGCGGATCATGGGGCTGCTCGTCCCGTCCGCGGGTAGGTCGCTGGAGGGCTGCAGCAATGCATCCCCGAGAGAGATGACCGTCCACGACAGAACCCGGCGTATCGGCCGGCCGGTTCACCTCGAGCAGTCGACGGGGCGCGGGAGTCCTCACCGCGCCCCGTCGAGTCGAGCGGCTCACACGGCGACCGGCTCCGCCTCGGGCTGCGCCTGCCGCTGGGGCGAGCGTCGCGCCCAGCGCTTGAGCGCGATGACGGCGAGGCCGGTCACGACGGTGCCGACGGCGATCGCGAGCACGAACATCGCGATGTTGCCGATCGCGAAGAACACGAAGATGCCGCCGTGCGGCGCCTGGCTCGTGACGCCCGCGGCCATCGAGATCGCGCCGGTCGACGCCGCGCCGAGGATCGCGGCGGGGATGACCCGCAGGGGGTCCGCGGCCGCGAAGGGGATCGCGCCCTCCGAGATGAACGAGGCGCCGAGCAGCCAGGCCGCCTTGCCGTTCTCGCGCTCGGGGACGGTGAAGAGGCGCCGGTCGAGCACCGTCGCGAGCGCCATGCCGAGCGGCGGCACCATGCCCGCCGCCATGACCGCGGCCATGATCATCCAGGGCGCGGGGTTCTCGGGGCTGCCCTGGCTCAAGCCGGCCACCGCGAAGCCGTAGGCGACCTTGTTGATGGGCCCGCCGAGGTCGACGGCCATCATCGTGCCGAGCAGCAGGCCGAGACCGATGGCGGCGGCGCCCGAGAGCGACTCGAGCCAGCCGGTGAGGTTCGCCATGAGCGCCGCGATCGGCCCGCCGAGCAGCATCACCATGAGGCCCGACGCGAACAGCGACGCGAGCAGCGGGATGATGACGACGGGCATGAGCCCGCGCATCCACTGCGGCACCCGCCACGAGCCGATCCACCACGCCGCGAGCCCCGCGAGCAGGCCGCCGACGAGGCCGCCGATGAAGCCGGCGCTCATGAGCAGCGCGACGGCGCCCGCGACGAAGCCCGGAGCGATGCCCGGGCGGTCGGCGATCGCGTAGGCGATGTAGCCGGCGAGCGCCGGCACGAGGAAGCTCATCGAGGCCGCGCCGATCGAGAACAGCACCGCGCCGAGGTACTGACCGAGCCCGCCGTCGGGCAGGTTCCAGAGCGCGTTCTGCACGATGACGTCGCCCGCGACCTCGGTGATGCGGTAGCCGCCGAAGAGGAACCCGAGCGCGATGAGGAGCCCGCCGCCGGCGACGAACGGGATCATGTAGCTCACTCCGGTGAGGAGCGCTCGCTTGACGGTGCCGCCGAGCGCGCTGCCGCTCACGGCCGCCGCGCCGGCCGGCTCGTCGCCGCCCGAGCCACCGGCGACGCGCGCGCCGCTCGGATCGTCGGCGACGCGCAGCGCGTCGACGATGAGCGCGTCCGCGGCGTCGATGCCGCGCTTGACCGGCACTTGCACGAAGGGCTTGCCCGCGAACCGCGAGCGGTCGCGCACGTCGACGTCGACGGCGAAGATCGCGGCATCGGCCGCGGCGATGACGGCCGGGTCGAGGCGCTTCGTGCCGCTCGACCCCTGGGTCTCGACGACGACGCGCACGCCGGCGCGCTCACCCGCCGCCTGCAGCGCATCCGCCGCCATGTAGGTGTGCGCGATGCCGGTCGGGCACGCGGTCACGGCGACGATGCTGCGATCGCCCTCCGGGACCGGCGCGAGCGCCGCCTCGTCGCGCTCCGCGACGGCACCGTCGACGAGCGCGACGACCTCCTCGGGCGTCTCGGCGGCGCGCAGCGCGCTCGTGAACTGCTCGTCGATGAGGGAGCCCGCGAGCCGCGACAGCACGGCGAGGTGCGTCTCGGCTGCGTCGTCGGGCGCCATGATCATGAAGACCAGGTCGGCCGGGCCGTCAGGCGCTCCGAAGTCGACCGCGGGCTGCAGCCGTGCGAAGCCGAGGCTCGGCTCGCGCACCGCCGCCGACTTGCAGTGCGGGATCGCGATGCCCGCACCCATGCCGGTGGGGGTGAGAGCCTCGCGGGCGAGGACGGCCTCGACGAGACCGTCGCCGTCGGAGACGCGCGAGGTGCCGGCCGCCCGCGCGGCGAGCGCGCGGATGACCGCTTCCTTGTCGGTGCTGAGCGCTGCGTCGAGGACGACGAGCTCTGGCGTGATGATCTGGGGCATCAGTGCTCCTGGGTCTCGGCGGCCTGAGCCGCGGTGGAGAGGGGGACGGCGCCCGCCTCGAGGCGGGTGACGTCGACGCGGGACGCGTCGGCGTCCGCGGTCGTGGGGGTGCCGGTGCCGGGCAGCGCCGCGGCGGCCGAGCCGTGCGCCACGGCTTGCGCGAGCCGTCCGGGGGCGTCGTCGCCGCGGCGCTCGGCGATGAGCCAGCCGGCCAGGCTCGCGTCGCCGGCACCGACCGTCGAGCGGACGAGCGTCGGCGGGGGCGTCGCGTGGAAGGTGCGCTCCGCGTCGGCGAGGATCGCGCCGGCACCGCCGAGGGTGAGCAGCACCGCGCCCACGCCGCGGCCCACGAGCGCACGGGCGGCGGTCGCGGCGGCGTCGATGCCGGCGATCGCGCCGCGCGCGAGCCCGAGGAGCTCCTCGAGCTCCTCGTCGTTGGGCTTGACGAGGTCGACGCCGTGCGTCACCGCTGATGCGAGCGCGGGGCCGGAGGTGTCGACGGCCACGCGGATGCGCGGCGCGGCGCGGCGAGCCGCGTCGATCGCGTCGACCACGATCGACGTGCGAGCGCCGGCCGGCAGCGAGCCCGAGATGACGAGCCAGTCGGCACCGGCAGCAGCGTCGCCGAGGGCGGCGAGCATGCGTCGCTCGGCCGCGGCATCGAGCTCGGGGCCTGGCTCGTTGAGCTTCGTCGTCGTGCCGTCGGGCTCGGTGATCGCGAGGTTCGTGCGCACGGGCGCCGCGACCGGGACGCACACCGCGGCGATGCCGTCGGCGGCGAGCAGCGTCGAGAAGCGGTCGTGCGGGTCGGCCATC
Source organism: Agrococcus sp. TSP3-2-1 (assembly GCF_049897585.1). Taxonomy (NCBI): domain Bacteria; kingdom Bacillati; phylum Actinomycetota; class Actinomycetes; order Micrococcales; family Microbacteriaceae; genus Agrococcus; species Agrococcus sp. TSP3-2-1. Next base: position 87,813 of record NZ_JAFCWN010000008.1, read on the forward strand.
ACGACCGCGCGCGAGGCGATGCCCGCCGCGGCGAGCGCCCGCGTGACGTTGACGCCCTTGCCGGCCGCGACATCCGTCGCCGGGCCGCCGAGGCGCTGCACCGCGCCGCGCACGAGCGTGCCGGGCAGCTCGATCGTGCGATCGATCGAGGGATTGAGGGTGAGTGTGACGATCACGCGACGTGCACTTCGGTGCTGGCGGCGTCGAGCGCCGCGGCGAGCTCGCGCGCGGGTTCGGTGTCGGTGAGCAGCACGTCGATCGCATCGAGCGGCGCGAAGCGCACGAGCGACACCTCGCCGAGCTTGCTCGAGTCGGCGAGCAGGGCGACGCGCCGCCCGGCCGCGACGATCGCGGACTTCACCGCGGCCTCGTCGGGATCGGGCGTCGAGGCGCCGTCGTGGTCGAGCGCATTCGTCCCGAGCACGACGAGGTCAGGGCGCAGCGCGCTGATCGAGAGCACCGTCTGTGCGCCGACCGCGGCGCCCGTGACCGCGCGGATGCGGCCGCCGATCGCGTGCACCTCGATCGAGGGATGCGCCGCGAGGGTCTGCGCGATCGCGGGGGAGTGCGTGGCGACGACGAGCCGCGGACCGGCGGCGCGCGGCCAGGTCGCGACGAGCTCGGCGGCGAGCGCGGCGGTCGTCGTGCCGGCGTCGAGCAGCACGCTCGTGGGCGCGAGGGCGATGAGCCGCTCGCTCGCGAGCCGAGCGATCCGGCGCTTCGCGTCGGCGTGTGCGGACTGGCGCGCGCCCACGGCGGTCTCGACGAGACTCGACCTCGCGGCGCTCACCGCTCCGCCGTGCACGCGTCGCGCGATGCCCGCCTGCTCGAGCGCATCGAGGTCGCGGCGCACCGTCTCGGTCGTGATGCCGAGCTCGCGGGCGAGCTCGGTGACGAGCACCCGCCCGTCGATGTTGAGTCGCGCAGCGATCCTGTCGCGTCGCTCGGGGACGAGCATCGATGCTTCCATGAGGAAGACGTTACAACACGAACACAGATGAAACAAGACAAACGCAGAATTGTCCCCACGACTGCGCAGCGGCGGGCGCGAGGCAGTTCAGTCCCGCCGGGGCATCCGGCTCAGCTCGCGAGGCTCCAGCGCACCGCGAGCCACAGCGCGATGTGCTCGTCGCTCGCGCCGCTCCTGACGCGCGGCGGCACGACGTCGTGCTCGCGCACGATCGAGTACTCGCTCACGAGCGCGTCGAAGGGCGCGGCCCACGCGCGCGTGGCGACGAGCGCGCGACCGTGCGAGCGCAGCGCGAGTGCGAACGGCAGCCCCGGTAGGTCAGCTCGAGCCCAGCACCGATGAGCGCGGCGTCGCCCGTGACGCGCATCGACGCGCGCCGCACGATGCCGCCGCCGCCTCGACGAGGGTGCCGACGCGCTCGCCGTGGAGCAGCACCGGCACGCCGTCTGCCTCGGGGCGCCGCCACGGCCGTGCCCGCTGCTCGTCGAGGCTGCGGCGGTCGGTGCGGTCGAGCTCGATGACCGCGTCGCGCACGGTCGCGCGCACGCGCGCGCCGTCGAGCTCGGCCGTGGCGGGTCCCCATGCGGCGCGGCGGAACATCCGCCACTCGGTGCGGGGCTGCGCACGCCGGCGCTCGTCCGCGTGCCCGCGATGCCGGGCGCGCGGCTCGCGGCCGTCGCGCTCGCGCCGCGTGCTCACACTCCGCGCGCGAGGGCCGCCGCGCCGATGATGCCCGCGTTGTTGCGCAGCTTCGCGGGCACGATCGGCGTGGCCAGCTGCAGCAGCGGCAGGAACTTCTCCGACGACTTCGACACCCCGCCGCCGACGACGAACAGGTCGGGGGAGAAGATGAACTCGAGGTGGCTGTAGAAGCGCTGCAGCCGCTCGGCCCACTCCTCCCAGCTGAGGTCCTCGCGCTCGCGCACCCTGTTCGAGGCACGCGTCTCGGCGCCGACGCCGTCGAGCTCGAGGTGGCCCAGCTCGGCGTTCGGGACGAGCACCCCGTTGTAGATGAGGGCGCCGCCGATGCCGGTGCCGAGCGTCGTCAGGATGACGAGACCCGACGCATCCTTCGCCGCCCCGTAGTGATCCTCGGCGAAGCCCGCGGCGTCCGCGTCGTTGACGAAGTGGATGTCGCGGCCGAGAGCCCGTTCGAAGAGCTGCTCGGCCTCGAGCCCGATCCACGACTTCGAGACGTTCGCGGCGCTCATCGTGCGACCGTGCCGCACGATCGCGGGGAAGGTGACGCCGATGGGGGTCTCGTCGTCGATCTCGAGCAGCTCGACGAGGCTCACGACCGCGTCGCGGATCGCGTCCGGCTCGCCGCCCGCGGGCGTCGGGACCTTCACGCGATCGCTCAGCAGGGAGCCCGTCCGCACGTCGACGAGCGCCGCCTTCACACCCGTGCCGCCGATGTCGACGCCGACTGCCTGATCGCTGGAGCTGGTCACGCTTGCCGATCCTGCCATGGATCGGATCAGGCCGACGGCAGGGTCAGGATCTCGGCACCGCCCTCGCGCACGACGATCGTGTGCTCGAACTGCGCGGTGATGGATCGGTCGCGCGTGACGATCGTCCAGCCGTCGTCCCAGCCGTCCCACTCGTGCGTGCCGAGCGTGAGCATCGGCTCGATCGTGAAGACCATGCCGGGCATCATCTCGGTGTCGTACTGCTCGGTGTCGTAGTGGGGGATGATGAGCCCCGAGTGGAACGACGTGCCGACGCCGTGGCCGGTGAAGTCGCGCACGACGCCGTAGCCGAAGCGCTTGGCGTACTGCTCGATCGTGCGGCCGATGACGTTGACGCGGCGGCCGGGCATCGCGACCTTGATCGCGCGCCGCAGCGCCTCCTCGGTGCGCTCGACGAGCTGCGTCACCTCGTCGCTCGCCTGGCCGACGATGAAGGTGCGGTTCGAGTCGCCGTGCACGCCGTCCTTGAACGCCGTGATGTCGATGTTGACGATGTCGCCGGCCTCGAGCACCGTGTCGTCGGGGATGCCGTGGCAGACGACCTCGTTGACGCTCGAGCACACCGACTTCGAGAAGCCGCGGTAGCCGAGCGTCGACGGGTAGGCGCCGTGGCTCGTGACGAAGTCGTGGCCGATGCGGTCCAGCTCGTCGGTCGTGACGCCGGGGCGCACCGCCGCGCCGACGGCGGCGATCGCGTCGGCGGCGATCGTGCCCGCCGCCCGGATGCGGTCGATCGTCGCCTCGTCGTAGACGTCGCCGCCGACGTGCTTCGCGGGGCGCGGCTTGCCGACGTACTCGGGGCGGGCGATGGATGCGTCCACGGGCCTCAAGGGAGAGATGCGACCGGGGATCAGGTGACCTCTCACGTCCTTCGGCATAGGCTCCATCCTAGGCAGACGGCCTAGGCAGACGGCCGCGGCAGACCGACCCGCGGCGGATCCCGAGGAGGCGCGCATGACCGAGTACTGGTACAACCTGGAGACCGGCGTGGTCGAGGAGGGCATGGTCTCTCCGGGCTACGACCGCGCAGGCCCCTTCGCCACTCGCGAGGAGGCGGCACGCGCCCCCGAGATCATCGAGGAGCGCTCGCGGAAGTGGGCGGCCGAGGAGGCCGCAGAGGACGACTGGGGCAGCTCCTCCCGCTGACCGGGCCGCGCAGCGTCAAGCGACCGCGACGATGCGGCGCAGCGTGCGCAGGTTGCGGGTCGTGACGCGATCCTTCGCCTGCCGCTCGAGCGCCTTGCCGAACGGGCTCGAGAGGGTCGTGCCCTTCGGGTTCGACCAGTGGACGACCGCGTCGCCCGCGGCGATCGCCTCGCCCTCGCCCGGCTCGAGCGCGGCGAGCTCCCCCGCGATCCCCGGCTCGAGCTCGAACACGACGTAGGGCGTGTGGTCGTCGTCCTCGCCGTGCGGGTAGTCGGCGATGATGCGCTCGAGGTCGTCGATCGCGACGCCGAGCACGCGGATGCGCCTGCCGTACCGCGCCTCGAGCGCGACCTCCGCCGCCTTCGCCGCGCCCGACGCATCCGCCGCCGTCACCACCGCGTTGCCGCTCGCCAGCACGGTCACGACGTCGTCGAGCCCCGCATCCTCGAGCAGCGCCTCCAGGTCGGCCGACCGCACGGTGACGCCGCCGACGTTCACGCCGCGGAGGAGCAGCGCGATGCGCATGGGATCGTGCTCCCCGGGCTACTCGTACTCGTGCTCCGGCGCCGGGTAGGCGCCGGAGGAGACGTCCTCGCGGAACGCGTTCGCGGCATCCTCGAGGTCCTGGCCGATCTGCGCGTACTGCTTGACGAAGCGGGGGATGCGCCCGGTCGTGAAGCCCGCCCAATCGGTCCAGACGAGCAGCTGCCCGTCGCAGTGCGGGCCCGCACCGACCGAGATCGTCGGGATCGTGAGCGCCTCGGTCACCGCGCGCGCCGACTCCGAGGGCACCATCTCGAGCACGACCGCGAACGCGCCGGCTGCCTCGACGGCCTGCGCGTCGCGCAGCAGCTTCTCGGCGCCCTCCGCGCCGCGGCCCTGGATGACGTGGCCGCCGAGCCCGTGCTCGGCCTGCGGCGTGAAGCCGACGTGCGCCATCACCGGGATGCCCGCCTCGACGATGTGGCGGATCTGCTCGGCCGAGCGCTCGCCGCCCTCGAGCTTGACGGCGTGCGCGCCGGTCTCCTTCATGAAGCGGATGGCGGTGTGCACGGCCTCGCGCGGATTCGTCTCGTAGGAGCCGAACGGCAGGTCGGCGACGACGAGCGCCCGCTTCGCGCCGCGCGCGACCGCGCGCGTGAGCGGGATGAGCTCGTCGACCGTCACCGGCAGCGTCGTGTCGTAGCCGAAGACGGTGTTGCCCGCCGAGTCGCCCACGAGGAGGAAGTCGATGCCCGCGCGGTCGAAGATGCCGGCCGAGAGGTAGTCGTAGCTCGTGAGCCCGACGATCTTCACCCCGTCGCGCTTCGCCTGCTGGAAGTGGCGGATCCTCACGCGCTTGGGGCTCGATGCTCCGCCGCCGTAGGGCGCTGCGGGCTCCTGCGCGCTGTCGCTGAATGCCATGCGCCCGAGCCTATCGACAGGCGCGCGCCCACTAGCCTGAGGGCAGGCCTTCAGGAGGGACTCGGATGGACAAGCAGCGGGACTTCGTGCTCCGGACGATCGAGGAGCGCGGCGTCAAGTTCGTGCGGCTGTGGTTCACGGATGTGCTCGGCACGCTCAAGTCGGTGGCGATCGCGCCTGCCGAGGTCGAGGGCGCCTTCACCGAGGGGCTCGGCATCGATGGCTCGTCGATCGAGGGGCTCTCGCGCTCCTCGGAGGCCGACGTCATCGCGAAGGCCGATCCGTCGACGTTCCAGGTGCTGCCGTGGCGCGGCGAGATCGACCCGACCGCGCGCATGTTCTGCGACATCGCCACCCCCGACGGGCAGCCCGCGGCCGCCGATCCGCGGCACGTGCTCAAGCGCACGCTCGCGAAGGCCGCCGACCTCGGGTTCAGCTTCTACACGCATCCCGAGTGCGAGTTCTACCTGCTCAAGTCGGCCGACGTCCACAACCCCGAGCCCGTCGACCGCGCCGGCTACTTCGACAATGTGCCCGGCGGCACGGCGCACGACTTCCGCCGCGCGAGCGTGCGCATGCTCGAGGACATCGGCATCTCGGTCGAGTTCAGCCACCACGAGGCTGGCCCGGGCCAGAACGAGATCGACCTGCGCTACGCCGATGCGCTCTCGACCGCCGACAACATCATGACGTTCCGCACGGTCGTGAAGGAGGTCGCGATCCAGGAGGGCGTCTACGCGACCTTCATGCCGAAGCCCTTCGAGGGGCAGCCCGGCAGCGGCATGCACACCCACATGTCGCTGTTCGAGGGGGAGCGGAACGCCTTCCACGACCCCTCCGGCCAGTACCAGCTCTCGAAGGTCGGGCGGCAGTTCGTCGCGGGCCTCCTCCACCACGCGCCGGAGTTCACGGCGGTGACGAACCAGTTCGTCAACTCCTACAAGCGCATGTGGTCGGGCGACGAGGCGCCGAGCTACGTCTCGTGGGGTCACAACAACCGCTCCGCGCTCGTGCGCGTGCCGCTCTCGAAGCCCAACAAGGCGACGTCGGCGCGCGTCGAGTACCGCGGGCTCGACTCGGCCGCCAACCCCTACCTCGCCTTCTCGGTGCTGCTCGCCGCGGGGCTCAAGGGCATCGAGGAGGGCTACGAGCTGCCCGAGGAGGCGACGGACGACGTCTGGGCGCTCTCCGACCGCGAGCGCCGCGCGCTCGGCTTCACGCCGCTGCCGGCGAGCCTCGACCGGGCGCTGCAGCACATGGAGGAGTCGGAGCTCGTCGCCGAGACGCTCGGCGAGCAGGTCTTCGAGTACTTCCTGCGCAACAAGCGCGAGGACTGGCAGCGATACCGCGCCCAGGTGACGCGCGTCGAGCTCGAGTCGAACCTCCTCTCGCTCTAGCGCATGCGCATCCCGTCGCCGCGCGCTCGGCTGGCGCAGCTCGGGTTCCGCGAGCCGAGCCGTGCCGCGGCGTGCCTCGAGGAGCTCCCGGATGCGTGGCGGGGCACGGGCAGGACGGCCCTCGTCGAGGCCGCGGCGCGCGCCGCCGACCCCGACACGGCGCTCGAGTCGGCCGTGCGGCTCGAGCGCGCCGGCGTCTCGCTCGACGAGGCGCTCGCCGACGCGGGCTCGCGTGAATCGCTCCTGCGCGTGCTCGGCGGCTCGATGGGCATCGCCGAGCACCTCGAGCGGCACGCCGAGGACCTCGACGTCGCCGCCCGGCCGATGCCGCCCGCGCCCGCCGAGCGCTACGTCGACAGCCTGCTCGAGTCGGTCGAGGCATCCGCCGCATCAGCCGAAGTCGCCCCGGTCGCCCGAAAGCCCAGGGACGAAGCGATCGCCGCGATGCGTGGACGCTATCGGCGCCACCTCACCGAGCTCGTCGCGTGGGACCTCGGGCTCGACGACCCGACCGCCTCGGTCGACGTCGTCTCGGCGGCGCTCGCCGACCTCGCCGCCGCCGCGCTCGAAGCGGGCCTCGCGATCGCCCGCGCCGCCGCTCGGGAGCGGTACGGCGACGACGCCGACCGCGTGCGGCTCGCGGTGATCGCGATGGGGAAGACCGGCGCGCGCGAGCTCAACTACCTCAGCGACGTCGACGTCATCTGGGTGCACGAGGCCGAGGGCGTCGAGGATCCGAGGGCGACGCAGATCGCGACGCTGCTCGCGCGCGAGACGACCGCCGCGTGCGCGCAGTTCCGGAAGGCGCCCCCGCTGTGGGAGGTCGACGCGAACCTGCGCCCCGAGGGCAAGGACGGCGCGCTCACGCGCACGCTCGCCTCGCACGTCGCGTACTACGACCGGTGGGCGAAGTCGTGGGAGTTCCAGGCGCTGCTCAAGGCCCGCGCGGTCGCCGGCGACGCCGAGCTCGGCGCCGCCTACGAAGCGGCCGTGCGCTCGAAGGTGTGGGAGTCGTCGAGCCGCGAGGGCTTCGTCGAGTCGGTGCAGCGGATGCGCGAACGGGTGAGCGAGCACATCCCGGCCGACGAGGTGGCGCGGCAGCTCAAGCTCGGGCCCGGGGGCCTGCGCGACATCGAGTTCACGGTGCAGCTGCTGCAGCTCGTGCACGGCGCCGACGACGAATCGGTGCGGCAGCGCAGCACGCTCGAGGCGCTCGACGCCCTCGCCGAGCTCGGCATCATCGGCCGTGCCGACCGCGACGAGTTCAGCGATCACTACCGGTTCCTGCGCGTGCTCGAGCACCGCATCCAGTTCTGGCGCATGCGTCGCACGCACCTCATGCCGGTCGAGCCCGACGAGCTGCGGCGGCTCGCGCGCTCGGCGGGTCTGCCGGATGCCGCGACGCTCACCGAGCGCTGGCAAGCGGTGCGGCGCGCCGTGCGCTCGCTCCACGAGCGGCTCTTCTACCGGCCGCTGCTCGGCGCCGTCGCGTCGCTCGGCCACGACGACGTGCGGCTCACGCCCGAGCACGCCGCGAAGCGGCTCGAGGCCGCCGGCTACGCCGACGCGCGCGGCGCCCTCGGGCACATCGCCGAGCTCACCGGCGGGGTGACGCGCCGCGCGCAGATCCAGCGGCTGCTGCTGCCGGTGCTGCTCGGCTGGTTCGCCGAGGGCGTCGACCCCGACATGGGGCTGCTCGCGTTCCGGCGCCTGAGCGAGGCGCTCGGCGAGAGCCCGTGGTTCCTGCGCATGCTGCGCGACTCGCCCGTCGCCGCGCGCCGGCTCACGAAGCTGCTCTCGTCGTCGCGCCTCATCGGCTCGCTCATGGAGCGCATCCCCGAGGCCGCGTCGTGGCTCGACGGCGACGAGCAGCTGCGGCCGCGCTCGGAGGAGTCGCTCCACGAGGAAGCGAGCGCCGTGCTCGGTCGCCACCGCGGCGACCCGGATGCGGTGCGGAACGCACTGCGGGCGCTCCGCCGCCGCGAGCACTTGCGAGTCGCGATGGCGAGCGCGCTGCAGCGCATCGACGAGTCGGCCGTCGGCGTCGCGCTCACCGCGATCGCGGCGGCCCTCGTCGAGGCCGCGCTCGCGCTCCACACGCCCGAGGGGCTGCGGCTCGCGACCATCACGCTCGGTCGCACCGGCGGTCGCGAGATCGGCTTCGGCAGCGACATCGACGTCATGCACGTCGCGGCCGGCGAGGGCGACCCGATCGCGGTCGCGACGACCGTCATCCGCAAGGTGCAGGAGACGCTCGCCGACCCGTCGCTGCCGTTCGAGCTGGATGCGGCGCTCCGGCCCGAGGGACGGCAAGGGCCGATCGTCCGCACGATCGACAGCTACCGCGCCTACTACGAGCGCTGGTCGGAGCCGTGGGAGGCGCAGGCGCTCCTGCGTGCGCGGCCGTTCGCGGGCGACGCAGAGCTCGCGGCGGAGCTCATGGCGATCATCGACGAGCGCCGCTACCCGGCGGAGCTGCCCGCCTCGGCGGCGCGCGAGGTGCGGCGCATCAAGGCGCGCGTCGAGTCGGAGCGGCTGCCGAAGAACGCCGACCGGCGTCGCCACCTCAAGCTGGGCGACGGCGCGCTGAGCGATGTCGAGTGGCTCGTACAGCTGCTGCAGCTGCAGCACGCGGGACACGAGCCGAGCCTGCGCACGCCGTCGACGCTCGAGGCCCTCGCCGCTGCCGCGCGCGCCGACCTCATCAGCGATCGCGACGCCGAGATCCTGCGCGAGGCGTGGACGCTCGCGACCCGGCTCCGCAACGGGCTCGCGCTCGCGCGCGCGCGCACGATCGACGTGCTGCCGAACGAGCGCACCGAGCTCGAGGCCGTCGCGCGCCTCATCGGCATGCCCGCGCGCTCGGCGCTCGCGCTCGAGGAGCACTACCTCGCGGTCACCCGGCGCTCGCGTCGCGTCTTCGACCGCCTCTTCTACGACGCCTGACGGTCGCGCCGCTCGTCGAGCAGCGGCCGCCCCGTCCGCTCGTCGAGCAGCGGCCGCAGGCCGCGTATCGAGACGCCGCGCGCCACGATCCCGATGCGGGCGCGGGTGCACCGAGCGCTACTCGATCGACGTGGCCGCCAAGGGAGGCTCGCAGGCTTCCTCCGTACGCTGGCGCGATGTTCTTCATCTTCGGCTTCGGCCCCAAGCAGGAGGAGCTCGGCCAGGGCCTCACCCGCACGTGCGTCAACTGCAGCAACACCGCAGTGTGGCGCCGCATCCGCGAGTCGAAGCGCTTCACGCTCTTCTTCATCCCGATCGCGCGCTGGGGCAAGCGCGAGTTCGAGGCGTGCCCGATCTGCGGCTACGCGGTCTCGGCCTGAACGCATCCGCGACCGAACGCATCCGGCCGTGAACGCCGAGAGCCGGCCACCCGCAGGTGACCGGCTCTCGCGCAGGGAGCGTCAGACGCCGTAGTAGAGCTCGAACTCGTACGGGTGGGGGCGGAGCGCCATCGGCAGGATCTCGGTCTCGCGCTTGAGCGAGATCCACGTGTCGATGAGGTCCTTCGTGAAGACGTTGCCCTCGAGCAGGAACTCGTGGTCGTTCTCGAGCGCGACGAGCGCCTCCTCGAGCGTGCCCGGCACCTGCGGGATGCCCTTGGCCTCCTCGGGCGGCAGCTCGTAGAGGTCCTTGTCGATCGGGTCCATCGGCTCGATGCGGTTGCGGATGCCGTCGAGGCCCGCCATCATCTGCGCCGCGAACGCGAGGTACGGGTTCGACGCCGCGTCGGGCGCGCGGAACTCGATGCGCTTCGCCTTCGGGTTCGAGCCCGTGATCGGGATGCGGATCGCGGCCGAGCGGTTGCCCGCCGAGTAGACGAGGTTGACCGGCGCCTCGAAGCCCTTCACGAGGCGGCGGTAGGAGTTGATCGACGGGTTCGTGAACGCGAGCACCGCCGGCGCGTGCGCGAGCAGGCCGCCGATGTACCAGCGAGCCGTGTCTGAGAGGTTGCCGTAGCCGTTCTCGTCGAAGAAGAGCGGCTTGCCCTCGAGCCACAGCGACTGGTGCGTGTGCATGCCCGAGCCGTTGTCGCCGAAGAGCGGCTTCGGCATGAACGTCGCCGTCTTGCCCCACTCGAGCGCCGTGTTCTTCACGATGTACTTGAAGGCGAGGATCTCGTCTGCCGCCTTGACCATCGTGTTGAAGCGGTAGTTGATCTCGGCCTGGCCGCCGGTGCCGACCTCGTGGTGGCTGCGCTCGACCTGCAGGCCGATCGCCTCGAGCTTGAGGCAGATGTCGTCGCGCAGGTCGGCCTGCTTGTCGACGGGGGAGACGGGGAAGTAGCCGCCCTTGAAGGGCGTCTTGTAGCCGAGGTTGCCGCCCTCCTCGACGCGACCGCTGTTCCAGGCGCCCTCCTCCGAGTCGACGGAGTGGAACGACTGGTTCGCCGTGACGGAGTAGCGCACGTCGTCAAAGATGTAGAACTCCGCCTCGGGCGCGAAGAACGCGGTGTCGGCGATGCCGGTGGAGGCGAGGTACTGCTCGGCCTTGTGCGCGACCTGGCGCGGGTCGCGGTGGTAGATCTCGCCCGTGCGCGGGTTGTAGATGTCGAAGATCATCACGAGCGTCTTGTGCTCGCGGAACGGGTCGAGGTAGGCGGTCGACACGTCGGGGATGAGCTGCATGTCGGACTCGTTGATGGTCGCGAAGCCGCGGATCGAGGAGCCGTCGAAGAGCTGGCCGACCGAGAAGAACTCCTCGTCCACCGTCGACGCGGGGATGTTGAAGTGCTGCTGCACCCCGGGCAGGTCGGTGAAGCGGATGTCGAGGAACTTCACCTCCTCGTCCTTGATGAAGGCGAGGGCCTCGGACGGGTCCTTGAACATGGTGCTCCTGACTTGGCGGATCGGTTGAGCTGGTGCCTGACCTCGACGCTACGCGGGAGCCGTTGCCCGACCGTGACGCCGATGTTTCGGCGGTGTTACGTCAGCGCGGCCGGCCGGGTCGCACCCGGCGGGGATCGATGCCCTTCGGGATGGGCAGGTTCGTCTGCCCGAGCGAGGTGAGCCGGTTCGCGACCGCCATCACCTCGGCGCGGCTCAGCACCTTCTTCAGCCGGCGCATCGACTTCGTCATCTTGCGCAGCTCGAGCGCCGAGTCGGGCCCGATCTCGAGCACGTTGACCGGCACGTTCGGCACGATGCGCTTGAGCTTCCGCTGCTCCTCGCCCACGAGCCGCGCGACGCGCTCTCGCGGGCCCTCGGCGATCAGCACGATGCCGGGCTTGCCGACCGCGCGGTAGACGGCGTCCTGCGTGCGCGGGTTGACCGCGACGGGCATCTCGCTCGTCGACCAGTTGCCGCGCAGGCCGCTCTTCAGCACGGCGCCCACCGCGCCGGGGCGGCCCTCGATCTGCGAGAACGCGATCTTCTCGGCGCGCCACGTGAGCGTCATCATCATGAGCATCAGGCCGATGAGCACGCCCGAGATCACCCAGAGGACGAACCACAGCACGTCCTGCCGCATCACGATCGCGAGCACGACGACGACGATGATGGGCCCGAAGAAGGCCAGCAGCATCAGCGGCAGCGCCGCCTTGTCGTTCTTGCGGGTCATCTGGAAGATGGACCACATCGTCTTGAGCCTGCCGGGCTCCTTCTCGGTCTCGCGCGCCATGCTCTCCAGGATACCGGGGTGCGGAGCCTCCGCTCTCCACAGCGAGGTGGGGATTCCGCTCGCTCCCTCCCGCCGCCGTGGCATGGTCGCGCCGTGGATGTCGAGGCAGCGTCGATCGCCGGCTACCCGCTCGTGCGCGCGGTGCGGCGGTCGTTCGATCGCGAGGTCTGGGTGGCGGATGCGTCTGGGCGCGGCGTCGAGGTGCACCGTGCCCTCGCGGGCGGCGATGCGCCGCTCGCGCGCGAGGCCGAGGCGCTGCTGCTCGCGGAGCACGAGCACCTGCTGCCCGTCGTCGACGTCGCGACCGACGACGGCGTCGTCGTGGTGCGGCAGCTCGAGCCGTGCGACCTCGCCGGCTGGCTGCTCGAGCGCGGTGAGCCCGAGCCGGGGGAGGCCGTCACCGCGCTCGCGCCGATCGCGGCGGCGCTCGGCGCCCTCCACGCGATCGGCGCCGTTGCTGGCGGCGTGACGGCGCACGACGTGCGCGTCGACGCCGACGGCGCGCCGCTGCTCGCCGCCGAGGGCGCGCACCTCGAGACCGACCGCCCGACCGAGGCGTGGCGGGAGTCGAGCGACGGCGTCGCGGCCGACGCGCTCGGCTGGCGCGAGCTCGCGCTGCTGCTCGCCGACGCGAGCGGGCAGCCGCTGCCGCAGTCGGTCGAGGCGGCCGTCGAGCGCCGCGACCTCGCTGCCGCGAGCTCGGCCCTCATCGCCGCGTGGCCCGCGCTGCCGCTCGCGCTCGACCCGCCCGTCGAGCGCGGCGAGCCGGCACCGTGGCGGATGCGTCCGCGCGAGCGGGCGAGCGGGCTCGAGGCGGTGTGGGCGCGCGTCGCGCTGCTGCTCGAGCGGCTCCCGCGGGGCGCGCCGGTCGCCGCGCGGCTGCTCGACTCGGCGCGCGCTGTACGCCCGCGCTACTGGGCCGTCGGCGGTGGGGGCGCCGTCGCGCTCGTCGTGGCGGCGCTGCTGCTCGGCGGCAGCGGTCCGCCGGTCGCGGACGCGGCGGCGGAGCCATCGCCGACGCCGACCCTCAGCGACGTGGCTGCCGCGCCGCCCGCGGCGGTGCCAGCCGCGCAGCCGCCGCCGGGCGGTGTGCCGGCCGACCCGGTCGCGGGCGCGGCCGCACTGCTCGCCGAGCGCGAGGCGTGCCTCGATGCGGGCGACGCAGCGTGCCTCGTCGGGCTGCACGAGCCCGACAGCCCGCTGCTCTCCGCTCCCGCGCCCTGGCGGATGCCCGACGACGGGGTGCTCGAGGTCGAGCAGCAGCTCGGCGACGCGTGGCTGCTGCGGGTGGTGTCCGGAGACGAGCCTGCCTCGGTGCTCGTCATGAGCACCGAGGCAGGCTGGACCCTTCGGGACGCGTGGTCTGACTAGACCTCGAACGCACCCGACTCGAGGCGCTGCTTGACCGCCGCGAGGTAGCGGGCGGCGTCGGCGCCGTCGATGATCCGGTGGTCGTACGACAGAGCGAGGAACACCATCGAGCGGATCGCGATCGAGTCCTGGCCGTCGACCGAGACGACGACCGGGCGCTTCACGACCGTGCCGACGCCGAGGATCGCGCGCTGCGGCTGGAACACCACTGGGGTGTCGAAGAGCGCGCCGCGCGAGCCGGTGTTCGTGAGCGTGAAGGTGCCGCCGGCCAGCTCGTCGGGCTTGAGCTGGTTGTCGCGCGTGCGCTGCGCGAGATCGGCGATCTCCGCGGTCAGCTCGCGGATACTCTTCGACGACGCGTCGCGGATGACCGGCGTGAGCAGGCCGCGCTCGGTGTCGACCGCCATCGCGAGGTTCTCGGTCTCGGGATACGTGATCGTCTCGCCGTCGTCCGTCGCGTTGATGAGCGGGTGCGCCTTGAGCGCCTCGACCGCCGCTTGCGTGAAGAACGGCAGGAAGGTGAGCTTGTTGCCCGTCTCCTGCTGGAACGAGGCCTTCTTCGCCTCGCGCAGCTGCGCGACCTTCGTCACGTCGACCTCGACGACGGTCGTGAGCTGGGCGAGCTCCTGCATCGACTCGACGGCGCGCTTCGCGACGACCTTGCGCAGGCGCGACATCTTCGCGGTCGTGCCGCGCAGCGGCGAGACCTCGACGGGAGCCGGTGCGGCCTCGGCCACGGGCGCTGCCTGCGGGGCCTCGGCGGGCTTCGCCTCGGCTGCCGCGAGCACGTCCTCCTTGCGGATGCGGCCGCCGACGCCCGTGCCCGAGATCGAGCCGAGGTCGACGCCGCGCTCGTTCGCGAGCTTGCGGACGATCGGCGTCACGTAGACGCCGGTCGACGCGGACTGCGCAGCGGGCTGCGCGGGCGACGCCGACGCCGACGGAGCGGCGGGTGCCTGCGCCGCGGAATCCGACTGCGCGGGCTTCGACGGCGCGGGCGGTGCCGGCTGCTTCGGCGCCTCGGCCCTCGGGGCCTCCTGCTTCGGCGCCTCGGCCTCGGGTGCCTTCGCGGGCTCGGGCTGCTCGGTCGAGGGCTCCGCGGGCTCGGGCTGCTCGGCCGGCGTCGCGTCCTGCTCCTCGGCGGAGCCCGACGACGGCGCGGGCTCGTCGGTCGCTGCGTCGTCGGTCGTCGGCTCGCCGCGGGAGGGCGCGCTCGCCGAGCCGCCCACGCGCGCGATGACGCTGCCGACCTCGACCGTGTCGTCCTCGGCCGCGAGCAGCTCCGAGATGGTGCCGGCCACGGGGGAGGGGACCTCGGTGTCGACCTTGTCGGTCGAGATCTCGACGATCGGCTCGTCGACCTCGATCTCGTCGCCGACCGCCTTGAGCCAGCGGATGATCGTGCCCTCGGTGACGCTCTCGCCGAGCTCTGGGAGCTTGATGTCGGTGCCGCCGCTCGACTGCTGCGCGTCGGCCTGCGGCGCTGGCGCCGACTCCTGCTGCTCGTCGGCCTGCTTCGAAGGCGACTCCTGCGCCTCGGCGGCCGACTCGTCGTCGGCCTCCTGCTCGGGCTCGGCGTCGGTGCCCTCGGTCGCCGTCTCGGCGTCGGTCTCCGGCGCCTGCTCGGCGGGCGCGTCGCCCGCGTCGCCGACGCGCGCGATGACGGCGCCGACCTCGACGGTGTCGTCCTCGTCGGCCAGGATCTCGGTGAGCGTGCCGGCGATCGGCGACGGCACCTCGGTGTCGACCTTGTCGGTCGAGATCTCGACGAGCGGCTCGTCGACGGCGATCTCGTCGCCGACGGCCTTCAGCCAGCGCGTGATCGTGCCCTCGGTGACGCTCTCGCCGAGCTCGGGGAGCTTGATGTCAGTCATTCTCGGATCTCCTGTGGCTGTCGATCAGATGGCGTGGAGCGGGGTGCCCGCGAGCTTCATCATGGTCTCGCCGAGCGCCTCGTGCTGCGTCGGGTGCGCGTGCACGAGCTGCGAGACGTCCTCGGGGTAGGCCTCCCAGTTCACGATGAGCTGGGCCTCGCCGATGAGCTCGCTCACGCGGCGGCCGATCATGTGGACGCCGACGACGGGGCCGTCCTTGACGCGCACCGCCTTGACCGAGCCCGTCGTGCCGACGATCTCGCTCTTCGCGTTGCCGCCGAGCGAGTACTCGTACGACTCGATCCTGTCCTCGCCGAACTGCTCCTTGGCCTTCGCCTCGGAGTAGCCGATCGACGCGACCTCGGGGTCGGAGTAGGTGACCTTGGGGATGTTGATGTCCTGCACCATGCGCGGCTCGAGCCCGGCGATCTCCTCAGCGACGAAGATGCCCTGCTGGTAGCCGCGGTGCGCGAGCTGCAGACCCGGGACGATGTCGCCGACGGCGTAGACGCCCGGGACGGAGGTCTGCAGGCGGTCGTCGACGGTCACGAAGCCGCGGTCGAGCTGCACGCCGACCTCCTCGTAGCCGACTCCGGCGGTGTTCGGGCCACGCCCGACGGCGACGAGCAGCAGGTCGGCGTCGATCGTCTCGCCGGTCTCGAGCGAGACGTGCACGCCCGAGTCGTCCTGCGTGACGCCCGAGAAGCGCGCGCCGAGCTTGAACTGGATGCCGCGCTTCTTGTAGGCGCGCTCGAACTGCTTCGAGACCGACTCCTCCTCGTTCGCGACGAGGTGGGGCAGGCCCTCGATGATCGTGACCTCGGCGCCGAAGGCGCGCCAGACGCTCGCGAACTCGACGCCGATGACGCCGCCGCCGAGGATCGCCACGCGCTGCGGGATCCAGTCGAGGCGGAGCGCCTGCTCGCTCGTGATGACGTTGCCCGTGATCTCGAGACCCGGGAGCGTCTTCGCGTACGAGCCGGTCGCGAGCACGATGTTCTTGCCCGTGAGGGTGCGGTCGCCGACCTGCACGGTCGTGGGGGAGGCGAGCTTGCCCTCGCCCTCGACGACCTCGATGCCCTTGGCCTTCAGGAGGCCCTGCAGGCCCTTGTACTTCTTCGAGACGATGCCCTCGCGGAACGCGGTCACCCGCTCGATGTCGATGCCCTTGAGCTCGGCGTCGACGCCGGCGTGACCCGCGTCGCGCACCTCGTCGGCCACCTCGGCCGAGTGCAGCATCGCCTTGGTGGGCACGCAGCCTCGGTGGAGGCACGTGCCGCCGAGCTTGTCCTTCTCGACGATCGCGACGGTCTTGCCGAGCTGCACGGCGCGCAGCGCGACGGCGTAGCCGGCACTGCCTCCACCCAGGACGACGATGTCAAAGCTCTGATCGGACACGCACTTGCTCCTCATGAGTCTCTCGTGCCGCGCCGGTGGGCGCAGCGGTGCACGGCAGTTCCTGCCCGAGCCAGCCTAGCCGCTCAGCCCTGACCGGCCGGTGTCAGCCGGTGAGCCGGTGTCACTCCGCCGAGCGCGACATCTTCGAGATCATGCGCAGCACGCCGCGCACGACGACGCCCGTCGCGCCCGACGGCGTGTGGCCGAAGGGCTTGCCGGTGTTCATCGAGGGACCGGCGATGTCGATGTGCGCCCACGGGATGGGGGAGCCGTCGCGCTCGCCCACGAACTCGTTGAGGAAGGCGGCCGCGAGGAGCATGCCGCCGGAGCGGTTGCCGACCTTGGCGTTCTGGAGGTCGGCGACCTCCGAGTCGAGCATCGAGCGCATCTCCTCGGGGATCGGCATGGGCCAGACGAGCTCGCCCACCTCGCGCGAGGCGCGCACGAGGGCGTCGACGAACGCCTCGTCGTTGCCCATCACGCCGCTCACGCGGTCGCCGAGCGCGACCTGCTGCGCGCCGGTGAGGGTCGCGACGTCGATGATCGCGTCGGGCTGCGCCTCGGAGGCGAGCACGAGCGCGTCGGCCATCACGAGCCGGCCCTCGGCGTCGGTGTTCGTGACCTCGACGCTCGTGCCGCCGCGGATGACGATGACGTCGTCGGGCCGGGTCGACGTCGACGAGACCATGTTCTCGGCGAGCGCGAGGTGCGCGGTGACGCGGATCGGCAGCTGCAGCGCGGCGGCGGCGGCGGTCACCGCGTAGACGGTCGCGGCGCCCGTCATGTCGTACTTCATGTGCTGCATCGAGCCGGCGGGCTTGAGCGAGAGGCCGCCCGAGTCGAACGTGATGCCCTTGCCGACGAGCACGACGTGGCGCGTCGCGTTGTCGGGCGCGTGCTCGACCGTCACGAGCCGCGGCGGGCGGCTCGAGCCCTGGCCGACGCCGACGATGCCGCCGAAGCCCTCGCGGCGGAGGCGCTCCTCGTCGCGCACGACGACGCTCAGGCCGGCCTGCTGCGCCTCGGCGGCGACGCGGTCGGCGAAGTGCACGGGACTCAGCAGGTTCGGCGGCGTGTTCGCGAGGTCGCGCGTGAGCCAGACGGCGGTCGAGGCGGCCTTCGCCATCGCGACGACGGTCTCGGTCACCTCTGCCTCGCCCGCGACGACCGCGATCTCGACGACGCCGGGCTTGGGCTCGCGCTTGAGCCCGTCGAAGCGGTAGGCGCCGAGCGCCGCACCCTCGAGCACCGCGAGCACGTCGTCGGTCGTCCGCACCGGCAGCGCGAGCGCGAGCGTCGGCACGTCGCGCAGCGCGCGCACCGCGGCGCCGGCGATCTGCCGCAGGCGCACCGACCCGGTGTCGTCGCCGAGCCCGACGAACGCGACGCGGCGGCCGTCGACGACCGCTCGCACGACCTGCTCGCGCTCGCCCGTGGCGCCGATGCCGCGGAGGAGCTCCGGGTCGAAGCCCTCGGCGGTGGGCTCCTCCCCCGGGTGCACGCCGTGCACGATGAGCTCGGCGGTCGCGTCCTCGGGGCGGGCGATGATGGAGAGTGCGGGGATGGGCATGGGTCACGAGGATACCTGCGGCTCGACGGTCACTAGGCTGAGAGGGTGTTCGATCCGCGCGCGCTGACCCTGCACCTCGAGGACCTCGAGACGGTCCCGCGCGGCCTCGACCTCGTGATCGCGATCCACGGCTTCGTCGACGCGGGCGCCGCGGCGGAGGCCGCCGCCGCCGCGATCCTCGACACGCTGCCGCACCGCCCGGTCGTCGCGTTCGACACCGACGTGCTCATCGACCACCGCTCGCGCCGGCCGCGCATGCTCTTCAACGAGGACCACGTCGAGGAGTACCTGCCGCACTCGCTCACGCTCCTGCAGGTCGAGGACGACGCGGGCGCGCCCTTCCTGCTGCTCACCGGGCCCGAGCCCGACTGGATGTGGGAGCGGTTCACGGATGCGCTGCTCGAGCTGCACGAGGAGCTCGCGATCGCCTCGACGACGATCATCAGCTCGATCGGCATGCCGGTGCCGCACACGCGGCCGCTCGTCTCGACCGTCTCCGGCAATCGCGCAGAGCTCATCGAGCAGTACTCGGCCTGGCGGCCGGTCTCCTCGGTGCCGGCCTCCGTCATCCACCGCATCGAGCACCGCCTGCACCCGAACTCGCCCGTCGCGTCCTTCACCGTGCTCGTGCCGCACTACGTCGGTGAGTCGGGCTCGGCTGGACCTGCGCTCGCGGCGCTCGAGGGCGTGACGAGCGCGACCTCGCTCGCGTTCCGCACCGAGGAGCTGCGGCAGGCCGATCGCGAGTTCCAGCAGCTCGTCGCGCAGCAGATGGAGACGAACGAGGAGCTGCAGCGCGTCGTGCGCACCCTCGAGGCCCGCTACGACGCGTTCATGGCGCAGTCGTCGGTGAAGTCGCCGCTCACGGACGAGGACGGCTCGCTGCCGAGCGCCGACGAGATCGCGGAGGAGCTCGAGCGCTACCTGCAGGAGCGGCGGAAGCCGGGCTCGGATCCCTTCGGATGAACAGCGCGCGCTCCTGGCTGGTCTGGGGCGTGGCGGCGCTGGCGTACATCGGGGCGGTGCTGCACCGCTCGTCGCTCGGCGTCGCCGGTCCCGCGGCCTCCGAGCGATTCGAGGTTGCCGCGACGGAGCTCTCGACGCTCGGCGCCGTCCAGGTGGGCGTCTACGCGGCGATGCAGATCCCGGTCGGCGTGCTGCTCGACCGGCTCGGCCCGCGCGTGCTCATCGCCTCCGGCGCGGCGGTCATGGCCGGCGGTCAGCTGCTCGTCGCGATCGCCGAGGACATGCCGCTCGCGATCCTCGGCCGCGTGCTCGTCGGCATCGGCGACGCCGCGACGTTCATCTCGGTCATCCGGCTGCAGTCGGGCTGGTTCCGGGGGCCGATCCTCGCGCAGATGTCGCAGTACACCGCCATCAGCGGCCAGGTCGGGCAGCTGCTCTCCGCCGTGCCGTTCGTCTGGCTGCTCTCGGCGGCCGGCTGGACCCTCTCGTTCGGCACGCTCGCGGCCGTCGGCGCCGTCGCCTTCGTGCTCGTCCTCCTCATCGTCTTCGACGCGCCCCCGGGCGGTGTTCCGCCGACCGGCTCGATCGACGTGCCCGAAGGATGGCTGCCGCGGCTCCGCAGCGCCTTCCGCACGCCCGGCACGCGGCTCGGCTTCTGGACGCACTTCTCGCTCCTGGGCTCCACCAACCTCTTCCTGCTCCTGTGGGGATTCCCGATGCTCGTCGAGGGGCTCGACTACTCGCAGGCCCAGGCAGCCGGCCTCATGAGCATCATCGTCGTGACCGGCATGGTCGTCGGCCCGATCGTCGGCATCACGACCGCGCGCTTCCCGCTGCGGCGCTCGACGCTCGTGCTCGCCCTCGTCGCCCTCGTCGTCGCCGCCTGGGCCGTCGTGCTCGCGTGGCCGACGCAACCGCCGACCTGGCTCGTCGTGCTGCTGCTCATCGTGCTGGGTGCGGCCGGCCCCGGCTCGACGGTCGGCTTCGACTTCGCCCGCACATCGAACCCGCTGCGGGTGCTCGGCTCGGCGAACGGCATCGTCAACGTCGGCGGCTTCATCGCGACCTTCGCCGCCATGCCGGCGGTCGGCATCATCCTCGACCTCGTCCACTCGGCGCGCGTCGCGGGCGGCGAGGCCGTCGGCCTCTACGACTGGGAGGGCTTCCGTGTCGCCCTCTCGTTCCAGTTCGTGCTGCTCGCGCTCGGCTTCCTCATGGTCGTGCGGATGCGTCGCATCACTCGCTCGCGGCTGCGCGAGGAGGAGGGGATCGAGGTGGGTCCGCTGTGGGCGGCCATCGCCAGGCGCATGCGCCGACGCCCGGATTGAGCGCCCGATCGACGACTTGGGAATGCCCATGCCACATCCGGCGCTATACTGTCAAGACCGACCCAGTCGAGATCGTGCCCGCGCCCGGACTTGACATGGGTCATTCGACTGCCCTCAGCGCGACTGGACCGAGTCTGGACGCTTGACCGACCGGAGGACGCATGCCAGCTGACAAGACCACGAGCCCGCGAAGCCGAACGACGAAGGCGGCTGTCGACGCTGAGCAGAGCGCCACGACCGCCGCGCCGAAGGCTGCCCCCGCCAAGGCCGCCGCCGCGAAGACGACGGCCGCGAAGCCGACGGCGGCGCAGGCGACGACCGCGAAGACGACGGCGGCGAAGGCGCCTGCCGCGAAGACGACGGCCGCCAAGACGACCGCTGCGAAGACCGCTGCGGCGAAGGCGCCGGCCAAGACCGCCGCTGCCAAGACGACGGCTGCCAAGACGACGGCTGCCAAGACGACGGCCGCGAAGGCGACCGTCACCAAGACGGCCGCGGCGAAGAAGGCCGCCGACTCCTCGACCGGCCCGGCGAAGCCCGCGCGCGGCGGTCGCCGCAAGGCGGTCGACCCGGTCGCCGAGGTGATGGCCGAGGAGACGACCGAGGCCGCACCCGAGGAGGACGAGGAGGAGGTCCACGTCGAGAAGCTCCCGACCGGCGCCCTGCGCCTCTCGGGTGACGACGACGAGCCCGCCGCCACGCAGATCACCGGCGCGACGGCCGACCCCGTCAAGGACTACCTCAAGCAGATCGGCAAGGTCGCGCTGCTCAACGCCGAGCAGGAGGTCGACCTCGCGATGCGCATCGAGGCGGGCCTGTTCGCCGAGGAGAAGCTCTCGCTCGAGGGCGACGACCTCGACTGGCAGCTCAAGCGCGACCTCACGCGCATCGCGCGCGACGGGCAGCGCGCGAAGAGCCACCTGCTGGGCGCGAACCTGCGCCTCGTGGTGTCGCTCGCGAAGCGCTACACGGGCCGAGGGATGCAGTTCCTCGACCTCATCCAGGAGGGCAACCTGGGCCTCATCCGTGCGGTCGAGAAGTTCGACTACACGAAGGGCTTCAAGTTCTCGACCTACGCGACGTGGTGGATCCGCCAGGCGATCACCCGCGCGATGGCCGACCAGGCCCGCACGATCCGCATCCCCGTCCACATGGTCGAGGTCATCAACAAGCTCGCCCGCGTGCAGCGGCAGATGCTGCAGGACCTCGGTCGTGAGCCGAGCCCCGAGGAGCTCGCTCGCGAGCTCGACATGACCCCCGAGAAGGTCATCGAGGTGCAGAAGTACGGTCGCGAGCCCATCTCGCTGCACACGCCCCTCGGCGAGGACGGCGACAGCGAGTTCGGCGACCTCATCGAGGACACCGAGGCGGTCGTGCCGGCCGACGCGGTGGGCTTCACGATGCTGCAGCGCCAGCTCGAGTCGCTGCTCGACTCGCTCTCGGAGCGCGAGGCGGGCGTCATCCGCATGCGCTTCGGCCTCGGCGACGGCATGCCGAAGACGCTCGACCAGATCGGCGACACCTTCGGCGTGACGCGCGAGCGCATCCGCCAGATCGAGTCGAAGACGATGGCGAAGCTGCGGCACCCGTCCCGCTCGCAGCAACTGCGCGACTACCTCGAGTGATCGACGCGTGACCCGGGGCCGTCCCGACAGGGGCGGCCCTTCGCCTTCCTCCGTGCGATGGGATGCGCGGCGCTGGCTCTAAGATGGAGTTCTGCCCCCGCAAAGGAGACCTCATGCCACGTCGTACCACCCTCGCCGGAATCGCTGCCCTCACCGCCGCATCCGTCGCCCTCGTCGGCTGCTCGAGCAGCGCAGAGCCCGACGCGAGCGGTGACGCGGAGTCGACGGGCGTGACGCTCGAGCAGGTGCAGGAGGCGGGCGTGCTCGTCGTCGGCACCGAGGGCACCTACTCGCCGTTCTCGTTCCACGAGGGCGGGGCGGGAGAGCTCACCGGCTACGACGTCGACGTCATCACCGCGGTCGGCGAGCAGCTCGGCGTCGAGGTCGAGTTCGTCGAGACCCAGTGGGACGCGATCTTCGCCGCCCTCGACTCCGGCCGCATCGACGTCATCGCGAACCAGGTCTCGATCACGCCCGAGCGCCAGGAGCGCTACCTCTTCAGCGAGCCCTACACGTACTCGACCGGCGTGCTCGTCGTATCCGAGGGCAGCGACATCGCCTCGCTCGACGATCTCGCCGGCCGCGTGAGCGCGCAGTCGCTCACGAGCAACTGGGCGGACATCGCCCGCGGCGCGGGCGCCGAGGTCGAGGAGGTCGAGGGCTTCGCGCAGGCCGCCGAGCTGCTGCGCTCCGGCCGCGTCGACGCGACGATCAACGACTCCCTCACGTTCCTCGACTACGAGCGCTCGCAGGGCGGCGAGACGGGCCTCGAGGCCGTCGCCGAGACCGATGAGGTGAGCGAGAGCGCCGTCGCGATGCGGCAGGGGAGCGAGTCGCTGCTCGCCGCGATCGACGAGGCGCTCGCCGCGCTCGCCGCCGACGGCACGCTCGCCGAGATCTCGCAGGCCTACTTCGGCGAGGACGTCTCGCAGCCGTGACCCCGGTCGTCACGGCGCGGCCCCGGCGATCGCCGGGGCCGCTGCCTCGCAGGTCGGCGACGTAGGCTCCGCGCGTGGACTGGCAGCTCGTGCTCGACTCGATCGGGCCCATCGCGCTCGGCGCGATCACCGGCACGATCCCGCTCACGCTCGCGTCGTTCTCGCTCGGCCTCGTGATCGCGATCGGCATGGCGCTCGCGCGCATCTCCGGCATCGCGTGGCTCTCGGGCCTCGCTCGCGCCTACATCTCGATCATCCGCGGCACGCCCATGCTCGTGCAGCTCTTCGTGATCTTCTACGGCATGCCGCAGATCGGCATCACGCTCGACCCGTGGCCGAGCGCCATCATCGCGCTCTCGCTCAACGTGGGCGGCTACGCGGCCGAGATCATCCGCGCGGCGATCCTCTCGATCCCGCGCGGTCAGTGGGAGGCGGCGGCGATGATCGGCATGTCGCGCGGCCAGGCGCTCGGCCGCATCGTGCTGCCGCAAGCGGCGCGCGTCTCGGTGCCGCCGCTGTCGAACACGTTCATCTCGCTCGTGAAGGACACGTCGCTCGCGTCGGTCATCCTCGTCACCGAGCTCTTCCGCGTCGCGCAGCGCATCGCGGCGCCGAGCGGCGAGTTCCTCACCATCTACCTCGTCGCGGCGGCGGTGTACTGGGTCATCTGCCTCGTGCTCGCCGGCGGCCAGGATCGCCTCGAGCGGAAGCTGGATCGCTATGCCGTCTGAACCGCTCGCCTCCGCGCCCCTCCTCTCCGCACGGGGCCTCCACAAGTCGTTCGGCGACAACCACGTGCTGCGCGGCGTCGACCTCGACATCGCGCCCGGCACCGTGCACGCGCTCATCGGGCCATCCGGGTCCGGCAAGACGACCGTGCTGCGCTCGCTCAACGGCCTCGAGTCGCCCGATCGAGGCTCGCTGCGCATCGCCGACCTCGAGCTCGACTTCACCCGCCCGCTCGGGCGACGCGAGCGCGCGGCGCTGCACCGCGCATCCGCCATGGTCTTCCAGCAGCACCACCTCTTCCCGCACCTCACCGTGCTCGGCAACGTCACGGTCGGCCCGATCCGGGTGCAGGGGCGGGGGAGGGAGGAGGCGACGGCGGATGCGCTCGCGCTCCTCGAGCGCGTCGGCCTGCGGGAGAAGGCCGATGCCTACCCGTCGTCGCTCTCGGGCGGTCAGCAGCAGCGCGTCGGCATCGTGCGCGCGCTCGCGCTGCAGCCGTCGATGCTGCTGTTCGACGAGCCGACGTCGTCGCTCGATCCCGAGCTCGTCGGCGAGGTGCTCGCCGTCATGACCGAGCTCGCAGGCGAGGGCTGGACGATGGCGGTCGTGACGCACGAGCTCCGCTTCGCGCGCGAGGTCGCCGACGAGGTGTCGTTCTTCGACGAGGGGGTCGTCGTCGAGCGCGGCGCGCCCGAGCAGGTGTTCGGCGATCCGCGGCACGAGCGCACGAAGCGCTTCCTGCAGCGGCTGCAGGGCCCCTTCGCATGATCGAGCGCCCTCCACGGGAGGCAGCGAAGCGGCCCGCCCCCGGATCGGGGACGGACCGCGCTCGAAGTCGCCGGGGCCTAGACCTCGGCGAGCTTCGCGGTCTCGTCGTGCCACACGGTGGCGAGCGGCTGCAGCGCCTCGCGGTGCTTGGCCGCGTGGTGCGCGCAGAAGAGCAGCGTGCCGCTCTCCATCGTCGCGCGGACGTATGCCTGGGCGCCGCAGCTGTCGCAGCGGTCGAGCGCGCTGAGCGGCGCGTTCGCCTCGTCGGTCTCGAGCGTCGCGGTCTGGGTGTCGTTCACGGTGCCCTCCTTCATCACGTCTGGTGTCCATCGTGGCACGCCATCCTGGCAATACCGCATCACGCGGGGCGCGGTTCGCCAGCGGCGCAACGCCGCGACGAGCCGCGCCGCCTGCCGCCGCGCGGCGATCGGCGGCCGTAGGCTGGAGCGTCGACCGCCCGACGACTGCAGACCCCGGGCGTGTCACGCGAAGGGGGATCGGTTGGCGACTGCGGCATCGGACTACTCGGCTCGGCACCTCACGGTGCTCGAAGGGCTCGAGGCGGTGCGCAAGCGCCCCGGCATGTACATCGGCTCGACCGACTCTCGCGGCCTCATGCACTGCTTGTGGGAGATCATCGACAACTCCGTCGACGAGGCGCTCGGCGGCCACGGCGACGAGATCGCGGTCGTGCTGCACGCCGACGGCTCCGTCGAGGTGCGCGACCGCGCGCGCGGCCTGCCGATCGACGTCGAGCCCCGCACGGGCCTGACGGGCGTCGAGGTCATCTTCACGAAGCTGCACGCGGGCGGCAAGTTCGGCGGCGGCGCCTACAAGTCCTCCGGCGGCCTCCACGGTGTCGGCGCTTCCGTCGTCAACGCGCTCTCGGAGCGGCTCGACGTCGAGGTCGACCGCGACGGCGCGACGTGGGCGATGTCGTTCCACCGCGGCGAGCCGGGCGAGTTCCTCGACGAGGGAGAGCCGTCGCCGCACTCGACGTTCCTGCCGTTCGTGGATGCGTCGAGGCTGCGGAAGGTGGGCAAGGTCGCGAAGGGCGTCACCGGCACCCGCGTGCGCTACTGGGCCGACCCGCAGGTGTTCACGAAGGGCGCCGACTTCCTCGCCGACGAGCTCGCGCGCCGCGCGCGGCAGACGGCGTTCCTCGTGCCGGGGCTCGCGATCCAGATCATCGACGAGCGCGGCGACGAGCGCGTCGTGCACGACTTCAAGTACGACGGCGGCATCAGCGAGTTCGCCGAGTACCTCGCGCCCGACCCGGCGCTCACGGCGACGTGGCGGCTGACGGGCGAGGGCGCCTTCCAGGAGACCATCCCGGTGCTCGACGAGGCGACGGGCCACATGGTCACGCGCGAGGTTGACCGCACGTGCGAGGTCGACATCGCGCTGCGCTGGGGCACGGGCTACGACACCGTCGTGCAGACCTTCGTCAACATCATCGCGACGCCGAAGGGCGGCTCCCACCTCGCAGGCTTCGAGCAGTCGCTGCTCAAGCTGCTGCGCGACCAGGTCGCCGCGAATGCCCGCAAGCTCAAGGCCGGCAACGACAAGGTCGAGAAGGACGACGTGCTCGCCGGACTCACGGCCGTCGTCACCGTGCGCCTGCCCGAGCCGCAGTTCGAGGGCCAGACGAAGGAGGTGCTCGGCACGCCCGCCGTGCGCCAGATCGTCGCGCAGGTCGTCGCGCGCGAGCTCGGCGGCATCCTCACCTCCTCGAAGCGCGACGAGAAGGCCCAAGCGGGGCAGCTGCTCGAGAAGGTCGTGAGCGAGATGAAGGCGCGCCTCTCGGCCCGCTCGCTCAAGGAGACCGCGCGGCGCAAGAGCGCGCTCGAGTCGTCGTCGCTCCCGGTGAAGCTCGTCGACTGCCGCTCGAACGACGTCGCGCAGACCGAGCTCTTCATCGTCGAGGGCGACAGCGCGCTCGGCACGGCGAAGCCCGCGCGCGACAGCGAGTTCCAGGCGATCCTGCCCATCCGCGGCAAGATCCTCAACGTGCAGAAGGCGTCGATCGGCGACATGCTCGGCAACGCCGAGTGCGCGGCGATCATCCAGTCGATCGGTGCGGGTTCCGGCCGCTCCTTCGACATCTCCGCCGCTCGCTACGGCAAGATCATCATGCTCTCGGACGCCGATGTCGACGGCGCCCACATCCGCACCCTGCTCTTGACGCTCATCCACCGCTACATGCGGCCGCTCATCGAGGAGGGCCGCGTCTTCGCCGCCGTGCCGCCGCTGCACCGCGTGATGGTCAAGCACCGCGGCAAGCCCGACGAAGCGGTCTACACCTACTCCGACGCCGAGCTGCACCGGCTGCTCGCAAAGCTCAAGAAGAGCGGCAAGAGCTGGGTGGAGCCGCCGCAGCGCTACAAGGGCCTCGGGGAGATGGACGCCGACCAGCTCGCCGAGACGACGATGGATCGCTCGCGCCGCACGCTGCGCCGCGTGACGATCAGCGACGCCGAGAGGGCGAGCGAGATCTTCGAGCTGCTGATGGGCAACGACGTCGCCCCGCGCCGCGAGCTCATCCAGACCTCGCAGGTCGACCGGGAGCGCATCGACGCCTGACCGCCGCTTCCCGCGGCGGAGCCGACGAGCTTCCTCGAACCGCCGCGTTCGGGCGCCGATTCCGACGGTTCGGGGAAGTTCGCTCGATCGAGCCGAGCGGGTGGGAGCCGCGGTGAGGGGGTCAGGCGCCCAGCCGGGCGCCGATCGCGCCGATCGCGCCGTCGATCGCGACGCCCGAGCCCGCGCGCGGCGCGCCGCCGGGCGGCAGCTGCCGCTGCGAGCCGTCGGCGCCGACCGCGAGCGGCGAGGGGCCCGCCCACGCGAGCGCGAGCCCGACCTCGCCCTTCAGCAGCCGGTGCGCCTGCACGCCGCCCGTGCCGCGGCCCTTCGCGGGGAACTCCTCGATGCTCGAGACCTTGACGCGCGGCTCGTCGAGCCCCGCGAGCGTCTCGGCGGCCTCGGTGACGGTGACGACCTCGGCGCCCTCGGCGACCGCGCCCGCGAACCGCACCGACGCATCCGCCTTGAGCCCGATGCCCTTCATGCCGCCCGCGCCAGGGCCCTGCGGGTTGATCGCCGCGGCGGCGAAGCGCAGCAGCTGCGCGTCGCTCGTCACGAGCACGACCCACGACTCGTCGGGCGCGGGCGCGACGCCGACGACCCGGTCGCCCGCCTTGAGCGCGATGACGCTCTCGCGGTCGCGGTCCCGCAGCTCGGCGGGCTTCACGCGCTTGACGATGCCCTGCGCGGTCGCGACGAGCCACGGCTCGCTCGAGCCGAGGTCGATGAGGGCGACCGCCTCCTCGCCGCGCTCGAAGGCGCCGAGGTCGCGCACCTTCACGCCCGCGGTGAGGCCGACGGATGCGGGCGGCACCGAGGGCAGGTCGGCGGGCGTGAGGCGGAGCACGGCTCCCGTCGAGGTGACGAGGCCGAACGCGCCGCGGGTCGTCGTCGCGATCGTCGAGCGGATCGCGTCGTGGCGCGAGCGCCGCGCCGGCACCGGGATCGGCTCGTCGCCGTCGACGCGCACGAGCCTGCCGGTCGCCGACATCACGACGCGCGTGGGCGCATCCGCGATCTCGAGGCTCACCGCCGTCTTGGCGCTCGCGCGGCCGGTCGTCGTCTGCCCGTTGCCCTCGGTGAGCGCCGTGCGGCGCGGCGTGCCGAACCGCTCGGCGACCTCGTCGAGCTCGCCGGCGACGACCTCGTGCAGCGCGGCCTCGGAGCCGAGGATGCGCTCGAGCTCGGCGATCTGCGCGAGCAGCTCGTTCTGCTCGGCCTCGAGCTCGATGCGGCTGAACTTCGTCAGCCGCCGCAGCCGCAGCTCGAGGATGTACTCGGCTTGCGGCTCGGAGAGGTCGAAGACGCTCTGCAGCCGCGAGCGCGCCTGCTCCGAGTCGTCGGATGTGCGGATGACCTGGATGACCTCGTCGATGTCGAGGATCGCGATGAGGAGGCCCTCGACGAGGTGCAGCCGCTCGCGCCTCTTGCGCAGCCGGAACTCGCTGCGGCGGCGCACGACGCCGACGCGGTGGTCGAGGTAGACGCGCAGCAGCTGCTTGAGGCCGAGCGTCTCGGGCTTGCCGCCCACGAGCGCGACGTTGTTGATCGAGAAGCCGTCCTCGAGCGGCGTGTAGCGGTAGAGCTGCTGCAGCACCGCCTCGGGGTCGAAGCCCGTCTTGATGCTGATGACGAGCCGCAGGCCGTGCTTACGGTCGGTGAGGTCCTGCACCTCGGTGAGGCCCTGCAGCTTCTTCGACTGCACGCCGTCCTTGATCTTCTCGATCACCCGCTCGGGGCCGACGAGGTAGGGCAGCTCGGTGATGACGATCTGCGTCTTGCGGCCCTGGCGCTCGATCGACGACCGCGCGCGGGTCTTGAACGACCCGCGGCCGCCCTCATACGCATCCCGCACGCCGTCGAGCCCGACGATCACGCCGCCGCCGGGGAGGTCGGGGCCGGGCACGTGCCGCATGAGGTCGGCGACGGTCGCGCCCGGGTGCGCGAGCAGGTGCTTGGCGGCCTGCACGACCTCGACGAGGTTGTGCGGGGCCATGTTCGTCGCCATGCCGACGGCGATGCCGCTCGCGCCGTTGACGAGCAGGTTGGGGTAGGAGGCCGGCAGCACGTCGGGCTGCTGGTAGGAGTTGTCGTAGTTGGGCACGAAGTCGACGACGTCCTCGTCGAGGCCCTCGGTGAGCGAGAGGCCGGCGGCGGCGAGCCTCGCCTCGGTGTAGCGGGGCGCGGCGGGGCCGTCGTCGAGCGAGCCGAAGTTGCCGTGCCCGTCGATGAGCGGCAGCCGCAGGCTGAAGGGCTGCGAGAGGCGCACGAGCGCGTCGTAGATCGCGGTGTCGCCGTGCGGGTGCAGCTTGCCCATGACGTCGCCGACGACGCGCGCGCTCTTGACGTGGCCCTTCTCGGGACGCAGCCCCATCTCCGACATCTGGAAGAGGATGCGTCGCTGCACGGGCTTGAGGCCGTCGCGCGCGTCGGGGAGGGCACGGGCATAGATGACGGAGTAGGCGTACTCGAGGAACGAGTCCTGCATCTCGCTCGCGACATCGACGTCGTCGATCCGCTCGGCGATCGCGGCGGAGGGGTCGGGGGGAAGGTTGGCAGTCATAGGCTGAAGGAATGCTACCGACGAGGGCGCCCGGGTCCCGGAGCCTTGCCGACGTTCTCGAGAGCTCGTCGCAAGCGATGCGGGGCGAGCCGAACCCGCTCGGGCTGCCGAGGGTCGCCGGGGCGATCGTGCTGCTCGTCGACGGGCTCGGTGCCGCGCAGCTCGGGCAGCGCGCGGGCCACGCGCGCACGCTCGCCGGGGCGCTGGGCGGCTCGATCGATGCGGGCTTCCCGTCGACGACGGCGACCGCGCTCGCCTCGCTCGCGACCGGTGAGCTCGCCGGCGCGCACGGCATCGTCGGCTACGACGCGTTCGTGCCGGGCGCGGGCGTGCGCAACCAGCTCCGCGACTGGGGCGGCCCGATGGACCCGGCCGCATGGCAGCGCAGCCCGACGCTCTTCGAGCGGGTGCCGGCGATCGCGATCGGCGAGCCGAAGCATGCCGCGAGCGGGTTCACGAAGGCCGTGCTGCGGGGCGCCGACTACCGCGGCGGGCTCTCGGTGGATGACCGCTTCGCGCTCGCTCGCGAGGCCGCGCGCGAGCGAGCGCTCGTCTACCTCTACGTGCCAGAGCTCGACCGCGCGGGCCACGAGTCGGGCTGGCAGTCGCCCGAGTGGACCGACGAGCTCGAGCGGCTCGACGGTGCCGTCGCCGAGCTCGCCGGGGCGCTGCCGCGCGACGTCGGCCTCGTCGTCACCGCCGATCACGGCATGGTCGACGTCGACCCGACCGGGCACCTGATCGTGCCGCCCGAGCTGCTCGAACCCATCGCGCACGTCGCGGGGGAGCCGCGCTGCCTGCAGCTGCAGGTCGAAGGCGACGCGGATGCGGCAGCCGAGGCCTGGCGCGCATGGCTCGGCGATGCGGCGTGGGTCGCGACCCGCGCAGAAGTGACCGCCGCCGGCTGGCTCGGCGAGGTCGACCCTGCGGTCGAGCCGCGCCTCGGCCACGTCTTCGTCGCGGCGCGGAAGCGGTTCGCGGTCTACGTCGACGAGGCCGACCCCGGACGCGGCATGGTCGGCCAGCACGGCTCGCTCACGCAGGACGAGCTGCGCGTGCCCTTGCGGCGCTTCGGCGCCTTCGCCTGAGGGAGGCGTCCACCGCGCGTCCAGCGACGCCGGTCAGGATGGGCGTCCGCCGGCACGGCCGGACACCGAGGGAAGGGACCGCACCATGCGCAGGTGGCTCATCACGACCATCGCGACTGCCGTCGTCGGCATGATCGTCAAGAAGTTCACGAGCGGCGACGACGAGAAGAGCCGCAAGGGCCGCCGCCGCTGAGCTCGCCCTCGCCTCTCCTCCCGCTCGTCGAGTAGCGCCCGCAGGGCGCGTATCGAGACGGATCGGACCGGTCTCGATACGCCGCCTGCGGCGGCTACTCGACCAGCGGGGGAGCGGCGCTAGAAGCGCACGACCTGCCGGATCGCGCGGCCGTCGGCGAGCGTGTCGAGCGCCTCGTTGAGGTCGTCGAGCGCGATCTCGCTCGTGACGAGCTCTTCGACCGGCAGTCGCCCCTCGCGCCACAGCTGCTCGTAGCGCGGGATGTCGCGCGCCGGCACCGCGGAGCCGAGGTAGGAGCCGATCACGGTGCGCGCCTCCGCCGTGAACGCGAGCGGCGAGAGGGATGAGCGGGCGTCCGGATGCGGGAGCCCGACCGTCACGGTCGTGCCGCCTGGCGCGGTGAGGGCGAAGGCCGTCTCGAATGCCTTCGGATGACCGGCCGCCTCGATCACGACCGGCGCGCGGAGCCCCTGCTCGAGCGCGTCGTCGGGGGAGAGCGCGATGTCAGCCCCGAGCTCCAGGGCCCGATCGAGCTTCGTCGGCACCGCATCCACGCCGATGACCCTGCCGAGCCCGAGCGAGCGGGCTGCGAGGAGTGCCGCCATGCCGACGCCGCCGAGCCCCACGATCACGATGTCGTCGCCCTCGCGCGGCTGGCCCGCGTTGATGACCGCGCCGCCGCCCGTGAGCATCGCGCAGCCGAGCACGGCCGCGACCTGCGGCGGCACGTCGGCGCCGACCGGCACCACCGAGCGGCGATCGACGACGGCGTGCGTCGCGAACGCGGAGACGCCCAAGTGGTGGTGCACTTCGCCGCTGCGGCTGTCGAGCGCCGCCTCGTGCAGGCGCCGACCGCCACCGAGCAGCTCTCCCGCGCCGTTCGCGGCCGAGCCGCGCTCGCACGGCAGTCTGCCGTCGGTCGCGCACGCCGCGCACTCGCCGCAGCGGGGGAGGAACGTCGTCACGACGCGGTCGCCGACCGCGAGGTCGGTGACGCCATCGCCGACCGCCTCGACGATGCCGGCGGCCTCGTGGCCGAGCAGCATCGGCACGGGCCGGGGGCGTGCGCCGTCGACGACCGAGAGGTCGCTGTGGCACAGGCCCGCCGCCTCGATGCGGATGAGCAGCTCGCCCTCGCGCGGCGCGTCGAGCTCGAGCTCGGTCAGCTCGAGCGGCCGCGACTGCGCGAACGGCCGCTCGGCGCCGATCGCGCGCAGCACCGCGCCGCGCACGCGCATCAGCGGCCGTCCCAGCCCGCGACGGTGCCGTCGGGGCTCGCCTCGCGGACGACGAGCGTGCAGTCCTTGCCGCCGAGCCCGTCGTCGAGCAGCCGCTGCAGCTGGTCGCGGATGAGCGTCGCAGCCGGCACCTTCACGCCGGCCGCCTCGGCGCCCTCGACGGCGAGCGAGACGTCCTTGTGGCACAGCATGGCCGAGAAGGATGCGTCGAAGTTGCTGTTCACGGCGGCACCGGGCACGACGCCCGGCACCGGATACCACGTGCGGAGGGCCCACGAGTCGCCGGAGGAGACGCGCGCGACGTCGAAGAACGCCTTCGGGTCGAGCCCGAGCTGCGCGGCGAGCTGCGAGCCCTCCGAGACCGCGAGCAGCGAGACGCCGAGCATCATGTTGTTGACGAGCTTCGCCGCGATGCCGTGCGTCGGGCCGCCGACGGCGAGGACGTTGCCGGCCA
Source organism: Agrococcus sp. TSP3-2-1 (assembly GCF_049897585.1). Classification (NCBI taxonomy): domain Bacteria; kingdom Bacillati; phylum Actinomycetota; class Actinomycetes; order Micrococcales; family Microbacteriaceae; genus Agrococcus; species Agrococcus sp. TSP3-2-1. Next base: position 120,507 of record NZ_JAFCWN010000008.1, read on the forward strand.
TCGGCATGACGACCTCCCGGGCTCGCGCGACGTCGTTCTCCTCGCCGCCGAGCATGAACGTGAGGGTCCCGGCCTCGGCACCTTGGATGCCGCCCGAGACGGGGGAGTCGACGAAGCGGAAGCCGCGAGAGCCGGCCTCGCCGTGGCTCCAGCGCGACGTGTCGAGGTCGACCGTGGAGGTGTCGAGGATGAGCGTGCCCGGCGCGGCGTGCTCGAACACCCCGTGGGGTCCCGCGAGCACGTCGCGGCAGTGCTCGCCCTTCGGCAGGCTCAGGATGACGACCTCGGCGCCCTCGACGGCCTCGGCGACCGAGGCGACCGGCACGATCCCGTGCTCCGCCGCCGACCGGCGCAGCGCATCCACCACGTCGAAGCCCCGCACCTCGTGGCCCGCGGTCACCAGGTGCGCGGACATCCGGCTGCCCATGTTGCCGAGTCCGATCCAGGCGATTGACGTCATCGTCGATTCCTTCCGTAGTGCTTGCCGCAACGCTATCGGCCCCGACCGCGACGGGCGGCGAGATCGCTCTCGCCGCCCGTCGCGGTAGGGATCCGTCAGCGGATCAGACGGTGCCCTTCTCGGCGAGCAGCCGCTCGCGGTCGATGTCGTCGACGTCGTGGAGCGAGATGCCCTTCGTCTCCTTGAGCGCGAGGACTGCGACGAGCGTGATGGCGCACGCGACCACGAGGTAGATGGCGACCGGGACGGAGCTCTCGAACTCGCGCAGCAGGGCGGTGGCGATGATCGGCGCGAGCGAGCCCGCGACGATCGACGTCACCTGGTAGCCGAGCGAGACGCCCGAGTAGCGCATGCGGGTCGGGAACAGCTCGGCCATGATGGCGGGCTGTCCCGCGTACATGAGCGCGTGGAACGCCAGCCCGATGATGATCGCCGCGAGGATGACGAAGTCGTTGCCGCTCTCGAACATCGGGAAGGCGATGAAGCCCCACGTCGCGCCCAGCAGCACGCCGACGAGGTACACCGGGCGGCGACCGACGGTGTCGACGAACCGGCCCACGATCGGCACGAAGATGAAGTGCGCGACGTGCGCGATCGCGAGCAGGCCGAGGATGCGCGAGACGTCGTACTCGAGGTACGTGCGCAAGTAGACGATCGAGAACGTGACGACGAGGTAGTAGAGCACGTTCTCCGCGAAGCGGAGACCCATGGCCGTCAGCACGCCGCGCGGGTAGCGCTTGAGCACCTCGAGCACGCCGTACGACTGCGCCTTCGACTCCGCGACCTCCTCGCGCACGGCCTGGAAGATCGGCGCGTCCTCGACGCGCGTGCGGATGTAGTAGCCGACGGCGACGATGACGACCGAGAGCCAGAACGCGATGCGCCAGCCCCATGCCAGGAAGTCATCGTCGGACAGCGTCCACTGCAGGACGAGCAGCACGATCGTCGCGAGCAGGTTGCCGGCGGGCACCGCCGCCTGCGGCCACGACGCCCAGAAGCCGCGCTCCTTGTTGGGGGAGTGCTCGGCCACGAGCAGCACGCCGCCGCCCCACTCGCCGCCGACCGCGAAGCCCTGCGCGAAGCGCAGCAGGACGAGGAGCGCCGGGGCCCAGTAGCCGATGACGTCGAAGGTGGGCAGGCAGCCCATCAGGAACGTCGCGACGCCGACCAGGACGATCGCGGCCTGCAGGAGCTTCTTGCGGCCGTACTTGTCGCCGAGGTGGCCGAAGACGATGCCGCCGAGTGGGCGCGCGACGAAGCCGACGCCGTAGATGAGGAACGCGTTGATGATGGCCGCGTACGGATCATCGCTCGGCGGGAACATGATGAGGTTGAAGACGATCGTCGACGCCGTCGCGTACAGGAAGAACTCGTACCACTCGACGACCGTGCCGGCCATGGCGGCCGTGACGACCCGGCCGAGGCCCTTGCGGTCGTTGTCTCGAGCGGAGTCATGCGCGGGTGCGCTCATGCCTACCTCCTTGTAGGTGCACGGGACTGTGCGCCGAGAATCTAACATGACGACCCGTTCAGGTCGGTCAGGCGCGCGATCTCCGTCGTCAGTCGTCGCTGCGGGAGCCGAAGACGATCTCGTCCCAGCTCGGCATCGCGGCGCGGGAGCCGCGCTTCTTGCCCGCGATCGGGCCCGTCGCCTGCGCCCGGGCGGGACGCTGCTGCTCCTCGGCCTCGGGGGCCTGCGCGGCAGGCTGCTCGGGCTCGAGCAGCGCGGGCTCGCTCTCTGCGGTGCGCAGTGCGGCCTCACGCTCGCTGCGCCGGCGCCGCAGCGCGTCGAGCAGCTCGGCCGTGTGGTTCGGCTGGGTCGCGGCGGCGGGGCGATTGATCGCCGCGGCCTGCACGTTCTCGGGCTGGCTGCCGACCTCGCCGGAGCGACGGCGCAGCCACGGGTTCTCGGCGCGCGTCGGCTCCTTGGGGCGCTCCTCGGGGGAGCCCTCGGTGAGGGTGGCGGAGGCGACGGCGTCCTCGAGGCCGACGCCGGGCTCGACGGGGCTCGGCGCCGACCGCTGCGCGCCCCGCTGGATGCGGAAGGCGTCGGAGTCGAAGCGGCCTGTGTCGTTTCGCCCTGTGTCGTTTCGCCCTGTGTCGTCGTGCCGGCCCGTGTCGTGCGTCGCGGCGCGCTGGGAGATGGGCGGGGCGGTCGGCTCCTCGGTGGGCGCGGCGGGTGCGGTCGCCGCGGCATCGGGGGTCGTCGGCCGCGACTGGCGGTCGATCGCCCGCAGCCGCGGCACGAGCACGCTCGTCGCCTCGCTCGACTGGCTGAGCGACGTCGCCTCCTTGCCCCGCGGGGTCAGCGTGGCCTTCTTCGGCTCATAGCCCCAGAGCGCCTCGTGCTGGATGCCCTCGGTCGTGAAGCGCAGGCGGACCGTCCAGGCGCCGCCGTCCGCGTCCTTCCACGCGGCCCACGAGCGCTCGATCGCCCGCAGATCGTCGAGGCGCTCGCCGATCGCGGCGCCGAACGCCGTCTCGCCCGCGAGCGGATCGATGTCGCCGGTGGCCACCGGGATCGAGAGCGCGGAGTCGAGCATGTGCGCGCGCTCGGCGAGCACGGGGCCCTCGAAGCGCTCGACGTAGGCGAGCTCCTCGCCGGTGGAGGAGGCGACCTGCTCGGCCGTCATGCCGCCACGGATGAGCGACTGGATCTCGCGCGGCGTGGCCTTGCGCTCGCGGTGCGGCACGGCCGCCGTGGGCTTGCGGTGCTCCGGGAGGTCGGCGACGGGCACGCGGAAGCGCTCACCCGACTCGGACTCGAGGATGAGCACCTCGTCCTCGATGCCGATGACGCTCAGCTGCTGCATGATTCGTCGGTCCTTCCTTGCGGTGTCGGGTCGCGTCAGCCTCCCACGCGACCCGCGGTCAGGGCGGGAATGGAGCGGGCGCGCCGCGCGTTCCGTCGGATGCAGGCACGACCTGTCGCCCCGCACCGGCGCAGTCGCGGAGCGCCACCTGATATCTGATTTGCTCCGGCGTTCTGTTTCGTGCAGAATGTGCGCCGACGCCGACCCCCAACCCCCTCGAAGGACTGCCGCATGGCCACCGATTACGACGCCCCCCGCAAGACGGACGACGAGAGCGAGTCGATCGAGGCGCTCAAGGAGCGTGTGCCTGCGAAGAGCGTCTCCACGGACGAGGACGCCGACAACCCCGGCAGCTTCGATCTCTCGGCCGCCGACCTCGCAGACGTCGAGCTCGACGTCGTCGTGCTCCCGCCCCAGGAGGACGAGTTCACGTGCGTCAGCTGCTTCCTCGTGAAGCACCGACTGCAGTTCGACCACGAGTCGAAGCTCGGCCCGATCTGCCGCGAGTGCGCCTGAGCTAGCGGGCCGCCTCGATCGCCGCGGCGAGGGCCTCCGGGCGCCGCGAGCTGATCAGCCACGCCGGCGTCGGATCCTCCGGATCCTCGACGGCGACCCGGAGGAGCGCGCGGGTCCACGGCGAGACCACGTGGTGGTCCGCCGGGTCCCAGCCTGCTCGCAGCGCCGCTTGCGCGGCATCGCCGAGCAGCACCTCCGGCGAACCCAGCTGGGCGACCGGGATGCGCGCGCGGCCGGCGCGGAGCTCGGCTCCCTCGACGGCGACCACGGGCGCGCTGAGCCACAGCAGCGCGACGACGGCGACGTAGAGCACGATCGCGACCGCGACGCCGACCTGCAGGTTGACGGGCAGGAAGACGAGCAGCACCGCGGGCACGATGAGCAGCAGCACGAGCGGGAGCCACCACGGCGGCACGAGCCGCTCGCGGTACGAGGGGGCGGTTTCCATGCCCCCATCCTCTCGCGATCCGAGGCCGCGGTTCTCCGTCCCGCTCCCGCTCGGCTAGCCTCGAGTGCGATGGAGCAGGTCGAAGTCCTCATCACCGGATCGCCGGTGCCCGCATACGCGCACCCTGGCGATGCCGGTGCCGATCTCCATGCCGCCGAGGCGGTCACGCTCCGCCCCGGCGAGCGATCGCTCGTCGGCACCGGCGTGGCGATCGCGCTGCCCGAGGGCTACGCCGCGTTCGTGCACCCGCGCAGCGGGCTCGCCGCGAAGCACGGCATCACGATCGTGAACGCGCCGGGCACCGTCGACGCGGGCTATCGCGGCGAGATCAAGGTCAACCTGCTCAACACCGGCGGGGAGCCGCACCGGATCGAGGTCGGAGACCGCATCGCTCAGCTCGTGGTGCAGCGCGTCGAGCGCGTGCGCTTCGTCGAGGTCGAGCGGCTGCCGGGCTCGGACCGCGGAGAGCGCGGGCACGGGTCGACCGGCCTGAGCGCCGTCCAAGAGGGGATCGCACGATGACCGACACGACCGACAGCGCCGACGAGCAGCCCATCGAGGAGGAGGCGGTCGTCGAGAAGACGGCCCCCGAGGACCGCGCCGTGGCGGGCCCGCTCGACGAGGCCGAGGCGCCCGTGCGGCCCTACGTCGACCTCGGCGGCCTCCGCATCGTCCCGCGCCCCGGCATGCAGATGCGGCTCGAGGTCGAGGAGAAGACGAAGCGCATCGTTGCGGTGACGCTCGAGCACGAGGGCTCGACGGTGCAGCTGCAGCCGTTCGCGGCGCCGCGCAGCGAGGGCATCTGGCTGCCCGTGCGAGAGGTGCTGCGAGGGCAGCTCGAGCGCCAGGGCGCCGCGGTCGAGGATGCCGAGGGTCCGCTCGGCCCGGAGCTCCGCGCCCGGCTGACGGTGGGCCCCGACGGCGCACCGCGCGCGGTGCGCATCATCGGCGTCGACGGCCCGCGCTGGATGCTGCAGGGCCTCATCGGCGGCAAGGCGGCGCTCGACGACGACGAGGCGGCGAAGGCGTTCGAGCTGTTCCGCTCGACCGTCGTGTGCCGCGGCGTGCAGCCGATGCCCCCGCGCGAGCTCATCCCGCTCAGCGCGCCGAAGGCCGTCTGACGGTGCCCGCCGAGCAGGCCGGTCCCGCCGACGAGGCCGAGCCCGCCGAGGCATCCTTCTCCGAGCAGGTCGGCGCAGCGATCCGCGGCTCGAAGCTCGGTCACCTCGACCCTGCCGCGAAGCCGAGCGCCGGCGCGCTGCTCGAGGCGATGGGTGGCGTGCGCGGACTCGTCGAGTCGCTCCTGCCCGGCGTCCTCTTCCTCGTGCTCTACGCGACGACGAAGGACGTGCTCGTCTCGGTGCTCGTGCCGCTCGTCGCGTCCGTGGGCTTCGTCGCCTGGCGCGTGCTGCAGAAGGGCCAGCCCGTGCTCGCGTTCGCGGGCCTCATCGGGGTCGGCATCTCGGCGGCGATCGCGCTCATCACCGGCCAGGGGGAGGACAACTTCCTCTGGGGCTTCACGGTCAACACCGTCGTCATCCTCGTGCTGGTCGTGTCGATGCTCGCGCGCCGGCCGCTCGTCGGGATCATCGCGGGCGCCCTCACCGCGAAGCCCTACGCCTGGCGGACGGAGCGCGCGAAGCGCGCGGTCGCGTGGCGCGCGACGGTGCTGTGGCTCGTCGTGATCGGTGCGCGGCTCGCGGTGCAGGTGCCGATGTACCTCGCGGGCGCCGTCGAGGCGCTCGCCGCGACGAAGCTGCTCATGGGTGTGCCGCTCTACCTCGCCGCGCTGTGGGTGACGTGGCTCATGGTCCGGGCGGTGCTCGACACACCTGCGGATGCGGTCGATCAGGAGTCGCGGTAAGATATCTTGACGTCAAGATAGTTTGCGTCCAGCCACCCGCGGGTGAGGGCGCAGGCATAGACTGCAGGCGCGGCCAGCGCAACCCGTGAGACCCAGAAGGAGTCACGATGGCGAACCCGAACAGCTTCGACAGCAAGGCATCGCTGTCGGTCGGCGGCACCGACTACACGTTCTACCGGATCGACAAGGTCGCGGGCCACGAGCGCCTGCCGTTCAGCCTCAAGGTGCTGCTCGAGAACCTGCTGCGCACCGAGGACGGCAAGAACGTCACCAGCAGCCAGATCGAGGCGCTCGGGTCGTGGGACGCATCCGCCGAGCCGAACGTCGAGATCCAGTTCTCGCCGGCTCGCGTCGTGATGCAGGACTTCACCGGCGTGCCCTGCATCGTCGACCTCGCCACGATGCGCGAGGCCGTCGCCGAGCTCGGCGGCGACCCGACGAAGATCAACCCGCTCGCGCCCGCCGAGCTCGTGATCGACCACTCCGTCATCGCCGACCTCTTCGGCACGGCCGACGCGTTCGAGCGCAACGTCGAGATCGAGTACCAGCGCAACGGCGAGCGCTACCAGTTCCTCCGCTGGGGCCAGACGGCGTTCCAGGACTTCAAGGTCGTCCCCCCGGGCACGGGCATCGTGCACCAGGTGAACATCGAGAACCTCGCGAAGGTCACCTACTCCCGCACCTTCGACGGCGAGCTCACCGCATACCCCGACACGGTCGTCGGCACCGACTCGCACACCACGATGGTCAACGGCCTCGGCGTGCTCGGCTGGGGCGTGGGCGGCATCGAAGCCGAGGCCGCGATGCTCGGCCAGCCCGTCTCGATGCTCATCCCGCGCGTCGTCGGCTTCAAGCTCACCGGCGAGATCGCCACGGGCGTCACCGCGACCGACGTCGTGCTCACGATCACCGACATGCTGCGCAAGCACGGCGTGGTGGGCAAGTTCGTCGAGTTCTACGGCACCGGCGTCGGCGCCGTGCCGCTCGCCAACCGCGCGACGATCGGCAACATGAGCCCCGAGTTCGGCTCGACCGCCGCGATCTTCCCGATCGACGACGTCACGCTCGACTACCTGCGCTTCACCGGTCGCGACGAGCAGCAGGTCGCGCTCGTCGAGGCCTACTCGAAGGAGCAGGGCCTGTGGCACGACCCGGCGGTCGAGCCGGTGTTCTCCGAGTACATGGAGCTCGACCTCAGCACCGTCGTGCCGTCGATCGCCGGCCCGAAGCGCCCCCAGGACCGCATCGAGCTCACGCGCGCCAAGGAGCAGTTCGCGCAGGACATCGCGAACTACGCCTCCCCCTCGACGTCGCACGAGACGGCCGACCTCATCGCGAAGCACTCGTTCCCAGCGTCCGACCCGGGCAATGTGCCCGGCGAGGAGGACGAGGACACCCGCGAGGTGCACATCAACGGCGGAGGCCCGGTCGAGTTCTCGAAGCCGGTCACGGTCTCGACGCCCGACGGCGAGACCTACACGCTCGACAACGGCGCCGTCACGATCGCCGCGATCACGTCGTGCACGAACACGTCGAACCCCTCGGTCATGCTCGCCGCGGGCCTGCTCGCCCGCAAGGCGGTCGAGAAGGGCCTCAAGGCGAAGCCGTGGGTCAAGACGACGCTTGCACCCGGGTCGAAGGTCGTCACCGACTACTACGACAAGTCGGGCCTGACGAAGGACCTCGACGAGCTCGGCTTCTACACGGTCGGCTACGGCTGCACGACGTGCATCGGCAACTCCGGCCCGCTCATCGACGAGGTCTCGACCGCCGTCAACGAGCACGACCTCGCCGTGACGGCGGTGCTGTCGGGCAACCGCAACTTCGAGGGCCGCATCAACCCCGACGTCAAGATGAACTACCTCGCGTCGCCGCCGCTCGTGATCGCCTACTCGCTCGCCGGCACGATGGACTTCGACTTCGAGACCCAGCCGCTCGGCAAGGGCAAGGACGGCCAGGACGTCTTCCTGGCCGACATCTGGCCCTCGGCCGACGAGGTGCAGCAGACGATCGACTCGTCGATCGACACCGAGATGTTCACGAAGCAGTACGCGGCCGTCTTCGACGGCGACGAGCGGTGGCGCAGCCTGCCCACGCCCGACGGCGACGTCTTCGAGTGGGACGAACAGTCGACGTACGTGCGGAAGCCCCCGTACTTCGACGGCATGACGATGGAGCTCACGCCGGTCGAGGACATCCGCGGCGCCCGCGTGCTCGCGAAGCTCGGCGACTCGGTCACGACCGACCACATCTCGCCGGCCGGCAGCATCAAGGCGGACAGCCCCGCGGGCCAGTACCTCACCGAGCACGGCGTCGACCGGAAGGACTTCAACTCCTACGGCTCGCGTCGCGGCAACCACGAGGTCATGATCCGCGGCACGTTCGCGAACATCCGCCTGAAGAACCTGCTGCTCGACGGCGTGGAGGGCGGCTACACCCGCGACTTCACGACGCCCGACGGCGAGCAGGCCTTCATCTACGACGCGTCGCAGCACTACCAGGAGCAGGGCACCCCGCTCGTCGTCCTCGGCGGCAAGGAGTACGGCTCGGGCTCGAGCCGCGACTGGGCCGCCAAGGGCACGAACCTCCTGGGCGTCAAGGCCGTCATCACCGAGTCCTTCGAGCGCATCCACCGCTCCAACCTCATCGGCATGGGCGTCGTCCCGCTGCAGTTCCCCCAGGGCGAGAGCTGGGAGAGCCTGGGCCTCGACGGCACCGAGGTCATCTCGATCTCGGGCCTCACCGAGCTGAACGAGGGGCGCACGCCCAAGACCGTGCGCGTCACCGCCGAGCCGAGCGAGCACAGCCCCGAGGGCAAGCAGACGATCGAGTTCGACGCGGTCGTGCGCATCGACACGCCGGGCGAGGCGGACTACTACCGCAACGGCGGCATCCTGCAGTACGTGCTGCGCTCGCTCGTCTGATCGAGCCGCGACTCGTGGAAGGCCCCCAGCTCCGGCTGGGGGCCTTTCCCATGTCGCTCGGTAGCATTGGGGGACTATGGCGCTCCTCGATCAGATCCGCGGCCCGCGTGACCTCGACCGGCTCTCGCAGACCGAGCTGACCGAGCTGGCTGGCGAGATCCGCGCGTTCCTCATCCGCGAGGTCGCGCGCACGGGCGGCCACCTCGGCCCCAACCTCGGCGTCGTCGAGCTCACGATGGCGATGCACCGCGTCTTCGACTCGCCGCGCGACGCGTTCGTGTTCGACACGGGCCACCAGTCCTACGTGCACAAGCTCCTCACGGGCCGGCAGGACTTCTCGCGCCTGCGGCAGAAGGGCGGCCTCGCGGGCTACCCGCAGCGCGCCGAGAGCGAGCACGACATCGTCGAGTCGAGCCACGCATCCTCGTCCCTCTCGTGGGCCGAGGGGATCAGCCGGGCGTTCGACATCACGGGCCAGCACGACCGCTCGGTCGTCGCCGTCGTCGGCGACGGCGCGCTCACCGGCGGCATGACGTGGGAGGCGCTCAACAACATCTCCGACGACAACAGCCGCCGGCTCGTCATCGTCGTGAACGACAACGGCCGCTCGTACGCGCCGACGATCGGCGGCATGGCGCGGTTCCTCAACGGCGTGCGCACGCGTCGCTCGTACGCGAACCTCCGCACCTCGAGCGAGCGCGCCTTCGCGAGGCTCGGCCGTCCCGGTCGCGCCGTCTACCGCGGCGTCCGCGGCGCGACGCACGGCTTCCTCACGCGCTTCGTCGACAACGAGGCGCTCTACTCGAACCTCGACATCAAGTACCTCGGCCCGATCGACGGGCACGACCTCGAGGCGCTCGAGGAGGCGCTCACCCAGGCCCGCGACTTCGGCGCTCCCGTCATCGTGCACGTCATCACGCAGAAGGGGCAGGGCTTCGACCCGGCCATCCGCGACGAGGCGGACCAGTTCCACGCGGTCGGGCAGATCGACCCGGAGACGGGGGAGTCGCTCTCGAGCGCGGGGCGCCCCGCCTGGACCTCGGTCTTCGCCGAGGAGCTCGTCTCGCTCGCGAAGCAGGACGATCGCATCGTCGGCATCACCGCCGCGATGCTGCGCCCGACGGGCCTCGACCGGCTCGCCGCCTACGACGCCTCCCGCGTGCTCGACGTCGGCATCGCCGAGCAGCACGCCGTCACGACCGCGGCCGGCCTCGCGTACGGCGGACTCCACCCGGTCGTGGCGATCTACGCGACCTTCGTCAACCGCGCGTTCGACCAGGTGCTCATGGACGTCGCGCTCCACAAGGCGGGCGTGACCTTCGTGCTCGACCGGGCCGGCGTCACGGGTCCGGACGGCCCGAGCCACCACGGGATGTGGGACCTCGCGCTGCTGCAGTTCGTGCCCGGCATCCGGCTCGCGGCCCCGCGCGACGCAGCGCGCCTGCAGGAGGAGCTGCGCGAGGCGGTCGCGGTGCAGGACGCGCCCACGGTCATCCGCTACCCCAAGGGCTCGGTGCCGAACGAGATCGAGGCGGTGCGCCGCACCGCCGACGGCGTCGACCTGCTGCTCGAGGCCCCGCACCGCGACGTGCTCATCATCGCGATCGGCTCGTTCGCGCACCTCGCGATGGAGGTCGCGCAGCGCGTGCAGGCGCAGGGCATCGGCGTGACGGTCGTCGACCCGCGCTGGGTCGTGCCGGTCGCGCCGTCGATCGTCGAGCTCGCGCGCGACCACCGCATCGTCATCACCCTCGAGGACGGCGTGCGGGTCGGCGGCATCGGCACGCGCGTGCGCCAGGAGCTGCGGGCGGCGGGCGTCGACACGCCTGTCGACGAGCTCGGGCTCCCGGATGCGTTCATCGACCACGCGGAGCGCTCCGAGATCCTCCAGGAGGTCGGGCTCTCGGCGCAGACCATCGCGCGGAACGTCATCCAGCAGGTGCTCGGCACCGGGCGCGTGCCGGTCGCTCGGCCGCTGCCGGAGGACCGGCCGCTCGTCCTCGAGGCCGACGACGCGGCGAGCGCGCCGCACCCGGGCACCGTCGCGGACTGACGCTCTCCACAGGCGGGCCACCTCTCCCTGACGAGGAGGTCGCGGATGCGGTTCCCTGCCGCCATGGACGACCTCACGACCGATCGCCTGCTCGAGCTCGGCGACGTGCCCATCCTCGACGACGACGCGCTGCTCGAGCGCGCGACGACGCTCATCCAGCAGGGCTTCGTGCGCCGCATGTGGCTCCTGCTCCTCGACGACGAGCGGCGGCAGCTGCCGCTCCTGCCGCAGATCGAGGGCGCCCCCGTCTCGCCAGACGCCGAGACGATCGCGACGCTCAGCGCGCTCCTGACGGGCGTCGCGGAGATCGCTGCGTACGTCGCGATCGTGCTCGAGCGGCCGGGCCAGGCTCGAGCCACGCCCGACGACCTCGCCTGGACCGACGTGATCGTGCGCGCTGCGGCCCGCACACCGCGCGTGCAGCTGCTCGGCGTGCTCCTCGCTCACGGGCGCGGCGTCGACGCGCTCTGGTGAGCGCCCGCGGCGACCGGCACCGGCGGCTCGGGAGGGAGCGCGCCGTAGGGTGGCGGCATGGAGTGGCTGCGTGCGCCGGGTGCCGACGACGACAAGCGCTCGATGGGCGTGCTCGGGGTCATCACCGGCTCGGAGCGCTACCCGGGCGCCGCGGTGCTCGGGGTCGAGGCAGCGTGGCGCACGGGCATCGGCATGGTGCGGCTGTGGGCGCCGCGCCGCGTGCAGGACCTCGTGCTCGCGAGGCGACCCGAGACCGTCTGCCACGCCCTCGACGAGCCGGCGGACGGCGTCGACGCATGGCTGCTCGGCTCGGGCCAGGACGCGGGGGAGCGCGACCCGCGGCTCCGCTCGCTGCTGCTCGAGGCGCTGCGCTCGAGCGTTGCGTGCGTCGTCGACGCGGGTGCGCTCGACCTCGTGCCGGGGCACGCGGGGCCGGTGGTCGTCACGCCGCACGGCCGCGAGCTCGAGCGCCTCCTCGAGCAGCTGGGCGTGCGGGTCGACGAGGACGAGCGGATGCGCGCGGCGGCCGCCGCCGCGGCGCTCGACGCCGTCGTGGTCGCGAAGGGCGCCGCGACGCACGTGGTCGAGCCGAGCGCCGCGACGGCGACCGTCGAGGCGGCGACGCATCGCCTCGCGACCGCCGGCACGGGCGACGTGCTGGCCGGCATGCTCGGCGCGATCGTCGCGGCGAACGCCGAGGCGGCCCGCGAGGCCCGGGCGCTCGCGTCGATCGCCGCGCTGGCGGTCGCGCTGCACGGTGCCGCGGCCGCGGCTGCGGCCGTCGGCGGGCGACCCATCACGGCGCTCGACGTGGCGGAGCACGTGCCCGCGGCCGTCGCCGCACGCACGGCTCGCTGACGCGCGAGCGTCAGGGGAGGCGCCGCAGGAAGCCCGTCTGCACGAGCTCGCGCACGCGCGGCAGCACGTCGGCGGCGAGCACGGCCTCGTCGACCTCGAGCAGGCCTGCGATCGCCGCGAGCAGGGTGCCGATGGGCAGGTCGCCGTCGCTCGCGCCCACGAGCGCCGCGAGCGCGGTGTCGACGGAGAGCGAGCGGCCGAGCCCGCCGCCCTGGCGCAGCTCGATGACGTTCGGGCCGCCGGCGCCCGGGAGCTGATGCCGCGCCTCGGTGACGTCGGGCGACGCGACGAGCACCGTCTCGCGGAGCGCATCGTCGTCGACGGTCGCGAGCCATGCGGCGTCGTCGAGCGCGGCGCGGAGGTGCGCGCCGACGTGCTCGAGCGCCACCGGCTGCCCGACGCGCTCGAGGCGGCGGAGCGGTGCGCGGCCGGCGGTCGGGCGAGCCGCGATCCAGCCCAGGCCGATCGCCGTCACGCCCCGCGCCTCGAAGTCGTCGAGCCACGCGCCAGCGAGGCGCGGGAAGTCGTCGTCGCGCGGCAGCGTGCCGCCGTCCCGCAGCCACAGCTCGGCGTACCGCACGGGATCGAGCGACTCGCGCTCGATCGCCCATGCGTCGAGCCCGTCGCCCGCCCACGCACCGGCGCGGTCGAGGCCGTCGGCGCCACCGACCGACTCCCAGTTGCCGAGCAGCCGGGCCTCGCCGGCGGCGGTCAAGTGCTCGGCGAGGCCTGCGACGACCTCCGCCATGAGCGCGTCGCCCGTCCGCCCGCCGTCGCGGTACTCGAACGCCGGCACGCCAGGCTCGCGCGGCGTGATGACGAACGGCGGGTTCGAGGCGATGAGGTCGAAGCGCTCGCCCGCGACGGGCTCGAAGAGCGAGCCGAGCCGCGTCTCGATGCCGTCGACGCCGTTGAGCCGCGCGTTGAGCTCGGCGAAGCGCAGGGCGCGCTCGGAGACATCGGTCGCGATGACCCGGTCGGCGAAGCGCCGGAGGTGCAGGGCGATGACGCCGCAGCCCGTGCCGAGGTCGAGCGCGACGTCGACGGGAGCGTCTGCCGGCGGCAGCAGCGACGCGAGCGTCCGCGCGGCGCCGCCGACGCCGAGCACGTGGTCTGGCCGAAGCGGCGCGATGCCCGCGAGCTCGTCCAGGTCGCTCGCGATCCACCACTCGCCCGCGCCGAGCGCGTCGCGGTAGGCGTGCGGCCGGATCGCGACGAGGGGACGGGCCGTGTCGCCGTCGAGCGCGACGAGGCCGAGCGCGACCGCGCCGTCGACGCCGAGCGAGGGGAGCGCATCCGTCAGCTCGTCGGTCGGCACCGGGTCGCCGAGCACGAGCGCACGCAGCAGGGTCGAGCGGGCTCCGGGGGAGCGCAGCGCCGCTCGGCGCGCGGGCGCCGCGACCGTGCGACCGAGCGCGGCCTCGGCGTCGGCGCCCACGAGCGCACGGATGCCCTCGCCCGTGAGGCTCGCTGTCGCGAGGTCACGGGCGAGGGCATCGATGTGCGCGGGGTGCATCCCGCCAGTCTGCCGGACGGCGTCAGGCCTTGACGCCCTCGATCCGCGGGTCGTGGAACGTGCCGCCGAAGACGCGCTCGGATGCGCCGACGCGGTCGAGGTAGGGCGTGATGCCGCCCATCTGGAACGGCCAGCCCGCGCCGAGGATCATGCAGAGGTCGATGTCCTCGGCCGCCTCGACGACGTGATCGTCGAGCATGCGCTTGATCTCGTCGGCGAGGCCGTCCTCGATGCGCAGCCGCAGCTCGTTTACCGAGAGCGGCACGGCGCCCTTCGGCGTGTGCTTCGCGACGATCTTCCGCGCCCGCTTGTCGATGCCCTTCGCCTCGCCCTTCGAGTCCTTCTCGAGCAGGACGCCCTGCTCGGCGAGCTCGTGGAGCGCCTTCGACTCGAAGAATCGGTCGGGGAAGGCGCCGTGGTGCGTGTCGAGCACGTGGGCGCCGACCTTGAGGCCGACGAGGTCGAGGAGCACGAACGGGTCCATCGGGAAGCCGAAAGCCTGCTGCGCCTCGACGACCGACTCGAACGGCGTGCCTTGCTCGACCGCGTGCATCGCCTCGCCGAGCAGCTTCGCGAGCACGCGGTTGACCACGAAGCCGGGGCTGTCGCGCGTGATGACGGCGTTCTTCTTCAGGTCCTTCGCCACGCGCATGGCGGTCGCGAGCGTCGCGTCGTCGGTCTGCGGGGTCTTCACGACCTCGATGAGCGGCATGACGGCGACGGGGTTGAAGAAGTGGAAGCCGACGAGGCGCTCCGGGTGCGCGAGCTTCGCCCCGATCTGCTCGACCGAGAGGCTCGACGTGTTCGTCGCGATGACGGCCGTCTCGGACAGGTGCGGCTCGACCTCGGCGAAGACCTGCTGCTTGACGCTGAGCTCCTCGAACACGGCCTCGATGACCCAGTCGCAGTCCGCGAAGTCGGCCTTGTCGACCGTGCCGCTCACGAGCGCGCGGAGGCGCTGCTGCTCGTCGCTCGAGATGCGGCCCTTGTCGGCGAGCTTGTCGATCTCGCCGCGGATGCCCTCGAGCGCCTGGTCGACGCGCGACTGGTCGAGGTCGGTGATGACGACGGGCACCTGCAGCCGGCGTACGAAGAGCAGCGCGAACTGGCTCGCCATGAGGCCGGCGCCGATGATGCCGACCTTCGACACCTTCTTCGCGAGCTCCTTGTCGGGCGCGCCCGCGGGACGCTTCGCGCGCTTCTGCACGAGGTTGAACGCGTACATCGAGGCGACGAACTGATCGCCGGCGGCGAGGTCGGTGATCGCCTCGTCCTCGGCCGCGAAGCCCGCCTTGCGGTCGTTCTTGCGGGCGAGCTCGAGCAGCTCGAGCGCGCGGTACGGCGCCGCGGGCACCGTGCCGATGCGCTTCTGGAGCGACTCGCGAGCGATCCTGAGCGCGACCGGCCACTTGACGGTGCGCTCGAGCGTGCCGGGCACGTGGCGTCGCTCGACCTTCTTGCCGCTGAGGACCTCGTCCGCCCAGCGCAGCGACGACTCGAGGAATGTCGCGGGCCCGAACATCGCGTCGGCGATGCCGAGCTCGAACGCCTCGGCGGGCTTCAGCATGCGGTTCTGCTTGAGCGGGTTCTCGATCACGACCTTGAGCGCGCTCTCGATGCCGATGAGGTTCGGCAGGATCGTGGCGCCGCCCCAGCCGGGGATGAGGCCGAGGAAGACCTCCGGCAGCGCGACGGCCGGCGCGGCCGCGTTGATCGTGCGGTAGTCGGCGTTGAGGCCGATCTCGAGCCCGCCGCCGAGCGCGAGGCCGTTGATGAACACGAACGTCGGCACCGGCGCCTCGTGGAGAAGGCCGAGCACGCGGTGGCCGAGGCGCGGCAGCTCGGCCGCCGTCGCCCGGTCGGGGATGTCGGCGACGTTCGAGAGATCGACGCCCGCCGCGAGGAAGTAGGGCTTCCCCGTCACGGCGATCGCGGCGATCCCACCGGCCGCGCCGCGGGCGCGCTGCGCCTCGAGCACGTCACCGAGCTCGAAGAGCGTCTCGGGGCCGAGCGTCGACGGCCGGGTGTGGTCGCGCCCGTTGTCGAGCGTCACGAGCGCGAGCGTGCGGCCGGAGGCGAGGCGGACGTCGCGCACGTGGCTGTGCGTGACGACCTCGTCGAACGCCGAGGCTGCGAGGCGGGGGAACTCGTCGCGGATCGCCATCAGTTGCCCTTCCCGTAGCGCTTGTGGTGCGGGTTCTCCCAGATGACGGTGCCGCCCTGGCCGAGGCCGACGCACATCGCGGTGACGCCGTAGCGCACGTCGGGGCGCTGCTCGAACTGGCGCGCGAGCTGCAGCATGAGTCGCACGCCCGAGGAGGCGAGCGGGTGGCCGATCGCGATCGCGCCGCCCCACGGGTTGACGCGCGGGTCATCGTCGGCGATGCCGAAGTGATCGGTGAACGCGAGCACCTGCACGGCGAACGCCTCGTTGAGCTCGAACAGGCCGATGTCGTCGATCGACAGTCCCGCCTTGCGGAGCGCCTTCTCGGTCGAGGGCACCGGGCCGATGCCCATGATGTCGGGGTCGACGCCGGCGAAGGCGAACGAGACCATCCGCATCTTCGTCGAGAGGCCGAGCTCCTTCGCGGCGGCGGCCGAGGCGACGATCGACATCGTCGCGCCGTCGTTCAGGCCGGATGCGTTCCCGGCGGTCACGCGACCGTGGTCGCGGAACGGCGTCTTCAGCGCGGCGAGGCCCTCCATGGTCGTCTCGGGGCGCGGCGCCTCGTCGGCGGTCGCGAGGCCCCAGCCCGAAAGCGTCTGCGTCGCGACGGGGACGAGGTCGGGCGTGATGTGCCCCGCGGCGAGCGCTGCGGCGTACTTCTGCTGCGATGCCATCGCGTAGCGGTCCGAGCGCTCCTTCGTCAGGTGCGGGTAGCGGTCGTGGATGCGCTCGGCGGTCTTGCCCATGTTGAGGGCGTCCATCGAGACGAGCTTCTCCGCGACGAAGCGCGGGTTCGGGTCGGCGTCGAGGCCCATCGGGTGGTGTCCCATGTGCTCGACGCCGCCGGCGATCGCGACGTCGTACGCGCCGAAGGCGATGCCGCCCGCGACGGTCGTGACGGCGGTCATCGCTCCGGCGCACATGCGGTCGAGCGCGTACCCGGGCACGGTGACGGGGAGCCCGGCGAGCATGCCGACGGTGCGACCGAGCGTGAGGCCCTGGTCGCCGGTCTGCGTCGTCGCGGCGATCGCCACGTCGTCGACGCGGTCGAGCGGCAGGCTCGGGTTGCGCTCGAGGAGTCCCGTGAGCGCCTTCACCGCGAGATCATCCGCTCGGGTCTGCCAGTACATGCCCTTCTCGCCCGCGCGCCCGAATGGGGTGCGGACGCCGTCCACGAACACGACGTCGTCGTTGGCCACTGTGCCTCCTGGTTGGGTGATTGCGGCTTCAGTGTAGGAAGCCGACGCCCGTGGCCGCTCGGCGGTTGCCGCTTCCTACGACTCGGCCTCGGGCGGCTCGGCGGGCGCTTGGTCTGCCTCTACAAAGGCGGCGGCGATCCTCTGTGCGGTCGCCGCAACCTGCCACGGGCGCGCGTCGCGTGCCCGGAGCCCCTCGCCGATCGCGTCCGCGGTCGGCTCGATGGGGTCCCAGGCGAGGCGTCGCAGGGTGTCGGGCATGAGCACGTTCTCCGCCGGGATCGCGAGCTCGTCCGAGACCTGCTGCAGCACGGCGCGCGCCGCCTTGAGCCGTGCGTCGGCCTCGGGCCGTCGCTGGCGCCAGAAGCGCGGCGGCGGCGGCTCGTCGCTCTTGACGCGCAGCGCCGGCGGGTGATCGGTCGAGCGGCCCGCCTCGATCGCGGCCCACCACCGGTCGAGTTCGGAGCGGCTCGCGCGACCCGTGAAGTCCTTGCGCGCGGCGAGGCGCTGCTTCGCGTCGACGCCGGAGGTCGCGGCGACGAGCAGCGAGCGGTCGGGCACGAGCCGGCCCGGCGCGGTGTCGGTCTCGCGGGCGAGCGCGTCGCGGGCGAGCCACAGCTCGCGCGCGACGGCGAGCTGCCGGCGGTCGCGGATGGCGTGCAGGCCCGAGAGCCGCCGCCACGGCTCCGCCGCGGGCGGCTTCGGGCGCCGCTCGAGCGCGTACGCGAACTCCTGCTCGGCGATCTCCTGCTTGCCCTGGGACTCGAGCTCCGCAGCGAGCGCATCGCGCGCATCCGGGAGCACCTCGACGTCGAGCGCGGCGTACTCGAGCCACGACTGCGGGATTGGCCGCGTCGACCAGTCGCTCGCGCCGTGCTCCTTGCGGAGCCGCAGGCCGACGAGCCGCTCGGTCACGGCGGCGAGGCCGACGCGCTCGAAGCCGGCGAGCCTGGCGCCGAGCTCGGTGTCGAAGAGCGTCGCGGGCTCGAGGCCGATCTCGCGCAAGCACGGGAGGTCCTGGCTCGCGGCGTGGATGATCCACTCCTCGCCGCCGATCGCCTCCTGCACGGGGGACAGGTCGTCGACCGCGATCGGGTCGATGAGCACCGTGCCGCTGCCGCGGCGATGCAGCTGCACGAGGTAGGCGCGCGAGCTGTAGCGGAAGCCGTTCGCGCGCTCCGCGTCGACGGCGACCGGCCCCGTGCCTGCCGCGAGCCGGTCTGCGGCGCGCCGCAGCGCATCCGCGTCGACGATGACGTCGAAGGGGCCCTCCGCCACGGCGTGCGGCAGCTGCGGCGCCTCCGCCTCGGGCTCGCGCTCGGCGGGCTCAGCCACGCGATCGCCTGTGGGCGTCGAGGCCGGCGGCGCCGGGCTGCACGGGCAGGCCCGCGATCGCGCACAGCAGGTCGGTCCACGCGGTCAGGTGCGCGCCGAAGTCGCGGCCCGTCGGGGTCCATGAGGCGCGCAGCTCGATCTGCGCGCCGTCGCCGTGCGCGGCGAGCTCGCCGAAGCCGCTCGAGAGGATCTTCGTCGCCGTGCCCGACTCGGAGTGGTACTCCGCGCCGCGCTGCTCGAGGGCCTCGAGCAAGTAGGTCCACGTGACCTCGGCGAGGAAGGGGTCGACGCCGATCTCCGGGTCCTGCGACGCCTGCGTGAAGCTCACGATGCGGAAGTCGCCGCCCCAGGCATCGGGCTCCTCAGGGTCGTGCATGAGGATGAAGCGGCCGGTGCCGATGTCGGAGTCGCGGCCGTGGACGGGCACGCCGACGTCGGCGGCGATGGCGAACGAGTGCGGCGCGATGCGACCGGGGGCCGGGATCTCGCGCACCGACAGCTCGCTGCGCAGCTCCGCGCGCCGCAGCTGGTCGATCGCGGCACGGACTGCCTCGGGCTCCGCACCGGGTGCTGCACTGCTCGTGTCCACCCGGCAAGACTACGATTCGAGGGTGAGCACCCCAGCGAGGCGCGCCGCCGCCGGAGACCGGCGCGCGGGCCGCGTGGCCCTCGCTGCGGGCGGCGCGGTCGTCGCGGGCGCCGCGCTCGCCGTGACGGGCGCATCCGCCGTGCTCGCCTCGATGCTCGTGACGCTGCCGCGCGAGCAGGCCGACGACGTCGCGGTGCTCGGGCTCGAGGAGCGCGGCGTGCGGCTCGCGCGCACGCTCGACACCGGGCTGCCCGGCGTCTATGCGCTGCGGGTAGGAGAGCGCATCGTCGTGCTCGGCGCGGTCGTCGAGGAGGACGGCTCGAGCGTCGTGCGCGCCGTCGCCGCCGAAGGGCGAGCGCTGCTCGAGGGCGTCTCGGCGGCGCGCTGGTCGGGCTACGTGCTCCACGAGCCCGAGCAGGTGACGGATGCGGTGGAGCGCGTGACCGTGCCGACCGAGGTCGGCGGTGCCCCGGCGTGGCTCATGGGCGACCAGCAGGCAGAGACGTGGTGCATCCAGGTGCACGGGCGCGGCGTCACGCGACACGAGACGATCCGTGCGGCGTCCATCTACCTCTCCCGCGGCATCCCCGTCATGGCCGTCTCGTACCGCAACGACTCGGAGGCGCCGCCGAGCCACGACGGCAAGCTGCGGCTCGGGCTCGACGAGTGGCGCGACGTCGACGACGCGATCGGCCTCGCCGTGGCCCGCGGAGCGCGCCGCGTCGTGCTCCACGGCTGGTCGATGGGCGGGCAGATCGCGCTGCAGGTCGCGCGCCGCTCGCGCCACCGGCGGCGCATCGCCGCGGTCGTGCTCGACTCGCCCGTCGTCGGCTGGCGGCCGACCCTGCTGCTGCAGGTGGGGCTGCTGAGGCTGCCCGCGTGGCTCGCGTCGAGCGCCGTGCGGCTGCTCGAGTCGCCCGCGTCGCTGCTGAGCGGCAGCCGCAGCCTCGACTTCGACGAGCTCGACAACGTGCTGCACGCGGACGGGCTCTCGCAGCCCATCCTGCTGCTGCACTCGGTCGACGACGGCTTCGTGCCGCCGGATGCGTCGCGGTCGCTCGCGGAGGCGCGCCCCGATCTCGTCGACTACCGCGAGTGGACGCGAGCGCGGCACACGAAGCTGTGGAACCTCGACCGGGCGCGCTACGAGCGCGAGGTCGGCGACTGGCTCGACGAGACGCTCGCAGCCGCCGGATCCACCGCCGATTGAGGCGGCTCAGCCGGCCGACTGCTCGCGCACCTGCCGCTGGATGCGGCCGAGCATGCCCGCCATGCCGCGCAGCCGCAGCGGCGAGACCGCGCGGTCGAGGCCGAGCAGCCGCGGCATGTCGGCGGGCACCGCGAGCACCTGCTCGACGCTCGCACCTTCGAGCCCCTGGGCGAGGATCGACGCGAAGCCGCGCGTCGTCGGCGCCTCCTCGGGCGCCGTCGCGTGCACGTGCACGTGCTCGTCGACCTCGACGAAGAGGAAGACGGGCGACTGGCACTCGGCGACGCGCTCGCCGAGGTCGGGGTGGTCGGCATAGCGCTCGGGCAGCGGGGGCAGGTCGTCGGCGTACTCGAGCAGGAGCTGGAGCCGGTCCTGCTCCGCCATCGACTGGAACGCATCCACCGCCTCCTGGAGCGCGGGCGTGAGCCTCATCGCGACGGCACCTCCCCGGGCTCGGTGCCGATCGCGATCGGTACGCCGACGAGCGATCCCCACTCCGTCCACGACCCGTCGTAGTTGCGCACGCGCGGCAGGCCGAGCAGGTGCTGCAGCACGAACCACGTGTGGCTCGAGCGCTCGCCGATGCGGCAGTAGGCGATGACGTCGTCGGCGCCGCGCAGGCCCGCGCCGTCGAGGTAGATCGCCTCGAGCTCCTCGCGGGAGCGGAAGGTGCCGTCCTCGTTGACCGCCTTGCCCCACGGCACGCTCGCCGCGGTCGGGATGTGGCCGGCGCGGAGCGCCCCCTCCTCGGGGTAGGCGGGCGCGGTCGTGCGCTCGCCCGAGTACTCCTCGGGGCTGCGCACGTCGACGAGCGGCTTGCCGAGGTGCTGCAGCACGTCGTCGCGGAAGGCGCGCAGCGTCGCGTCGTCGCGCGGCGTCACGGGGTAGTCGACGGCGGGGCGCGTCGAGCGCTCGCGCGTGAGCTCGCGCCCCTCGGCGATCCACTTGTCGCGACCGCCGTCCATGATGCGCGTGCTGTCGTGGCCGTAGAGCGCGAACACCCACAGCGCGTACGTCGCCCACCAGTTCGCCTTGTCGCCGTAGAGCACGACGGTCGTGTCACGGCCGATGCCCTTCGAGCCGAGCAGCCGCGCGAACTCCTCCGGCGAGACGTAGTCGCGGAGCACGGGGTCGTTGAGCTCCGTGTGCCAGTCGATCTTCACCGCACCCGGGATGTGGCCCACCTCGTAGAGCAGCACATCCTCGTCGGACTCGACGATCACGACGTCGGGGTCGTGGAGGTGCGCGGCCACCCACTCGGTCGACACGAGCCGCTCGGGCGCGGCGTACTCGTCGAAGCGGGGCTCGGACTCGGGCATGGATGCTCCTCCTGCGGGGCTGGCGTGACGTCGAGGGGCGGATCGCGCCCTCGGTAGGCTTCTGCGATGGGAGAACGCCATCCTCCCACTCCATCTTCCCCGCGGCGCCCGGCGCCGATGAAGGAGCGCGCATGTCCGCACCGATCTCGCTCGTCGATCGCCGGCCGCAGGCCGACGCGGAGCAGATCGTCGCGAGTCTCGTGCCGCCGCCGCAGTTCGACGGCGCGACGTTCGACTCCTACCGCCCCGACCCCGCGCATCCGGCGCAGTCCGAGGCGCTCGAGCGGATGCGCGAGCTCGCGACCGTCTGGACGGCGCCGAAGCGCGGCCTCTTCAAGCGCCGCGCGCCCGAGGTCAAGCCCGGCATCTACCTCGACGGCGGCTTCGGCGTCGGCAAGACGCACTTGCTCGCGGCCCTGTGGAAGTCGATGCCGGGGCCGAAGCGCTTCGGCACGTTCATCGAGTACACGGCGCTCGTCGGCGCGCTCGGCTACGCGGAGACCGTGCGCGCGCTGCAGGGCTCGACGATCGTGTGCATCGACGAGTTCGAGCTCGACGACCCCGGCGACACGATGGTGATGACGCGCCTGCTCGGCGAGCTCGTCGCGAACGGCACGAAGCTCGCCGCGACGAGCAACACGCCGCCGAACGCGCTCGGCGAGGGCCGCTTCGCCGCCGCCGACTTCCTGCGCGAGATCCAGGCGATCGCCGACCGCTTCCAGATCATGCGGATCGACGGCGACGACTACCGCCACCGCGACGTCTCGGGCCACGCGCCCGTCACGGCGGACGACGACATCCCGGGCGAGCTCGAGCGCATCGGCGGCACGGTCGCCCTCGACGACTTCGACGCGCTCGTCGCGCACCTCTCGCACGTGCACCCCTCGCGCTACGTCGGCCTCGTCGACGGCGTGCGGGCGCTCGGCCTCCGCGGCGTGCGGGTGCTGACCGACCAGAACGACGCGCTGCGGCTCGTCGCGCTCGTCGACCGGCTCTACGACGCGCAGGTGGCGCTGCGCGCGAGCGGCGTGAGCCTCGACCGCGTCTTCAGCGAGGAGATGCTCGGCGGCGGCTACCGCAAGAAGTACCTGCGGGCGATCTCGCGCCTGCACGCGCTCGCCGGCGAGGGCTGAGCGCCCGTCACTCCGCGTCGGTGCGGCGCCGCTGCTCGTCGGCGTCGAGCGCCGCGCGCTCGCTCGTGTCGACCGAGGGGTAGCGGCGGTCGAGCAGCGCGATGTAGGCGCCGCCGAGCGCGGCGGAGATGAGCGAGCCCGCGAGCACGCCGAGCGTGCCCTCGACGATGAGCTCCGGCGTCGTGCGGTGGGCGAGCTCGTTCATGAGCAGCGACACCGTGAAGCCGATGCCGCCGAGCAGGCCCACGCCGACGAGCTCCGGCACCCGCACGCGGGTCTCCCTCGGCACGCGCAGCGCCGCTTGGCCGATGAGCCCGGCGATGCCGATGCCGAAGAGCTTGCCGACCGGCAGCGCGATCACGATCGCCCAGAAGACGGGGCTCAGCTCGCCGAGCGGCACCTGCGGGATCGCGACCGACGCGGAGACGAACGCGAACAGCGGCAGCACGATGCCGTTCGAGAGCGGCTCGAGCTGCACTCGACCCGACTCGGCGGGCGCGGGGGCGAGCACGAGGCCGAGCGCGACGCCAGCGATCGTCGCGTGGATGCCGCTCATCGCGACGAGCCACCACGTCACGAGCGCGACGACGACGAGCAGCGCCTTGAACGCGAGGCTCCCGCGGCGCGAGCGGTAGGCGCGGCCGAGCAGCCAGAACACCACGACGCCGACGGCCGCGGCACCCAGGTGGGGGATCGAGAGCGACTCGGTGAAGAAGACCGCGATGAAGAGGATGCCGATGAGGTCGTCGATCACCGCGAGCGCGAGCAGCAGCGCGCGCACGCGCGGCGGCAGGCGCTTGCCGAACAGCGCGAGCACCCCGAGGGCGAAGGCGATGTCGGTCGCGGTGGGGATGGGCCAGCCCTGCGCACCGTCGGCGCCCGCGACGTTGAAGTAGATGAGCGCCGGCAGCGCGACGCCGCCGAGGGCCGCGATCGTCGGCACCGCGGCCTTCGAGACCGAGTTCAGCTCGCCCTGCGTGAACTCGTAGCGCAGCTCGACCGCGACGACGAAGAAGAAGATGACGAGCAGGCCGTCTGTCACCCAGTGGGCGGCTGAGAGGTCGAGCCCGACGATCGTGAACGGCAGGTGGGCGCCCTTGAGCTCCTGCAGGCCCGGACCGAGCGCCGTGTTCGCGACCACGAGGCCGAGGATCGCCGCCCCCAGCAGCAGCATCGCCGACACCTGCGGGTTGCGGATCCAGGAGAGCGCCATGCCCTCGATCCTTGCATCCGGCGGGAGCGCGCGACGCCCGAAACGCGCCCGTAACAGCACCGCGCATCCGTTCACGAACCCGAAACGCACGCGCGCAGCCGGGCGAAACAGGGCGGGAGGATGCTCGGCTCACGTCCCTTCCAAGACCCTCAAGGAGCACTCCATGGATGCAGGCAGCATCGCCTTCGGCGTCGTGGCGACAGCCCTCGTGCTGTTCATGACGCCCGGGCTCGCGTTCTTCTACGGCGGCCTCGTGCGTGCGAAGAGCGTCATCAGCATGATGATGATGTCGTTCGGGGCCATCGGCCTCGTCGGCACCCTCTGGATCCTCTACGGGTTCAACATGGCGGCGGTCGACTCGCCGCTCGCCTTCTCGGGCAACCCGTTCAGCGACTTCGGCCTCGCGGCGCTCGCGGCGGGCGAGAGCGCGAACACCGACCTCGTCGGCGTCGCCTACGGCTCGACCTTCGCGATCATCACCGTCGCGCTCATCTCGGGCGCGATCGCCGACCGGGCGAAGTTCGGCGCGTGGATGCTCTTCGCGGGCGTCTTCGCGACGCTCGGCTACTTCCCGATCGCCGCGTGGGTGTGGGGCGGCGGCTGGGCGTACTCGCTCGGCGAGCTGCTCGGCCTGCCCGCGGTCATCGACTACGCCGGCGGCACCGCCGTGCACATCAACGCCGGCGCCGCGGCGCTCGCCCTCACCTTCGTGCTCGGCAAGCGCATCCGCTTCGGGAAGGGCGAGCACAAGCCGCACAACGTGCCGTTCGTGATCCTCGGCGCGTCGATCCTGTGGTTCGGATGGTTCGGGTTCAACGTGGGTGCAGAGTGGCTGAACGGCCTCGGCAACGCCGGCCTCATCACGCTCAACACCATCGGCGCGACCGCCGCGTCGATCTGCGCGTGGCTGCTCGTCGAGAAGCTCAAGGACGGCAAGCCCACCTCGGTCGGCGCCGCCTCGGGTGCCGTCGCGGGCCTCGTCGCCATCACGCCGGCGTGCGCCAACCTCACGCCCGGCTGGGCGCTGCTGCTCGGTGCGCTCTCGGGAGCGCTCTGCGCCCTCGCGGTCGAGCTGAAGTTCAAGCTCGGCTTCGACGACTCGCTCGACGTCGTCGGCATCCACCTCGTCGGCGGCATGCTCGGCACCGTCTACCTCGGCTTCTTCGCGACCGACACGGGCCTGCTGCTCGGCGGCGGCATCGGCCAGCTCATCGTGCAGCTCATCGCCTCGCTCGGCGTGATGCTCTACGCCTTCGTCGCCGCATTCGTCATCGGCTTCGCGATCGAGAAGACGATCGGCTTCCGCGTGAAGCACGAGGACGAGCTCGCGGGCGTCGACCTCATCGTGCACGGCGAGGAGGCCTACGAGTACGAGCTCGAGCGCGCGAACGCCTGAGCAGATCTCGGTGGGGGCCTCGGGCGCACGCCCGGGGCCTCATCGCGCGCCGGGTGTGTGTCGAGCCCTTGGAAGGACGGGTCAGCGTGCGGCGCCGGCGAGGTCGCAGGTGCAGTCGTTGAGGTGTGCCCATGGCGGGTCGCTCGCGGTGCACTTGGCCGGTTCGTCGCGGGGGATGCCCCAGTAGTCCGGGGTGCGGTCGACGAACGCCGGCCCGGCGGGTTCGGGTTCGTCGAGGTAGATCTTGCCGGTGGGGCTGGTCCATTCGAGGACGCCCTGGTCGAGCTGGCGGACGGTCCAGGCGGTCGCGTGCTTCATCAGGTGATGTCGTCGGCACAGGTGCGCGAGGTTCGAGAGGGTCGTGGGTCCGCCGTCGGCGTGGGCGATGGTGTGGTCGGCGTCGGCGCGGGAGACGCGGTTGGTGCAGCCGGGCCAGCGGCAGCGGCCGTCGCGGCGCTGCAGCCAGCGCCGCATGGCCCGGTTGGGCTTGTAGGTGTCGACCGCGACCGGGACGCCGGTGACGGGGTGGAGGAAGAGCCGCTCCCAGGTGATCGTCTCGGCGGCCAGCGCCCGCACGGTGGCGGCGTCGACGAGCGCCCCGCCCTCCAGGGCGCCGGAGAA
>NZ_JAFCWN010000009.1:0-69891 GCF_049897585.1 Agrococcus sp. TSP3-2-1
CGGGCGATGGCCGAGCCGCTCCAGCGCCGCCACGACCGGGCGGTCGAGCAGCGCCGCGCCTGGGTCGACGACCATGACGACGGGATCTCGACGCTCGCGCTGTCCGGCCCGTCCGTCACCATCCACGGCGCGTTCAACCGCGCCACCGACGCCGCCCGCGCCAAGCCGAAGGACGACCCCCGCACCTTCGACCAGTACCGCTTCGACGCGCTCATGGAAGTGCTGCTCACCGGGCAAACGCCGGAGGATCTCCACGGCATCAACCCGGTCAGCGCGACCGTGACGATCACGATCCCCGCCACCGAGCTGCTCAAGCGCACCGACGATGCCGACGAGCCGCAGCTGCGGTTCTCCGGCGCCCTGGAGGGCGGGGCGCTCGTCGACGCCGCCACCGTGCGGGCACTGGCCTCCGAGACGATCACCTGGGAGCGGCTCTTCCTCCACCCCGTCACCGGCGTCCCGGTCGCGGTCGACACCTACAAGCCCAACCGGGCCATGCGGCGCTGGCTGCAGCGCCGCGACGGCCGCTGCCGCTGGCCCGGCTGCACCAACCGCGTCTCCCGCGCCGACGCCGACCACACCATCGCCCACGCCGACGGCGGACCCACGACCCTCTCGAACCTCGCGCACCTGTGCCGACGACATCACCTGATGAAGCACGCGACCGCCTGGACCGTCCGCCAGCTCGACCAGGGCGTCCTCGAATGGACCAGCCCCACCGGCAAGATCTACCTCGACGAACCCGAACCCGCCGGACCCGCGTTCCTCGACCGCACACCCGACTACTGGGGCCACCCCAGCGACGAACCGGCCAAGTGCACCGCGAGCGACCCGCCATGGGCACACCTGCAGGACTGCACCTGCGACCTCGCGGGCACAGCACGCTGATCACCGCGCGTCGCGCGGCGCCCTGACACCCTGACGCCCTGACGCCCTGACGCCCTGACGCCCTGACGCGACGGTCTCGATGGCCGATGCGATCGCGACGCGCGCCGACAGCGACGTGCCCGCTCCCGACATCCATAGGCGGCAGCGACGCCTGCCCGAGCGGCGGCCGGTAGCGTTGCGGGGTGCGCTCCAGGCTCGTGACCCGACCCGCCCGGCGCGGCTCCGCCCGCGCGGGCGCCGCGCTCGTCGCGGGCGCGACGGTCGCGCTCGCACTCGCCGCCTGCATCGCGGCCCCCGCCTCGGTGCCGGAGGATCCCGCGATCCCGGCCAGCGCATCCCCCGTCTTCACCGACCTGAGCCCGGCGCCGACGACCAACGGACCGACCGAGCCGCCCGTGCCGACGACCGCGCCGGGCGAGTTCTCGTACGGCGACACCGTCGTCGTGCACACCGAGCGCGGCTCGACGTGGGAGATCACGGCGCTGCGCTCGATCGACCCTGCCGACTCGCTCGCCGCCCAGTCTGGCGCCTCGCCCCGCGCGGGCGAGCGCTTCGTCGTGCTCGAGCTGGAGATCGAGAACGTCGGCGTCGTCACGACGCACCCGATGTTCGACATGACGTTCGCCTATCAGCCCGACGGCGGGCCGTTCTCGGACCAGAACTCCGCCTCGACTGCCGCCGCTCCCGACGACCTCGGCTACGTGTGGGAGATGCGGCCGGGTGATCGCGAGACCGCCCAGGTGATCGTCGCGGTGCGCGAGGACGACCCGACCGGCTCGTGGGTCGTGAGCCCCTCGGCGTCGGGCATCGACGGCGCGACGCTCTACCGCTGGCGCTGAGGCGAGCGCCCGGCGGCGGCCTGCGTCACAGCTGGCAGCCCGGGCACCAGTAGAGCTTGCGACCCTGCATCGTCTCGAGCGCGATCGCGGTGCCGCAGCGGCGGCACGGCAGCCCCTCGCGCTTGTAGACCCAGTGCCGGTCGGCGCGGTTCGCGAGCGCCGCCGCCCGACGCGCGCCCCGCAATCCGTCGATCGTGAGCATCTGCCCCGTCTCGACGCCGATGCGGAGCAGCTTCACCCAGTCGCGCCAGAGCCTGCGCAGCTCGTCGTCGGTCAGCTGCGAGCCGGGCCGGTGCGGATCGATCGCAGCGCGGAAGAGCAGCTCGGCGCGGTAGACATTGCCGATGCCCGCGACGACCGACTGGTCCATGAGCAGCTGCCCGATCGGCTGGTTCGACCTCGATGCGCGCTCGACGAAGCGCTCCTCCGCACGGCGCTTCGACTCGGTCGGCGCCTCGGGGTCGGGCCCGAGCCGCTGCGCGAGCGCCTCGACCTGGCGGTCGTCGAGCACCTCGCACACGGTGGGACCGCGCAGGTCCGCGACGGCGGTGTCGGTGAGGATGCGCACCCGCACCTGCCCGATCGGGTCGGGCGGGAAGGCGGTCACCGCCGTCGCGGTCTCGTGCTCCCCCGCGCGCAGCCGCGTCAGCCGCGGCGCGCCGATCGAGTGGATCGAGTCCTCCGACTCGCCCTCGGTGCCGGCCCCGCGCATCCCCGTCTGCCCCATGCGCCCGTCGGCGGCGAGGATCGTCGGATCGAGCGAGATGTCGCCCGCGAAGTCCCACGCGCCGTAGATGCCGAGGTGCACGTGCAGGAACCGGTCAGGAGCGTGCGCCGTGCCGTCGAAGCCGACGAGCAGGTGCTTGCCGATCGCATCCGACGCCGTGATCTCGCGCCCGTCGAGCTCGGCCGCGCCGACGGCGAAGCGGCCCTGCGGGCTCGACACGGCAGCCGTGCGGCCGACGAAGTTCGCCCGGAACTGCCGGGCGATGCGATGGACGGAATGCCCCTCCGGCATCAGCGGATCTCGTGGCCCGCGATGCCGCCCGTCATCTCGTACTCCCCCAGCTGCGCGATGCGGCGCGCGTGCCGCTCGGCGCCGCTGAAGGGCGTGGCGATGAAGGCGTCGATGATCTCGAGCATCTCGGCCTCCTCGTGCTGGCGCGCGCCGACGGCGACGACGTTCGCGTCGTTGTGCTCGCGCGCGAGCTCGGCGGTGCGGAGGCTCCACGCGAGCGCCGCGCGCACGCCCTCGACCTTGTTGGCCGCCATCTGCTCGCCGTTGCCCGAGCCGCCGAAGACGACGCCGAGCGCCTCGACGCCCGCGTGCTGGTCGCGCACGACCGCGCGTGCCGCGTTGATGCAGAACGCCGGGTAGTCGTCCTCGGCGTCGTACTCGGTCGGGCCGTGGTCGACGCACTCGTGGCCGCGCTCGGTCAGGTGCTGGACGAGCCGCTTCGACATCTCGAAGCCGGCGTGGTCGGTGGCGATGTGGATGCGCATCACGCCTCCTGCGGATCGGTCGCGTCGGTCGCGAACACGGGCCCGCGGGTGCGCGAGCGCTTGAGCTCGAAGAAGCCGTCGATCGATGCCGCCGCGACGATGCCGTCGAAGAGCTTGAGCGCTGCCTGGCCCGTGGGCGCGGGGCTGATGACGGGGCCGAAGAACGCGACGTCGTCGACGGCGATGACCGGCGTGCCGACGTCGTCGCCGACGAGGTCGATCGCCGCCTGGTGGCTCGCGCGCAGCGCCTCGTCGTGCTCCTCGGTCTCCTCCGCGAGCGCCGCGTCGAGACCGGCGGCCTCGAGCGCCTCGGCGATGATCGCGTCGTCGTCCTTCCGGCGCTCGTGGTGGATGCGCTCGCCGAGCGCGTCGTACAGCGCCTTGACGGCCGCGTCGCCGCCCCCGGCGCGCGCCGCGGTCGCGAGCCGCGTGAGCCGCATCGAGCGCGGCATGCGCGCGGCGTACTCCTCGGGCAGGTCGCGGCCCTCGTTGAGCACGGCGAGGCTCATGACCTGCCAGTCGACGTCGAAGCCGCGCGCCTCGGCGACCTCGCCGAGCCAGCGGCTCGTCATCCACGCCCACGGGCACGTGGGGTCGAACCACATGCGGACGCTCGTCGGCTGCTCGGTCGTGACGTCGGTGCTCATGCCTCGATGCTATCCGGGCGGGCACTTCCGGGTCCCTGCGGGCACCGGGCGCCCGGGCGCGCGCGACTACGCTGGAGGGCACTGCCCACCAGCACCTGAGAGACAAGGGAGTGCCAGCGTGCCCGGAGAGAACCTCACCCGCGCCGAGGCCCAGGAGCGCGCCGCGCTCGTCGAGGTCGACAGCTACGAGATCCACCTCGACCTCACGACCGGCGACGAGGTGTTCCGCTCGACGACGACGGTGCGCTTCCGCGCTCGCGAGGGTGCGTCGACCTTCATCGACCACATCTCCCGCGAGGTGCACTCCGTCGTGCTCAACGGCACGGAGCTCGACCCGGCGCTCGTGAACGACGGCGTGCGCATCCAGCTCGACGACCTGCGCGACGACAACGCCCTGACGATCGTCTCCGACGCGCTCTACGTCAACACCGGCGAGGGCCTGCACCGCTTCGTCGACCCGGTCGACGGCGAGGTCTACCTCTACTCGCAGTTCGAGGTGCCCGACTCCCGCCGCGTCTTCGCCGTCTTCGAGCAGCCCGACCTCAAGGCGACGTTCCGCTTCACGGTCGTCGCGCCCGCGCGCTGGCAGGTCGTCTCGAACCAGCCGACGCCCGAGCCGGTCGTCGAGGGCGACACCGGCACGTGGAGCTTCGAGCCGACCCCGCGCATCTCGAGCTACATCACCGCGCTCGTCGCCGGCCCGTACACCGTCACCCGCTCCGAGCTCACCTCGAGCGACGGCCGCACGATCCCGCTCGGCATCTTCTGCCGCTCTTCGCTCGCCGAGCACATGGACGCCGACTACATCTTCGACACGACGCGCAAGGGCTTCGCGTTCTTCGAGCAGCAGTTCGGGGTCGCCTACCCGTTCGAGAAGTACGACCAGCTCTTCGTGCCGGAGTTCAACGCCGGCGCGATGGAGAACGCCGGATGCGTGACGTTCACCGAGGCGTACGTCTTCCGTGCGCAGGTCACGGACGCCATGCGCGAGCGCCGCGTCGTCACGGTGCTGCACGAGCTCGCCCACATGTGGTTCGGCGACCTCGTCACGATGCGCTGGTGGAACGACCTGTGGCTCAACGAGTCGTTCGCGGAGTGGGCCTCGACGCTCGCGACCGCCGAGGCGACCGAGTGGACGGGCGCGTGGACGACGTTCCAGGCGATGGAGAAGACCTGGGCGTACCGCCAGGACCAGCTGCCCTCGACGCATCCGATCGTCGCCGAGATCCGCGACCTCGAGGATGTGCAGGTCAACTTCGACGGCATCACCTACGCCAAGGGCGGCTCGGTGCTCAAGCAGCTCGTCGCCTGGGTCGGTCTCGAGTCGTTCATGGAGGGCGTCGGCGCCTACTTCCGCAAGCACGCGTGGGGCAACACCGAGCTCGCCGACCTGCTCGCCGAGCTGGAGGCCGCGAGCGGCCGCGACCTCGGTGAGTGGAGCCGCCTGTGGCTCGAGACGGCCGGCGTCAACACGCTGCGCCCGACGCTCGAGACGACGCAAGACGGCATCATCACCGCCTTCTCGATCGAGCAGACGGCGCCCGCGGAGTGGCCGACGCTGCGCCCGCACCGCCTCGCGATCGGCTTCTACG
Organism: Agrococcus sp. TSP3-2-1; assembly: GCF_049897585.1. Lineage (NCBI taxonomy): Bacteria > Bacillati > Actinomycetota > Actinomycetes > Micrococcales > Microbacteriaceae > Agrococcus > Agrococcus sp. TSP3-2-1. Next base: position 5,470 of record NZ_JAFCWN010000009.1, read on the forward strand.
ACGAGGTCAAGGGCAAGCTCGTGCGCCGCGAGCGCATCGAGCTCGACGCGGCAGGCCCGGTCACGAACGTGCCGCAGCTCGTCGGCCACCTGCGCCCCGCCCTCATCCTGCTCAACGACGACGACCTCGCCTACGCGAAGATCCGCCTCGACGAGCAGTCGATGGCGACGGCGCTCGCGAGCCTGCGCGACATCGACGACCCGCTCGCGCGCGCCCTCGTGTGGGGTGCCGCGTGGGACGCGACGCGCGATGGCGAGACGCCCGCGAGCGACTACGTCGACCTCGTGCTCGCGAACATCGGCGCCGAGACCGAGTCGACGACCATCCGGCTCGCGCTCGCGCAGCTCGCCCAGGCGGCGCGCACCTACGTGCACCCCTCGCGCCGGGCTGCGACGATCGAGCGCATCGGCGACGCGCTGTGGTCGCTCGTGCTGGATGCCGAGCCCGGCTCCGACGCGCAGTTCCAGTTCGTCGGCGCCTTCGCGGGCCTCGCCTCGACCGAGCGGCACGTCGACGCGCTCCGCGGCCTGCTCGACGGCTCGCGCGCCCTCGACGGGCTCGAGGTCGACGCCGACCTGCGCTGGCAGCTGCTCGACGGCCTCGTGCTCAACGGCGCGGCGGGCGAAGCCGAGATCGCGGCGGAGCTCGCGAGCGACGACACCGCGACCGGCCGCCAGTTCGCCGCCCGCGCGCGCGCGACGATCCCCACGGCGGAGGCCAAGGAGGCCGCGTTCGCGTCGGTCGTCGACCAGGCGGGCGCCTCGAACATGATCGTGCGCTACACGGGACTCGGTCTCGTGCACGTCAACGACGCATCCAGCCTCGACGCCATCGTCGACCGGTACCACGAGGCGATCCACGGCATCTGGGACACGCGCACCTACCAGGTCGCGGAGGGGCTGCTCGTCGGCCTCTACCCCGCCGTCGTCGCCGACGAGCGGCTCGCGCGCACGACGCGCGAGTGGCTCGAGCGCAATGAGTCGGCCGCGCCCGCGCTGCGCCGCATCGTCGTCGAGCACCTCGCCGGCGTCGAGCGCGCGCTCGAGGCGCAGGAGCGCGACGCCTGATCGGGAGCGAGATGCTGACTGCAGCGACGGATGAGACGACGGCGACCGGCTGGGCCGCCGTCGCCGAGTGGTGGGAGAGCTGGGGCCAACCGGTCGGCGTGCTGCTCACGATCGTGGGCGCGTTCGTCGCCTTCTGGATCGTCAGGGCGGCGATCGGCCGCGTCGTGCACGGCGTCGTCTCGGGCGTCAAGCGCAGGGCCGACGCCGCCGACACCGAGGCGCTCTCGAACTCGCCGCTCGCGCAAGTGCGGGTCGTGCAGCGCACGCGCGCGATCGGCAGCGTGCTCAACACGCTCGCCGCGTGGGTCATCGGTGCGCTCGCGCTCATCCTGATCCTCTCGATCCTCGGTGTGAACGCCGCGTCGCTCGTCGCGATGGCGGGCTTCCTCGGCGCCGCCGCGGGCGTCGGCGCCCAGGGCGTCATCAAGGACTTCCTCAACGGGCTGTTCATGGTGTTCGAGGACCAGCTCGGCATCGGCGACGTCGTCGACCTCGGCGAGGCGTCAGGCGTCGTCGAGTCGGTCGGCATCCGCGTCACCCAGGTGCGCGACGTCCACGGCACGCTCTGGTACGTGCGGAACGGCGAGGTCGTCCGGGTCGGCAACAAGTCGCAGGGCTGGGCGCGGGTGCTGATCGACCAGGCGGTCCCCTACGACGCCGACGTCGACGCGGTCGAGTCCCGGCTGGTCGAGATCGCGACCGCGATGAGCGAGGAGCCCCAATGGCTCGGCCGCATCATCGACAAGCCCGAGACCTGGGGGATCCAGTCCGTCTCGGCCGAGGCCGTCGTCATCCGGCTCGTCGTGCGGACGCGCGCGAGCGCGAAGGACGACGTCGCGCGCGAGCTTCGCCGCCGCGTCAAGGCAGGGCTCGACGAGATCGGCGTCGAGCTGCCGTCGCTGCAGAAGGTCGTCGTCCAGGGCATCGAGGACGGTCGCTGATGCCCTCGATGCACGAGGCGGTCGGCGGCGAGGCGTTCTTCCGCGCGCTCGTGCACGAGTTCTACGAGCGCGTGTGGGCCGACGACGTGCTGCGCCCGATGTATCCCGCGCACGACCGCGCGGGCGCCGAGGATCGGCTCCGCATGTTCCTCGAGCAGTACTGGGGCGGCCCGACGACCTACGGCGAGCAGCGCGGCCACCCGCGGCTGCGCATGCGCCACGCCGCCTACGAGATCGACCCGGATGCGCGCGACCGGTGGATCGCGTGCATGCGCGGCGCGCTCGACGCGCTCGAGCCCGCGCCGCTGCTGCGCGCCGAGATCGAGGACTACTTCGAGCGGGCCGCGACCTCGATGCTCAACCGCAACCCGCTCATCCGCTGACCCCACCCTCAAGGAGGAGCACCATGGCCGACGACGTCCTGGTGATCGGCGCCGGCCTCGCCGGCCTCGTGACCGCGAGCGAGGCGCTCGAGCGCGGGCGCCGCGTGCGCATCATCGACCAGGAGGGACCGCACGCGATCGGCGGCCAGGCCTACTGGTCGTTCGGCGGGCTGCTGCTCGTCGACTCCCCCGAGCAGCGCCGGCTCGGCATCGCCGACTCGCCGGGGCTCGCGCGCGCCGACTGGGCGGCCTCGGCCGGCTTCGACCGCGACGAGGATGCGTGGGCCCGGCAGTGGGCGGACGCCTACCTCGACTTCGCCCACCGCGAGCTGCGACCGTGGCTGCGCGAGCTCGGCGTCGGGCTCTTCCCCATCGTCGGGCACGCCGAGCGCGGCGCGCGGACCCCGGGCGGCCACGGCAACACCGTGCCGCGCTTCCACATCGTCTGGGGCACCGGCCCGGGCCTCGTCGCCCCCTTCACGCGACGCCTGCGCGACGCCGTCGCCGACGGCCGGGCGCAGCTCTCGTTCCGCCACCGCGCCGAGCGGCTGCTCGTCGAGGACGGCCGCGTCGTCGGCGTCGCGGGCTCGCGGCTCGCGCCCGACGTGACCGTGCGCGGCGAGCCCTCGAGTTGCGAGCCGGTCGGCGCCTTCGAGCTGCGCGCCGACTCGGTCGTCGTCGCGACCGGCGGCATCGGCGGCGAGCTCGAGCGCGTGCGCGAGCTGTGGCCCGCGCGCCTCGGCGCCGCGCCCGAGACGGCCGTGCGCGGCGTGCCGCTGCACGTCGACGGCTCGGGGCTCGCGATCGCGGCCGAGGCGGGCGCGCGGCTCGTGAACGGCGACCGCATGTGGCACTACACCGAGGGCATCCGGAGCTGGGATCCGGTCTGGCCCCAGCACGGCATCCGCATCCTCCCCGGTCCCTCGAGCCTGTGGATCGACCACCTCGGGCGCCGCTTGCCCTCCCCCAACTACCCCGGCTTCGACACGCTCTCGACCCTCGAGCACCTCCGCTCAGTCGGCGCCGAGCACTCGTGGTTCGTGCTCACCCAGTCGATCGTCGAGAAGGAGTTCACGCTGTCGGGCTCCGAGCAGAACCCCGACCTCACCGGCAGGAGCCTCCGCCGCCTCGCGCAGCGCGTGCTGCCCGGCGCGCCCGCGCCCGTGCGGGCGTTCCTCGACCACGGCGAGGACTTCGTCGTCGCCGGCAGCCTCACCGAGCTGCTCGACGGCATGGAGCGGTTCGGCCCCGGCCTCGACCGGGCGGCCGTCGTCGCCGCGATCCACGAGCGCGACGAGGCCGTCGCCGACCCCGCGTCGACCGATCCGCAAGCGGTCGAGATCCGCCGCGCGCGAGAGTACGTCGGCGACCGGCTCGTCCGGACCGCCGCTCCCGACCGCATCCTCGACGAGCGCCACTGGCCGCTCATCGCCGTGCGCCTCCACACGCTAACGCGCAAGACCCTCGGCGGCATCCAGACCGACCTCGACTCGCGCGCCCTCGACGTCGACGGCGCGCCGATCCCGGGACTCTTCGCGGTCGGCGAGGCCGCGGGCTTCGGCGGCGGCGGCGTGCACGGCTACCGCGCGCTCGAGGGCACGTTCCTCGGCGGATGCCTCCACACGGGGCTGCGGGCCGGTCGCGCCGTCTGAGCCGGGACAGCGAAGCGCCCCGTCCGCGCGGGACGGGGCGCTTCGCTTCGAGCGGTCAGTGCGTGAAGTTGCCGCGGTAGTGCTCGTACACCCAGCCCACGAGCGTGATGAGCAGCAGCGCGGCCGAGATCGGGATGAGGAACGTCGGGCCCGTGACCGAGAGGAACACCAGCGCGAGCGCGAAGCCCACGCCGATCGGCCACCAGCTCCACGGGGAGAAGTGCCCCTCCTCCGGGTCGGCGTCGTCGATCTCGGCGTCGAGGCGGTCGGAGGGGTGCTCGACCCCGCCCTGGCCGCGCCACACGAGCACGAGGTAGAACCCGATGAGGCCCGACATGAGGCCCGTGAGCGCGAGGCCCAGGGTGCCGGTCCACTCGACGCCGCCGTCGTACGCGAGCATGTGCCAGATCGTGTACGCCGCCGAGCAGAGGAAGAAGAAGGCGGTCAGGATCGCCATCAGGATGATGTTGACGCGCATGTCAGCGCACCTCCTCGTCCGAGAGATCCACGACCGGACGCTGCGGAGCGTCCTTGAGCGCGCCGACCCCGACGCCGTACTGCATGCCCGCGTTCGGGTGGTGCAGGTCGAACGCCGGCGACTCCGAGCGGATGCGCGGGATCGAGTGGAAGTTGTGGCGCGGCGGCGGGCAGCTCGTCGCCCACTCGAGCGAGCGGCCGGTGCCCCACGGGTCGTCGACCATCACGCGCGGCGCGGTGCGCGCCGTGATCCAGACGTTCCAGAGGAACGGGATCATCGAGAGGCCGAGGATCATCGAGCCGACCGTCGACACCTGGTTCATCCACGTGAAGCCATCCTCCACGAGGTACGTGTAGTACCGCCGCGGCATGCCCATCACGCCCAGCCAGTGCTGGATGAGGAACGTCATGTGGAAGCCGATGAACAGCATCCAGAAGTGCACGTGCCCGAGCCGGTCGTTGAGCATCTTGCCCGTCCACTTCGGCCACCAGAAGTAGAAGCCGGCGAACATCGCGAACACCACGGTGCCGAACACGACGTAGTGGAAGTGCGCGACCACGAAGTACGTGTCGGAGATGTGGAAGTCGAGCGGCGGCGAGGCGAGGATGACGCCCGTGAGCCCGCCGAACGTGAACGTCACGAGGAACCCGAGCGTCCAGAGCATCGGCGACTCCCACGTGATGGAGCCTCGCCACATCGTGCCGATCCAGTTGAAGATCTTCACACCGGTGGGCACCGCGATGAGCATCGTCATGAGCGCGAACCACGGCAGCAGCACCGTGCCGGTGACGTACATGTGGTGCGCCCACACCGTGACCGACAGCGCCGCGATGGCGATCGTCGCGCCGACGAGCGTGTTGTAGCCGAAGATCGGCTTCCGCGCGAACACCGGGATGATCTCGGAGATGATGCCGAAGAACGGCAGCGCGATGATGTACACCTCTGGGTGCCCGAAGAACCAGAACAAGTGCTGCCAGAGCACGGCTCCGCCGTTGGCTGGATCGTAGATGTGGCCGCCGAGGATGCGGTCCATCGCGAGGCCGAACATCGCGGCCGCGAGCACCGGGAAGACGACGATCACGAGGATCGACGTGATGAGGATGTTCCAGGTGAAGATCGACATCCGGAACATCGTCATGCCGGGCGCGCGCATCGTGATGATCGTCGTGACGAAGTTGACGCCACCCATGATCGTGCCGAAGCCCGAGAGGCCGAGGCCGAGCACCCACAGGTGCCCGCCGATGCCGGGCGAGAACGCGGTCGTCGACAGCGGCGTGTAGGCGAACCAGCCGAACGAGGCGGCGCCCTGCGGCGTGAGGAAGCCCGCGACCGCGATGAGCGAGCCGAACGAGAACAGCCAGTACGCGAGGGCGTTGAGGCGCGGGAACGCGACGTCCGGGGCACCGATGTGCAGCGGCATCATGACGTTCGCGAAGCCTGCGAAGAGCGGCGTCGCGAACATCAGCAGCATGATCGTGCCGTGCATCGTGAAGAGCTGGTTGTACTGCTCCTCCGTCGGCACGACCTCGAGGCCTGGCGCGAACAGCTGGGCGCGGATCAGCAGCGCCATGACGCCGGCGATCAGGAAGAAGAGGAACGACGTGATCAGGTAGAGGTACCCGATCGTCTTGTGGTCAGTGGTGGTGATCCACTTGACCAGCACGTTGCCCTTGCGCTCAGCCCCCGGGCTCAACGCCGGTCGCGTCTGCGTACCGGGCGTCACCGTGGCAGTCATCAGCGGTCCTCGCCTTCGTTGGTCGTGTCGACGTCCGCGTCGCGGTCGGGGTCGACGTTCTCGTCGCCGGAGAAGGGGTTGATCGACTCGCCGATCTCGCCCACGAAGCCCTGCTGCTCGAGGCTCTCGAGGTACGCGTCGTACTCCTCGGGGCTCACGAGCTCGACGTTGAAGAGCATGTACGCGTGGTACTCGCCGCAGAGCTCGGCGCACTTGCCGCGCAGCACGCCCTCCTGGTCACCGGTCTCGAAGTACATCTGGTTGGTGATGCCGGGCAGCATGTCCTTCTTGTAGAGGAACTCCACCACCCAGAACGAGTGCGCGACGTCGCGCGCCTCCAGCGTGATCTCGATCGACGAGTTCGTCGGGAGGTACAGCGTCGGCAGCGAGTCGGCCCGCATCTGGCCCGTCTCGGGGTCGTTCTGCACCTGGATGCCCTGGTAGTAGACCGGGTCCTGGCCCTCGCGCTCGTAGACGAAGTCCCACGACCAGCGCTTGCCGTAGACGGTGAGCGAGTAGTCCGGGTCCTCGATGGGCTCCTCGATGATCGCCTGGTCACGCGCCGTGAAGGCGAAGAAGCCGGCGACGAGCACGACGGGCACGATCGTGAAGAAGATCTCGATCGGCATGTGGTACCGCAGCTGCACCGGCAGGCCGGTCTGGCCGCGGCGGCGGCGGTACGCGATCGCGGCCCAGATCATCAGGCCCCACGTGATGATGCCGACGCCCATCAGGACGATCCACGAGGTCGTCCAGAGCCCCATGATGCGGTCGACGTGGTTCGTCAGGCCCGGCTCGGAAGGCATGTACCCCTGCAGCTGAGCCTGGGTGCATCCCGCGAGCGCAAGAGCGACGACCACCGCGACCGGGGCGGCGATCCAGCGAGATCGACGATTGCGCAATGTCTTCCTCCGAGTCGTTGAGCAGTCTGCTTCGATCCTAGTACCCACAGACGGCGCTCAGGCCCCGGCGACGCTCCTCCCAAGCGGCCGTGCAACGGCGAAGCGCCGCGGCTCCAGAGGAATCCGCGGCGCTTCGGCGTGGGGCCTTGCGTCGGTCAGTGGAAGGAGTCCCCGCAGGCGCAGGATCCGCCCGCGTTCGGGTTGTCCATCGTGAAGCCCTGCTTCTGGATCGTGTCCTCGAAGTCGATCGTCGAGCCGTCGAGGTAGGGCACGCTCATGCGGTCGACGACGACCTCGACGCCGTCGAAGTCGCGCACGACGTCGCCGTCGAGCATGCGCTCGTCGAAGTAGAGCTGGTAGATGAGCCCCGAGCATCCGCCCGGCTGCACGGCGACGCGCAGCCGCAGGTCGTCGCGGCCCTCCTGGTCGAGCAGGCGGCGCACCTTGTCGGCGGCCGTGTCGGTGAGCATGACGCCGTGCGTCGCGACATCCGTCATGGTTCGCTCCCTTCGAGTCGGCCGGGCTGGACCGGCGTCCCCCAGTCTACGCCTCGAGGTCTCCCGCGCGCGCGAGCAGCAGCGCCTCGGCCCCGATCGCGCGCTTGAGCACCCCGAGGTGCTGCGACTCGTTCGGGCTGTGCGCCATCGTGCCGGGGTCCTCGACGCCCGTCACGAGGATCTGCGCGCCCGGGAACTGGGCGACGAGGTCGGCGATGAATGGGATGGACCCGCCGATGCCGGTCTCGACGGGCTCCGCACCCCACGCATCCGCCATCGCTCGCTTCGCCTCCGCGGCGCCCCAGCCCGTCGCGTCGACGAGGAAGGGGTCGCCGAGGTCGACGTCGGTGATCTCGAGGTGCGCGCCGAACGGCACGTGCGCGCGCAGGTGCCGCTCGATCGCGGCGAACGCGTCGGCGGCCGACTGGCCCGGCGCGATGCGCGTCGAGAGGCGGAAGCGCATCGTCGGGAGGATCGTGTTGGATGCGTCGGGCACGCTCGGCGCGTCGACGCCCGTGATCGTCGCGGCCGGCTTCGCCCACAGGCGGCGCAGCAGCGGCCCGGTGCCGATGAGCTCGACGCCGTCGAGCACGGCGGCCTCGTCGCGGAGGTGCTGCTCCGACTGCTCGGGCACGTCGAGGTCGGCCTCGGTGAGCCCCTCGATCGCGACGGAGCCCTCGTCGTCCCAGATGGTCGCGGCGAGCTTCGCGAACGCGAGCATCGCATCGGGCACCGCCCCGCCGTACATGCCGGAGTGGCTCGCGTGGCCGAGCGTCGTGATGCGCACGTTGAGCGCGACGTTGCCGCGCAGCGCGACGGTGAGCGAGGGCGTCTCGGTCGACCAGTTGTCGCTGTCGGCGACGACGATGACGTCGGCGCGCAGCGCGTCGGCGTGCAGCTCGAGGAAGCGCTTGAAGGAGCGCGAGCCGTGCTCCTCCTCCCCCTCGATGAAGAGCGCGAGGCCGACCTCGGGGTCGAGCACCTCGGCGAGCGCGCGGACGGCGGCGATGTGCGTGATGACGCCGGCCTTGTCGTCGGAGGCGCCGCGGCCGTAGAGGCGGCCGTCGAGCTCGGTCGGCTCGAACGGCGGCGTGCGCCAGAGCGCCTCGTCGCCCCACGGCTGCACGTCGTGGTGGGCGTAGAGCAGGATCGAGGGCTTGCCGCTCCGCGCCGCGCGGGTCGCGAGCACGGCGGGCTGGCCGAGCTCGTCGGTGTCGCCGATCGGCGCGCGCTCGATCGAGACGCGCTCGAAGACGCCGGTGCCCTCGGCGAGCGCCGCGACCGCCTCCGCGCTCTCCTGCACGCGCGCGGGGTCGTAGGCGTCCCACGAGACCGAGGGGATGCGCACGAGCGCCTTCAGGTCGTCGACGGCGCGGGCGAACCCGGCCTCGACGGCGGCGAGGATGGCCTGGTCGCGCTCGGGGAGGGCGCTGGGGTCAGCGGAGGCGTGAGTCATGCGCTCGATCCTAGGCGGCTCGAGCACGTGCGCGGCGGTAGGATGAGGGTTCACCTGGCCGACAACGAGAAGGACCTCCCCGTGGCCCTGTTCCGCCGTTCCGCCGACGACAAGGCCGTCGCCGCTCCCGCGCCCGAGGCTCGTCGCACGCCCAAGCAGTCGGAGCAGGTCGCCCGCAACCGCCGGCCGCTCGTGCCGGAGGACCGCAAGGAAGCCCGTCGCCAGATGCAGGACAAGATGCGGGCGGAGCGCGAGAAGGCGCGCCGCGGCTTCGAGGCCGGCGACGAGAAGTACCTGCCCGCGCGCGACAAGGGCCCCGTGCGCCGCTACGTGCGCGACTTCGTCGACGCGCGGCTCTCGATCGGCACGCTCGCGATGCCGATGATGATCGTCGTGCTCGTGATGACGTTCGTCAACGACCCGCAGTGGCGCCTCATCGCGAACCTCGTGCTGTGGGGCTTCGTGATCATCGTCGTGCTCGACTCGGTCTTCATGGCGTGGCAGCTGCGGCGCGCGATCCGCGGCAAGTTCGGCGAGAAGGATGCGAAGGGTCACGGCTGGTACGCGACCATGCGATCGGTGCAGCTGCCCTTCATGCGCATGCCGAAGCCGAAGACGAAGCTCTTCAAGTACCCGGAGTGATCGGGTCGCCGGCCGATCAGCCGGCGAGCAGCCCGCGGTTGACCTCGCGCGCCCAGCCGGGCCCGCGGTAGATGAACCCCGTGTAGCCTTGCACGAGCGCGGCGCCCGCGTCGAGCCGAGCGCGCACGTCTCCGGCGGTCTCGACGCCGCCGACCGACACGACGTCGATCGCGGCGGGCAGCTGGGCCCGCAGCAGGCGCAGCACCGCGAGCGAGCGCGACGCGACGGGAGGGCCCGACAGGCCGCCCGCGCCCGCGCGAGCCACCGCATCCGCCGCCGTCCGCAGCCCGTCGCGGCGGATCGTCGTGTTCGTCGCGACGATGCCGCCGAGCTCGAGCCGCGTGGCGAGGGTGGCGATGCCCGCGACCTGCTCGTCGTCGAGGTCGGGCGCGATCTTGACGAGCACGGGCACGGCGCCCGCCGCCTCGCGCACCGCGGCGAGCAGCGGCTCGAGCAGCCGCTCCTCCTGCAGACCGCGGAGGCCCGGGGTGTTGGGCGAGGAGACGTTGACGGCGAGGTAGTCGGCGACCGGCGCGAGCAGGCGCGCGGAGTGCAGGTAGTCGGCCTCGACGGCTGCGGCGTCGTCCGCGTCGACGACGCGGCTCTTGCCGATGTTGACGCCGATCACGGGGCGGGAGCGCGCCTCGCGAGCTGCGGCGATGCGCTCGGCGGCGGCCGCCGCTCCCCCGTTGTTGAAGCCCATGCGATTCACGAGCGCGCGGTCGTCGACGAGCCGGAAGAGCCGCGGCCGGTCGTTGCCGGGCTGCGGGCGCGCCGTGATGGTGCCGACCTCGACGTGGCCGAAGCCGAGCGCGCCGAGGCCAGCGATCATCGTCGCGTCCTTGTCGAAGCCCGCGGCGATGCCGAAGGGGGTCGGGAACTCGCGGCCGAGCGCGCGCGTCGTGAGCCGCGCATCCGTCCGCACGCCGGGGCGCGCGGCGCCGATCGCGCGGATCGCGGCGGCGCCGAGGTGGTGCGCGCGCTCGGGGTCGATGTGCGCGAAGCCGTGCCGGAAGAGCAGGTCGTAGGCGGTCACCGCTCGTCCTCGGCGCCGTCCGCCGCCGCGGCGCGCTCCTCGCGGAGCGCCCGGATGGCCGACTCGAAGTCGTCGAGCGAGTCGAAGGCGTTGTAGACGCTCGCGAAGCGGAGGTAGGCGACCTCGTCGAGCGCGCGCAGCGGCGGCAGCACCGCGAGGCCGATCTCGTTCGCGTCGATCTGGCTCGCGCCGGTCGCGCGCACGGTCTCCTCGACCGCTTGCGCGACGCTCGCGAGGTCGGCGTCGGTGACGGGGCGGCCGCGCACGGCCTTCCGCACGCCCTCGATGACCTTCTCGCGCCGGAAGGGCTCGAGCACGCCCGAGCGCTTCACGACCGAGAGGCTCGCCGTCTCGACGGTCGTGAACCGGCGCCCGCACTCGGTGCACTGGCGCCGGCGGCGGATCGCGGTGCCGTCGTCGGTCGTGCGCGAGTCGACGACGCGCGAGTCGGGATTGCGGCAGAACGGGCAGTGCATCAGCGCGCCTCCTCGAATCGGGCGTCGATCGCCTCGCCGTGCGCGGGCAGGCCCTCGGCGCCGGCGAGCGCGACGACGTCGGCGCGCACCGCCTCGAGCGCCGCGCGATCGTAGCGCACGACCTGCTGCGGCCGCAGGAACGTCGCGGCGCCGAGGCCCGCGACGCGTCGCGCCTGGCCGCCCGTCGGCAGCACGTGGTTGGAGCCGGCGGCGTAGTCGCCGAGGCTCACGGGCGCGTGCGCGCCGAGGAAGATCGCACCGGCGTGGCGGATGCGCGCGAGCACCCCGTCGTCGTCGCGGGTCTGGATCTCGAGGTGCTCGGGCGCGTAGGCGTCGCTCACGCGCACGGCGGCCTCGAGGTCGGCGACGAGCACGATCGCCGACTGCTCGCCGGCGAGCGACGTCGCGACGCGCTCGGCCGCGGCGGTCGCGGCCGCGCGGCGGGCGACGGATGCGTCGACCCGGTCGGCGAGGTCGGCGCTGTCGGTCACGAGCACGGCCGCCGCGAGCTCGTCGTGCTCGGCTTGGCTCACGAGGTCGGCGGCGACGAGCTCGGGGTCGGCGGAGTCGTCGGCGATGACGAGGATCTCGGTCGGACCGGCTTCCGCGTCGACGCGCACGCGGCCGGCGACGGCGCGCTTCGCGGCGGCGACGAAGACGTTGCCCGGGCCGGTGACGACGTCGACGGGCTCGAGCCCGATGCCCGGCACGCCGTGCGCGAAGGCGCCGACCGCGCCGGCGCCGCCCATCGCGTAGACCTCGTCGACGCCGAGCAGCGCGCACGCCGCGAGGATCGTCGGGTGCGGGAGCCCGCCGTGCTCGGCTTGCGCGGGGCTCGCGACGGCGATCGAGCCGACGCCCGCAGCCTGCGCCGCGACGACGTTCATGACGACGCTCGAGGGGTAGACGGCCTTGCCGCCCGGCACGTAGAGGCCGACCCGGTCGACCGGCTGCCAGCGCAGCTCGACGACCGCGCCCGGCGCGAGCTCGACGGAGGTCGGCGGCGGCACCTGGGCTGCGGAGCCGACGCGCACGCGGGCGATCGCCGTCTCGAGCGCGGTGCGGACGGTCGGCTCGAGCGCGTCGAGCGCCTGCTCGACCGCCTCGGCCGGCACGCGGAGCTCGGCGGGCCGCACGCCGTCGAAGCGCTCGGCCTGCGCGACGAGCGCTTCGGCGCCGCGCTCGCGCACGTCGGCGATGAGCTCTTGCGCCGCGGGCAGCGCGCGCTCGACGTCGACAGCGGGCCGCGGCAGCAGCGCGCGCAGCTCCTGATCCCCGGGCAGCGTCGTGAGGTCGAGTCGTCGGAGCATGACCTCCATCGTATTCGCGCTGCGCCCCGCCCGTCGCGAGCGGTCACTTCCGCCCGCGAGCGGTCGAGTCAGCCCGCGAGCGGTCAACTCCGCGCGTGAGCGGTCAACTCCGCGCGTGAGCGGTCAACTCGGCCTGTCTCGACTGACCGGTCACGGGCTGAAGTGACCGGTCAGGGGCTGGAGTGACCGCTCGCGTGCGGAAGTGACCGCTCGAGAGCCGCGGTCAGGCGATCGAGGCGGGCCCCAGCAGGCTCTTGATCTCGCCGAAGAGGTCGCTCGAGACGCGCACCTTCTGCGGCAGCGAGAAGACCCGCAGCACCTCGGGGCGCTCGAGCGCGAGGCGCACGTCGGTCGGCCCCGAGTGCCGCTCGAGCAGCGTGCGCAGCTCGCGCATCGCCGTCATCGACGCGCGCCGCTCCGGGATCCGCAGCTCGAGCGGCCTCGACTCGTCGACCGGCTGCACGTCGGGGGTGTCGATCGAGTTGGCATGCAGCGTGAAGCCGTCGTCGCGCGTGCGCACGCGGCCGCGCACGACGACCACCTGGTCGGGCACGAGCGCTGGGCGGAACTCGGTGTAGGTCTTGCCGAGCACCATGATCTCGATCTCGCCGCCGAAGTCCTCGACGGTGATGATGCCGTACTGGTTGCCGGAGTTCCGCGCGACCCGGTGCTGCGCGCTCGTGATGAGGCCCGCGATCATGACGGTGTCGCCGTCCTCGGCCGAGTCCCCGAGATCCTGGATCTGGTGCGTCGCGTGCTTCGCGAGCTCGAGCTCGAGCCCCGAGAGCGGGTGGTCGGAGACGTAGAGGCCGAGCATCTCGCGCTCGAACGCGAGCTTGTCCTTCTTGCCCCACTCCGGCCGGTCGGGCACCCGGTCGGCGACCGTGTCGAGGTCGTCGAAGATGTCGCCGAAGAGGTCGACCTGGCCGTTGGCCTCGTTCCGCTTGATCGAGACGGCGGCATCCACCGCATCCTCGTGGATCTCGAGCATCGCGCGACGCGTCGCGCCCAGGCTGTCGAACGCACCCGACTTGATGAGCGACTCGACCGTGCGCTTGTTCGCGACGCCGAGCGGCACCTTCTTCAGGAAGTCGTGGAAGCTCGAGTAGGCGCCCTCGCGCGTGCGGGCGGCGATGATGCCGTCGACGACGCCCTCGCCCACGTTCCGCACCGCGCCGAGGCCGAAGCGGATGTCGTCGCCGACGGCGGTGAAGTAGAGCGACGACTCGTTGACGTCCGGCGGCAGCACCGTGATGCCCATGCGGCGGCACTCCGAGAGGTAGAGCGCCATCTTGTCCTTCGAGTCGCCGACGCTCGTCAGCAGCGCCGCCATGTACTCGGCCGGGTAGTGCGCCTTGAGGTAGGCGGTCCAGTAGGAGATGACGCCGTACGCGGCGGAGTGCGCCTTGTTGAACGCGTAGTCGGAGAAGGGCAGCAGGATGTCCCACAGCGCCTTGACCGCACCGGCCGAGTAGCCGCGCTCGAGCATGCCGCCCGAGAAGGCCTCGAACTGCTTGTCGAGCTCTGCCTTCTTCTTCTTGCCCATCGCGCGCCGCAGGATGTCGGCCTGGCCGAGCGAGTAGCCGGCGACCTTCTGCGCGACCGCCATCACCTGCTCCTGGTAGATGATGAGGCCGTAGCTCTCGGAGAGGATCTCGGCGAGCGGCTCCTCGAGCTCCGGGTGGATGGGCGTGATGTCCTGCAGCCCGTTCTTCCGCAGCGCGTAGTTCGTGTGCGAGTCGGCGCCCATGGGGCCGGGGCGGTAGAGCGCGATGACGGCCGAGATGTCCTCGAACGAGTCGGGCTTCATGAGCCGCAGGAGCGAGCGCAGCGGCCCGCCGTCGAGCTGGAAGACGCCGAGCGTGTCGCCGCGCTGCAGCAGCTCGTACGCGCCGCGGTCGTCGAGCGCGAGGGTCTCGAGGTCGAGCTCCTCCCCCCGGTTCGCGCGGATGTTGTCGAGCGCATCCGAGACGATCGTGAGGTTGCGCAGCCCCAGGAAGTCCATCTTGATCAGGCCGAGCGACTCGCACGCGGGGTAGTCGAACTGCGTGATGATCGCGCCGTCCTGCTCGCGCTTCATGATCGGGATGATGTCGATGAGCGGGTCGGACGACATGATGACGCCCGCCGCGTGCACGCCCCACTGGCGCTTGAGGTTCTCGAGGCCGCGCGCCGTCTCGAAGACGGTCTTCGCATCCGGGTCGGTCTCGATGACCGCCCGCACGTCGCCGGCCTCCTTGTAGCGCTCGTGCGTCTCGTCGAAGATGCCCGAGAGCGGGATGTCCTTGCCCATCACCGCGGGTGGCATCGCCTTCGTGAGCTTCTCGCCCATCCCGAACGGGAAGCCGAGCACGCGGGATGCGTCCTTCAGCGCCTGCTTCGACTTGATCGTGCCGTACGTGACGATCTGGGCGACGCGCTCCGAGCCGTACTTCTCGGTCACGTACCGGATGACCTCCGGGCGCCGGCGGTCGTCGAAGTCGATGTCGAAGTCGGGCATCGAGACGCGGTCGGGGTTGAGGAAGCGCTCGAAGATGAGGCCGTGCTCGAGCGGGTCGAGGTCGGTGATGCGCATCGCGTACGCGGCCATCGAGCCCGCGCCCGAGCCGCGCCCGGGCCCGACGCGGATGCCGTTGTCCTTCGCCCAGTTGATGAAGTCGGCGACGACGAGGAAGTAGCCGGGGAAGCCCATGTTCGAGATGACGCCCATCTCATACTCCGCCTGCCGGTGCACCGCCTCGGGGATGCCGCCCGGGTAGCGGCGCTCGAGGCCCACCTGCACCTCGTGGCGGAACCACGACTCCTCCGTGTGCCCCTCCGGCACGGGGAAGCGCGGCATGTAGTTCGCCGACTCGTCGAACTGCACGTCGCAGCGCTCGGCGACGAGCAGCGTGTTGTCGCTCGCGCCCTCGAGGTCGCGGAAGAGGTGGCGCATCTCGGCGGCCGACTTGACGTAGTAGCCGCCGCCCTCGAGCCGGAAGCGGTTCGGGTCGTCCATCGTCGAGCCCGACTGCACGCACAGCAGCGCCTCGTGGCTCTTCGCGTCGGCGGCGTGCGTGTAGTGCAGGTCGTTCGTCGCGAGCAGCGGCAGGCCGAGCCGCTTGCCGATCTCGAGCAGGTCATCCTTGACCCTCCGCTCGATCTCGAGCCCGTGGTCCATGATCTCGAGGAAGTAGCTGTTCGCGCCGAAGAGGTCGCGGTAGCTCGCCGCGGCGTCGAGCGCGGCGTCGAACTGGCCGAGCCGCAACCGCGTCTGCACCTCGCCAGAGGGGCAGCCGGTCGTCGCGATGAGCCCCGTCGAGTAGCGCTCGAGCAGCTCTCGGTCCATGCGCGGCTTGAAGTAGAAGCCCTCCATCGAGGCGTACGACGAGAGCCGGAAGAGGTTCGCCAGCCCCTCGTTGTTCTCGGCGAGCAGCGTCATGTGCGTGTACGCGCCGCTGCCCGAGACGTCGTCGCCGGGCGACGCGTCGGCCCCGCCCCACTTCACGCGCGTCTTCTCGCTGCGGTGCGTGCCGGGCGTGATGTACGCCTCGGTGCCGATGATCGGCTTGACCCCCTGCGCGCGCGCCGCCTTCCAGAACTCGTACGCGCCGAAGACGTTCCCGTGGTCGGTCATCGCGACCGCCGGCATGCCCTCCGCCTGCACGGCCTTCATGAGCTCGTTGATGCGAGCGGCGCCGTCGAGCATCGAGTACTCGGTGTGGACGTGGAGGTGCGCGAAGGAGTCTGCCATGGCCCCTCGATCCTACGGCGGGGAGCCCACCGCGGGCGGCGGCGCGCTCGCCCCTGCTACTCCTCGCGCAGCACCTCGAGCGCGTGCGCGAGCTCGGGCGCGGGCTGGGAGGAGAAGACCGCCCACTCCCCCGTGCCGGGGTGCTTGAAGCCGAGCCGCACCGCGTGCAGCCACTGCCGCTCGAGCCCGAGCCGGGCGCTCACCGTCGGGTCGGCGCCATACATCGCGTCGCCGAGGCACGGATGCCTCCTGGCCGCCATGTGCACGCGGATCTGATGGGTGCGCCCCGTCTCGAGCTGCACCTCGAGCAGGCTGCCGCCGCGGAACGCCTCGAGCGTCTCGTAGTGCGTCACGGCGTGCTTGCCGCTCGAGACGACCGCGAAGCGCCACTCGTGGTTGGGATGCCGCCCGATGGGCGCGTCGATCGTGCCGGCGAGCGGATCGGGGTGGCCCTGCACCGCCGCGCGGTAGATCTTCTCCACCTCGCGGTCGTGGAAGGCGGCCTTGAGCCGCGAGTAGGCGCGCTCGCTCTTCGCGACCACCATGAGCCCGCTCGTGCCCGCGTCGAGCCGGTGCACGACGCCCTGGCGCTCGGCCGCTCCGGAGGTCGCGATGCGGAAGCCGGCGGCGGCGAGCGCCCCGACGACCGTCGGCCCCTGCCAGCCCATGCTCGGGTGCGCTGCGACGCCCGCGGGCTTGTCGACCACGACGATGTCGTCGTCGTCGTGCACGACGCCGAGGTCGGGCACGGGCGTCGCGACGATCGTGGGTTCCTCGCGCGGCTGCCACGAGAGGTCGAGCCACGCGTCGCCGCGCAGCCGGTCGGACTTGCCGAGCACGGCGCCGTCCTGCACGGCGCCGCCGCTCTCGAGCATCGCGACGACCGCGGTGCGCGAGAGGCCGAGCAGCCGCGCGATGCCGGCGTCGGCGCGCGAGCCGTCGAGCCCGGGCGGCACCTGCAGGAAGCGGGACTCCATCAGTCGCGCGCGCCCTCTGCGTCAGCACCCGGCTCGCCGGTCGCATCCGCCGCCTTCGGCTCGTCGGTGTGCCGCTGCCCGTCGAGGCCGATGTTCAGCAGCACGAGCAGCACGATGCCGATCATCGACGAGACGATGAAGATGTCGGCGATGTTGAAGATCGCCGGGAAGCCCCACACCTGGATGAAGTCGACGACGTGGCCGACGAAGAAGCCCGGCTCGCGCGTGAGGCGGTCGGTGAGGTTGCCGAGCGTGCCGCCGAGGAGGCCGCCGAACGCGGCCGCCCACCAGATGGAGCGGATGCGTCGCAGCTGCGTGATGATCACCACGACGACCGCGGCGGCGAGGATCGTGAAGATCCAGGTCGAGCCGGCCGCGAGCGAGAACGCCGCGCCCGGGTTGCGAACGAAGTGCCACTGGAGCACCTCGCCGAGCACCTGCCGGCGCTCCCCCTCGGCCATCTCGGCGATGACCCACTCCTTCGCGAGGAAGTCGCCGAGCCAGACGAGGGCCGCGACCCCGAGCACGAGCCCCAACGTGCGCCAGGAGCGCGCCGCCGGGGCCGCGCTCGGGGTCTCGGGTGCAGCGTCGAGCGTCACCGAGCGGCTCAGCTGCCGCCCTGGCCGCCGAAGGCGAGCGACGACGACCGGTCGAGGTCGCGCAGCTGGCTCTCGATGTAGCCGCGCAGCTTGAGGCGGTAGTCGCGCTCGAAGCTCTTGAGCTCGTCGATCTTCTGCTCGAGCAGGCCCTTCTGCTCGTCGAGGCGGGCCTTGGTCTGGTCGAACTCCTGCTCGAGCAGCGACTTGCGCTCCTCGGCGGCCTCCTCGATCTGCTGGGCGGTCTGCTCAGCGGCGGCGATGAGCTCGTCGCGCTTGCGCTCGCCCTCGGCGACGTGCTCGTCGTGCAGGCGCTGCGCGAGCACGATGAGGCTGTTCGCCTCGGTCTGCACGGGGCTCGACGCCTCGGCCGCGGGCTCGGGCGCGGACTGCGCGGCGCTCTCCTGCTGCTCGGCGAGCTGCTGCTTGAGCTGCTCGTTCTCGGCGCGCAGCGCGTCGAGCTCGGCGGTGTCGGGCTCGCCGGCCGCGACGGGCTCGGCCTGCTCGACCGGCGCGGCGTCGCGCTCGGCGAGCTGCTGCTTGAGCTGCTCGTTCTCGGCCCGCAGGGCGTCGAGCTCCGCGGTGTCGACCTCGGCGGCCGGCGCGGGCTCGGCGGGGGCGATGCCCTGGCGGAGCTGCTCGTTCTCGGCCCGGAGCCCGTCGTTCTCCTCGATGAGGCGACGCAGCTCGGTGACGACCTCGTCGAGGAAGTCGTCGACCTCGTCCTGGTCGTAGCCGTCGCGGAAGCGCGTCGTCTCGAAGCGCTTGTGGACGACGTCGTCAGGAGTCAGTGCCATGGCTTGCCTTTCTTCGTCGGCTGCCCGGCCCGAGCGGGCCCGCAGCGCAGATTCACTGTACCCGCCCTCGGACGGCATCCTGTCGATCCTAGCCAAGCGCCGACCGAGCGCGCGCTCAGGCTGGCAGGAGCCGGAATGGACCGACGATCGTCATGAGGAGCAGCAGCGCGAGCATGAGCACGACCATCGCGAGGTCGAGCATCGCGCCGCCGACGCGCACGGGCTTCACGAACCGGCGCACGAACCGCAGCGGCGGGTCGGTCAGCCGGAGGATCCACACCGACACGACGAGCCAGAAGCCCGTCGGTCGCCAGTCGCGCCGCACCTGCCGCACGAGATCGACGACGATGCGCGCGAAGAGGAGGTAGAACGCGAGCAGCGCGGCGGAGTGGACGACCCAGGCGAGGATCGAGACGAGCACCACGGAACGCGCGTCAGTGCGAGAAGACGGCCGAGTCGGCGTCCTCGTCGATCGAGCGCGCGCCGGAGACGGCGATGTGCTCGGGCGTCAGCAGGTAGACCTTCGTCGTCACGCGCTCGATGCGGCCCTCGAGGCCCTGCGTGAGCCCGGCGGAGAAGTCGATCAGGCGACGCGCGTCGCCGTCGGTCATCTGCGACAGGTTGATGATCACGGGCGTGCCGGCGCGGAACGCCTCGGCGATCGCCTTCGCGTCCTTGTACTGGCGCGGGTGCACCGTGAGGATCTCGCTCATGTCGTTCACCTTCTGGCTCGCGCGGAGCTTCGTGACGGGTGCGCGGCGCGGCTCTTCGGCCGCGCGCTCGCGCACGGGCTGGGGCGCGCGCTCCTCGTGCTCGGCCCGCTCGACAGGACGGACCTCCTGGGTCAGCTCGTCCTCCTCGGCGAAGCCGAAGTAGATCGCTGCCTTCTTGAGTGCGTTGCTCATGGGATCCTCCTCGTGGCTGGGTTCACGCTACAAGCCGGTCGCACGGTTTCCCGTGATTGCCGTGCCGATGCGCAGGTGTGTCGCGCCGTGGTCGAGCGCCTCGCGCCAGTCCCCGCTCATGCCGGCGGAGATCCAGTCGGCGGCGGGGTCGATCGCCCGCACGCGCTCGGCGAGCGCGGCGAGCCGCTCGAAGGCGCGCGCCGGCTCCTCGCCGAGCGGGGCGACCGCCATGACGCCCCGGAGCCGGAGCGCCGGAGATGCCGCGACGCGCTCGGCGAGCGCGTCGAGCCGAGCCGGCGCGACGCCGCCCCGGTCGGGGTCGTCGGTCAGGTTGATCTGCACGAGCGCGTCGCGCACGGGGCGCTCGTCGCCCGGCTCGCCGCCCTCGAGCGCCTCGACGAGCTCGTCGGAGTCGATCGAGTGCAGCACGTCGGCGTAGCGGGCCACCTGGCGCGCCTTCTTGCGCTGCAGCTGGCCGACGAAGTGCCACGTGAGTCCGAGACCCTCGAGCTCCACCGCCTTGTCTCGCGACTCCGGGTGGCGGCTCTCGCCGAAGTGCCGGTGCCCCGCCTCGGCGAGCTCGCGCACGAGCGACGCGGGGTGGAGCTTCGTCACGACGACGAGCGTCACCTCGCGCCCGCGGCGCGCGCCCTCGAGCTCGTCGAGGAACGCGGCCAGGCGGGCGGCGGGGGTGTCGGTCACGTCAGCGGAGGAAGTCGGGGAGGAACTCGTCCTCCTCCTCGTCCACCTGGGTGAGCGGCTGCACCGGTCCGGTGAGGTGGTCGGCGACGGGCGGGGCCGGGATCGGCCGGCGCTCGGCGGGGGCCTCGTGCGCGCTCGGAGCGCTGTGCGACGACTCGCGCAGGCCCATCTCGGTGCGCGCCGCGGAGCGGATGACGGAGTCGTCGTCCTTCGCGATCGGGCCGGCGCCGTCGAAGCCTGCGGCGATGACCGTCACGCGCACCTCGTCGCCGAGCGTGTCGTCGATGACCGTGCCGAAGATGATGTTCGCCTCTGGGTGCACGGCCTCCTGCACGAGCTTCGCCGCGTCGTAGGTCTCGTGGATGCCGAGGTTGCTGCCCGCCTGGATCGAGAGCAGCACGCCGTGCGCGCCGTCGATCTTCGCCTCGAGCAGCGGGCTCGCGACAGCGAGCTCGGCCGCCTTGATGGCGCGGTCGGCGCCGCGCGACGAGCCGATCCCCATGAGCGCGGAGCCCGCGCCCTGCATGACGGACTTCACGTCGGCGAAGTCGACGTTGATGAGGCCCGGCGTCGTGATGAGGTCGGTGATGCCCTGCACGCCCGCGAGCAGCACCTGGTCGGCGGTCTCGAAGGCCTCGACCATCGAGATGCCCATGTCGCTGATCTCGAGCAGGCGGTCGTTCGGCACGACGATGAGCGTGTCGACCTCGTTCTTGAGCGCCTCGACGCCCGCCTCGGCCTGCGCCTGGCGGCGGCGGCCCTCGAACGAGAACGGCTTCGTCACGACGCCGACGGTGAGCGCACCGAG
The DNA here is from genome assembly GCF_049897585.1 of Agrococcus sp. TSP3-2-1. Classification (NCBI taxonomy): domain Bacteria; kingdom Bacillati; phylum Actinomycetota; class Actinomycetes; order Micrococcales; family Microbacteriaceae; genus Agrococcus; species Agrococcus sp. TSP3-2-1. The sequence goes on from NZ_JAFCWN010000009.1 coordinate 26,563, forward strand.
GCTCTTCGCGATGCGAGCCACGACGGGCGCGCCGCCCGTGCCCGTGCCGCCGCCCTCGCCGGCGGTGACGAAGACCATGTCGGCACCCGCGAGCGCCTCCTCGATCTCCTCCGCGTGGTCCTCGGCGGCGCGGCGACCGACCTCGGGGTCGGCGCCCGCGCCGAGGCCCTTGGTGAGCTCGCGGCCGACGTCGAGCTTGACGTCGGCATCGCTGAGCAGCAGCGCCTGCGCGTCGGTGTTGATGGCGATGAACTCGACGCCGCGCAGGCCGAGGTCGATCATGCGGTTCACGGCGTTCACGCCGCCGCCGCCGACGCCGACCACCTTGATGACGGCGAGGTAGTTGTTGTTGGAAGTCACGGTCCCGGCCCCTCGATCGAACTCTCAACCTCTAGTTGAAGTTTAGAGAATTCCTCACTTCATGCTGACGACTCCGACGCTACGGGCGGCGGGCACGCTCGGTCGGGAGCGACTCGGTGTGTCGGCGCACGCCGCGACAAGAAAAAGAATCGTCAGATTCCGCGAGCGGTGGCGGCGGGGTCGCGGAAGCGCGAACCGCCGTCAGGAGCCGCTCACGACGGGCGTCTCGGGCGCGCTGACGTCGAGCACGAGCGCGAGTGAGGGATCCTGCGTCTCGAGCAGCGCGGCGAGCACGTCGGCCTTCAGCTGGCTCTCGTCGGTGCCGCCCCACAGCACCGTCTGGCCGCTGTGCAGGAAGAGCTGGATGTCGGACGGCGTCGGCGCCGCGATCGTCGCGGTCGCCTCGAGCACGTTCCGCGGCACCGAGACGAGCACGGTCGCGACCGCCTCGAACTCCTCGGTGCCCACCTCGACGCCGTCGAGCCGGGGCAGCGCCGCGGTCGACTCGTCGACGCCGCCGAGCACGACCCCGGCCGCGTCGATGACGGCCTCGCCGCTCTCGCCCGGCACGATCGCCGCGGGCTCGCGCTCGACGATCCGGACGATCACGGTCGAGGGCGGCACGATGTCGACGCGGAAGGACTCGATCTGCGGGATGGCCTGGAGCCGCTCCGCGACCCCTTCCTCGGTGACGGTCGCGATCGGCTGGCCGATCGAGTCGGCGAGCGCTTGCTGCACCGCGGCCGCGCCGAGCCGTTCGGTGCCCTCGACCCGCACCTCGCGCACCGACATGAGCGGCGACCAGACGAGCCCGACGAGCACCGCGAGGGCGATCGCGAGCCCGCCGACGGTCAGCAGCGCGGTGCGCAGCTGGCGGCGGCGCGCGGCCGTGAAGCGCCGCACCTCCGCGCGCTCCCGGCGCACGCGCGCGCGCTTCGCGGCGCGAGCCGCGCGAGCGGTCTCGCGCGCCTCGGTGCGCTCGGCGCGGCGCTGCTCGCGCTCCGCCTCGCGCCACGCACGGTCGACCCGCTGCGCGTGCGAGCCGCCCTCGTCGAGCGGCTCGACCGGTGCCGTCCCCGCGACCGCGCCGCCCGCATCCGCCCCCTCGCCCTCGTCGAGGTCGCCGTAGGCGCTCAGCGCCCACCGCCGCTGCGGCACCGACTCGGCGGCCTCGCGCTCGAACGCCTCGCGCCGGAGCGCCTCGCGCCGCGCGCGCACGAGCTCGGCGAGGTCCATCGTCCGCTCCCCCGCCTCCTCGGCTTCGGGTGCGGGCTCGGGCTCGACCGGCTCGAAGCCGTCGGGTCGCCTCACGCCTCGCCGCCCTCCTCGAGCGCCGAGAGCACCTGCGGGATGATGCGGTAGACGTCGCCGCACGAGAGCGTCACGATGATGTCGCCCTCGCGCGCGAGCGCGGCGGCGCGCTCGGCAGCGCGCTGCCAGTCGGGCAGGTAGTCGACGTCGGCCGGGTCGGCGAACCGCTCGGCGACGAGCGCGCCGGTGACGCCCGGGATGGGGTCCTCGCGCGCGCCGTAGACGTCGAGCACGACGGTGTGGTCGGCGACGCGCTCGTAGACGGCCGCGAAGTCGCCGGCCATGTCGCGCGTGCGGGTGTAGAGGTGGGGCTGGTGGATCGCGATGATGCGCCCGTCGCCGATGACGCTGCGCGCCGCGGTGAGCGCGGCGTCGACCTCGGCGGGGTGGTGCGCGTAGTCGTCGAAGACGCGCACGCCGCGGCGCTCGCCGTGCAGCTCGAATCGGCGGCCGGTGCCACGGAAGGCGGCGAGCGCGCGCGCAGCCTCGGCCGGGGCGATGCCGAGCGCGACGAGGGTCGCGAGGGCGCCCGCCGCGTTGACGGCGTTGTGCCGGCCGGGCACGCCGGCGGAGAGCTCCAAGCGGCTGCCGGCGACCTCGACGGTGCACTCGGCGCTCTCGCCGAGGCGGACGTCGAGGATGCGCACGTCGGCGCCCTCGGCCTCGCCGAACGTCACGACGCGGTCGTGCGAGATGGCTTCGCGCACGCGGCGCGCGCCCGGGTCGTCGATCGAGATGACGACGGCCTCGCTCGCGCGGTTCGCGAAGCCGGCGAACGCGGCGTCGAACGCCTCGGGGGTGCCGTAGTGGTCGAGGTGGTCGGTGTCGACGTTCGTGATGAGCGCGACCGCGACGTCGTAGAGCAGGAAGGAGCCGTCCGACTCGTCGGCCTCGAGCACGAAGACGTCGGAGTCGCCGTGGCCGCTCGAGACGCCGAGCCCGGCGATGATGCCGCCGTTGACGAAGCCCGCCTCGATGCCGAGGCCGTGGAGCCCGACGACGAGCATGCCGGTCGTCGTCGTCTTGCCGTGGGCGCCGGCGACCGCGACGACGCGCTTCCCGCGCGCGAGCACGTGCAGGGCCTGCGAGCGGTGGAGCACGGGGATGCCTGCCTCGCGCGCCGCGACGAGCTCGGGGTTGTCGGGCCAGAGCGCGCTCGTGACCACCACCGCATCCGCCCGGTGCTCCCCGTCGACGGGGAGGTTCGCCGCGTCGTGGCCGATCGCGACGCTCGCGCCGCGCTCGCGCAGCCGGTCGACGGTCGCCGAGCCCGAGCGGTCGGAGCCCGAGACGGCGATGCCGCCGTCGAGCATCATGTGCGCGATGCCCGACATGCCGGAGCCGCCGATGCCGATGAAGTGCACGCGCTCGATCGACGCGGGGATCGGCTGGGTCAGGTCTGGTTCGATCACGGCTGCCTCCTCGTGGCGGCGGCCCGCTCGATGAGATCGCACATCCGGTCGCTGCCGTCGCTCGCGCCGGCTCCCGCGGAGGCGGAGGCCATCGCCGCGAGGCGATCGACGTCCCGCAGCAGCGGCACGAGCCGTGCGCGCACCCATTCTGCCGTGAAGTCGGCGTCGGCGACGAGCTCGGCTCCCCCGGCCGCCACCTGGTCGGCCGCGTTGAGGCCCTGCTCGCCGTTGCCGTAGGGCAGCGGCACGTAGATCGCGGGCAGCCCGACGGCCATGAGCTCGGAGACCGTGAGGCTCCCGGCGCGGCAGACGACGAGGTCGGCGGCGGCGAGGGCGAGGTGCATGCGGTCGAGGTACTCGATCGCGACGTAGTGCGGCACGGTCGCGGGCTCGAAGTCGGTCTGCCGACCGCCCGAGAGGTGCAGGATCTGCCAGCCGGCGTCGACGATGTCGCCCGCGGCCGCCACGATCGCGCGGTTGATCGAGCGGGCGCCCTGCGAGCCGCCGGTGACGAGGAGCGTCGGCCGGTCGGCGTCGAGGCCGAGCTCGGCGCGCGCCTCGGCGCGGAGGCCAGCGCGGTCGAGCGCGGTGATCTCGGGGCGCAGCGGCATGCCGACGAGCTCGCCCGGCAGCCTCGTCGAGCGGTAGGAGATGCCGACGAACTCGGTCCAGCGGGCGCCGAGCAGGTTGGCCATGCCGGGCTTGGCGTTGGCCTCGTGGATGACGATCGGCACGCGCTCGAGCCGCGCGGCGCGGTAGGCGGGCGCCGACGCGTAGCCGCCGAAGCCGACGACGACCTCGATGCGCCGCTCGCGGATGAGCGCGCGCACCTCGGCGACCGCGCGCCGCCAGCGACCCGGGAACCGCAGCGCGGCCAGGTCTGGGCGGCGCGGGAAGGGCAGCTTCTCGATCGTGGCGAGCTCGAGGCCCGCGCGCGGCACGAGTTCGCGCTCGAGCCCCTCGCGCGTGCCGAGCACGACGAGCTCGGCGCCCGGATGCCGCTCGCGGAGCCGCTGCGCCGTCGCGAGCAGGGGGTTCACGTGGCCGGCGGTGCCGCCGCCGGCGAGCAGGACGCGCATCGTCAGTCCCGCGCCTCGAGGAGCGAGCCGCGCACGGTCGGGTTGTCGACCCGCTCGAGCGAGAGCACGATGCCGACGATGAGCAGCGCGGCGATGAGCTGCGAGCCGCCGGAGGAGATGAACGGCAGCGGCACGCCGAGCACGGGCAGGAGGCCGAGCACGACGCCGATGTTGACGATCGCCTGCCCGACGAGCCACACCATCGCGGCGCCCGTGACGACGCGCGTGATCTGCAGCGAGGCGTGACGCACGATGCGCAGCATGGTCCAGGCGAGGAGCGCGAAGAGCGCGAGCACGACCGCGGCGCCGAGCAGCCCGAGCTCCTCCCCGATGATCGCGAAGATGTAGTCGTTGTCGGCCTCGGGCAGCCACGACCACTTCGCGCGCGAGTTGCCGAGCCCGACGCCGAAGAGGCCGCCCGCAGAGAGCGCCCACGTGCCGTGCAGCTGCTGCCAGCAGCCGGAGTAGTAGTCGGCGTCGGTGCAGCCCTGGATGAAGGCGGTCACGCGGCGCACGCGCGACGGGCTCGAGAGCACGACCGGGACGGCGAGCAGGCCGAGCCCGACGGCGGGCAGCACGAGGTGCCACCACCGCACGCCCGCGAACCACAGCGCGCCGAACGAGAGCAGCGCCATGATGACGACGGTGCCCAGGTCGCTGCCGAGGAGGACGAGGCCGATCGAGAGGCCCGCGACGGGGCCTGCCGGGATCCACGCTTGCCAGAAGCCGTGGATGCGCGACTGCTTGCGCGTCATGATCATCGCGAGCCAGACGCACAGCGCGACCTTCACGAACTCCGACGGCTGCAGCGAGAAGCCGCCGACGCCGATCCAGTTGCGGTTGCCGTTCGCGCCGAAGCCGAGCGGCGTGAAGACGAGCACCTGCAGTGCGATGCCGAGCATGATGCCGAGCCACGCGAGGCGCTGCCACGTCGTGGCCGGCATGCGGGCCGCGAGCAGCATGAGCACGATGCCCACGGCGGCGAACGCCGCTTGCTTCGCGAAGTCGGTGAAGAACGAGCCGCCCGCGACGTAGGCCTCGACCGACGACGACGAGAGCACCATGATGAGGCCGAAGGCGACGAGGAAGAGCGTCGTGCCCGAGAGCAGGGCCGCGTTGAGGGTCGGCGCGCCGAAGACGGCGCGCACGCGCACGAGCGCGCGTCGGCCCATGCGGGCCGCTCGGGCGTCAGCCGCCGGGACGGGAGCCGTCGTGGTCGCCACGAGCCCCCCTCTCCCGCACCGCGTCGGCGAACCGGTCGCCGCGCTCCGCGTAGTCGTCGAACTGGTCCATGGATGCCGCCGCCGGGGCCAGCAGGACCGTCGCGCCTGGCTCGGCGAGCGACGCGGCAGCCTCGACGGCGAGCCGCATCACCGATCCAGTCTCGGTCGTGTCGACCTCGACGACCGGGATGCCGGGCGCGTGTCGCGCGAACGCCTCGACGACGGGCGCACGGTCGACGCCGATCACGACGGCGGCGGCGACGCGGCGCGCGTGCTTCGCGACGAGCGGCGCGACGTCGGCGCCCTTGAAGAGCCCGCCGACGATCCAGACGACGCGGTCGAAGGCGCTGAGCGAGCCCTCGGCCGCGTGCGGGTTGGTCGCCTTCGAGTCGTCGACGAAGCGCACGCCGTCGACGATCGCGACGAGCTCGGTGCGGTGGCGGTCGAGGCGGAACGAGCGGATGGCGCCCCGCACGTGCGCGGGATCGGCGCCGAACGCGCGCGCGAGCGCCGCGGCAGCGAGCACGTTGCGCGCCATGTGGGGCGAGCGGAGCCCCGCGGGCTCGAGGTCGTCGAGGTGCGCGAGCTCGAGCGCGCTCGAGCGGTGCTCCTCGAGGAAGGCGCGGTCGACGAGCACGCCGTCGACGATCCCGAGGTCGCTCGGGCCCGGCACGCCGAGCGAGAAGCCGATCGCGCGGCAGCCCTCGACGACGTCCGCGTCCTCGACGAGCCGCATGGTCGCGTCGTCCTCGACGTTGTAGACCGCGGCGACCCGCGCGTTGCCGTAGGCCTTCCCCTTCGCCGCGCGGTACGCATCCGCCGATCCGTGCCAGTCGAGGTGGTCGTCGTCGATGTTGAGGCACGCGGCGGAGTGCGGCCAGAGCGCGCCGGGGCCGTCGACGGGGAGGCTGTGGAGCTGGAAGCTCGAGAGCTCGACGACGAGCGCGTCGAAGCCCTCGGGGTCGCGCACGGCGTCGAGCACGGGCGTGCCGATGTTGCCGACCGGCGCGACGCGCTTGCCCGCCTCGCGGAGCATGTGCGCGGTGAGCTGGGTCGTCGTGGTCTTGCCGTTCGTGCCGGTGATGATGATCCACTCCGCGGCGCGCACCTTGTCGCGCACGCGCCACGCGAGCTCGATGTCGCCCCAGACGGGGATGCCGTGCTCGGCGGCCGCGGTCAGCCACGGGTGGTCGGGGCGCAGCCCTGGCGACGAGATCACGAGCTCCGCCTCCGACAGCGCCGCCGGCGACTCGTCGCGGCCGGCCTCGACGATCGGCACGCCGAGCACGCCGAGGATGGTCCGCCGCTCGTCGTCGACGCGCTCGGCGATCGCGGTCACGTCGGCGCCGAGCTCGGCGAGCGTGTCGACCGCCGCGAAGCCCGTCACGCCGAGCCCGAGCACCGCGACGCGGAGGCCCTTCCAGTCGGCGTGCCACGAGGTGAGCTCGTCGAGCCGGCTCACGGCGTCGCCACCTGCCACTGGAAGTAGAACAGGCCGACGCCCGCCGCGACGCAGAGCCCCGCGATGATCCAGAAGCGCACGACGACCGTGATCTCGGCCCAGCCCTTGAGCTCGAAGTGGTGGTGCAGCGGGCTCATGAGGAAGATGCGCTTGCCGCGCGTGATCTTGAAGTAGGCGCGCTGCACGATGACGGAGCCGGTCGTGATGATCGGCAGGCCCGCGATGAGCAGCAGCAGCAGGTGGGTGTCGGTCATGACCGCGAGGCCGGCGAGCGCGCCGCCGAGGGCGAGCGAGCCGACGTCGCCCATGAACACCTGCGCGGGGCTCGTGTTCCACCACAGGAAGCCGATGAGCGCGGCGGCGATCGTCGCCGCGAGCGTCGCGACGTCGAGCGGCTGCGCCACGTCGTAGCAGCGGAAGAGATCCTCCTCCGCCGCGCCGGGCGTGAAGCACGACTGGTTGAACTGCCAGAAGGCGATGAACGCGTAGCCGATCATCGAGATGATCATCGAGCCGGTCGCGAGGCCGTCGAGCCCGTCGGTCACGTTGACGGCGTTCGCCGCCGAGACGTTGATGAGGGTGATCCACAGCACGAAGACGATGACGCCGACGGCGCCCCACGGCGCGAGGTCGAGCCACGGGATGTCGCGGACGCCCGAGATCACGGGGTCGACGATGGGCCTCCCGCTCGGGCCGACGGGCACGGTGACGGCGAGCACCCCGAACGCGACCGAGACGACGAGCTGGCCGAGCACCTTCGCCCATCCGCCGAGGCCGAGCGAGCGCTGGTTCGAGATCTTCAGGAAGTCGTCGACGAAGCCGACGACGCCCATCCCGACGATGAGCAGCAGCACGAGCAGCGCGGGCACCGTCGGCGGGTCCTGCCCGAGCAGCTTGCCGCCGAAGTAGCCCGCGAGGATCGCGACGATGAAGATGAGGCCGCCCATCGTGGGCGTGCCGCGCTTCGTGTGGTGCGACTGCGGGCCGTCGTCGCGGATGAACTGGCCCCAGCCGATGCGCGCGAAGCCGCGGATGAACAGCGGCGTCGCGAGCAGCGAGACGAGCAGGGCGATGCCGGCGGAGGCGATGAGCACGAGCACCTAGCGGCCCCCGATCCGGTCGCCGAGGTCCTTGAGGTCCGCGGAGAGCGACGACTTGACGAGCACGACATCGCCGGGCTCGAGGCTCGATCGCAGCAGCGCCTCGGCCTCCTCTGCGGTCTCGACCCACGCGGTGTCCTGGCCGAACGACGACTCGAGCTCGGCCGCGTCGTGGATCGCCTTCGCGGCGCTCCCGACGACGACGAGCCGGTCGATGCGCACGCGCACCGCGAGCCGGCCGATGCGGTCGTGCTCCTCGGTCGAGAGCGCGCCGAGCTCGCCCATCTCGCCGAGCACGGCGATCGAGCGGCGCTGCGCCCCGCGCGTCATGTGCGCGAGCGAGCGGATCGCGGCGGCCATCGAGTCGGGGCTCGCGTTGTAGGCGTCGTTGATGACCGTGATGCCACCGCCGGGCTCGAGCAGCTCCATGCGCCAGCGCTCCGCGCGCTCGAGGCTCCCGAGCGCCCGGACGGCGCGCTCGAGGTCGAGGCCGAGCGCGTCGGCGACGGTGAGCGCAGCGAGCGCGTTCATGACGTGGTGCTCACCGAGGATGCGCAGGCGCAGCGGCCACGACTCGTCGCCGCGATGGATGGTCGCGATCGTGCCCTCGAGCGTCGAATCGACGTCGTCGGCCCACAGGGTCGTCGGCTCGTCGGCGGGGCCGGGCGAAGTGCCGAACCACGCGATGCGGGCGCGCGTCGACCGCGCCATCCCCGCGACGCGCTCGTCGTCGCGGTTGAGCACGGCGACGTGGTGGGAGCCGAGGTCCTGCACCATCTCGGTCTTCGCCCGCGTCGTCGCCTCGACGCCGCCGAACTCGCCCGCGTGGGCGAGCCCTACCTTGAGCACGACCCCGACATCCGGATGCGACATGGCCGTCAGGCGGGCGATGTCGCCCTCGTGGCTCGCACCCATCTCGAGCACGAGGTACCGCGTCGACTCGTCGATGCGCAGCATCGTCATCGGGGCGCCGACCTCGTTGTTGAACGACTTGATGGGGCTCACGGTGGGCCCGTGCTGCTCGAGGATCGCCTGCAGCATGTTCTTCGTCGTCGTCTTGCCGTTCGAGCCGGTGACGCCGATGACGGTGAGCTCGCCCGCCTCGCGCACGCGCCGGATGACGTCGGCGGCGAGCGCGCCGAGCGCGACGACGCCGGAGTCGACCACGATGTGCGGCACGGCCTGCTCGAGCGGGCGCTCGGCGATGACGAGCGCGGCGCCCGCGGCGACGGCCGCGTCGACGAAGCGGTGGCCGTCGGTCGACTCGCCCGGCATCGCGACGAAGACGCCGCCTGGCGCGACGAGGCGCGAGTCGGTCTCGACCGAGGCCGTCACGAGCACGTCGTCGCCGTGGAGCGCTCCCCCGACGGCATCCGCGATCTCGCGGGCACGCATCCGGAGCATCAGCGCACGTCCCGCGCCGGGCGCTCGCCGCGCTCCTCGGTGGGCCAGCCGGCCTCCTCGAGCGCGCGGCGCGCCTCGGCGCGCGCGTCGAACGGCTCGCGCACCCCCGCGACGTCGCGGTAGTCGGCGTCGCCGGGGCCCGCCCACAGCACGGTGTCGCCGGGGCCGGCGAGGCGCAGCGCCTCGCGGATCGCCGCCTCCTCGGGCGACGACTCGATGACGGGCTTGCCGCCCGCTGCCGCGCGAGCGCCGCCCAGCACCTGGGCGCGGATGCTCGCGGCGTCCTCGGTGCGCGGGTTGAAGTCGGTGACCACGACGGCGTCGGCGAGCTCGGCGGCGATGCGCCCCATGTCGGCTCGCTTCGTCGCGTCGCGGTCGCCGTCGGCGCCGAACAGCATGACGAGGCGCCCCTCGGTCACGCGCCGGAGCGCCTCGAGGGTCTGCGCGAAGGCGTCGGGGCTGTGACCGTAGTCGAGGAAGACCGAGGGGCCCTCCTCGCCCGAGACGCGCTCGATGCGACCGGGGAGCGTCGGGCGCATCCCGCGGTCGATGACCTCGGCGATCGCGTCCATCTCGAAGCCGTCCTCGACGAGCATGAGGATCGCGATCGCCGCGTCGATCGCCATGTGGCGGCCGATGAAGGGGATCTGCACCTCGACGGCGCCGCCGTCGATGCCCGTGAGCGTGAACGAGGTGGAGGAGGGGGTCTCCTCCCAGATGTCGACGTGCCAGTCGGCGTCGACGCCCGGCTCGCTCGTGACGGTCGTGACGGGGATGCGGCTGCGCTCGGCGATGCGGCGGCCCCACTCCGTGTCGACGCACACGACCCCGCGCTCGGCGCGATCGGGGGTGAAGAGCTCGGCCTTCACGTCGAAGTACGCGTCCATCGAGCCGTAGTCGTCGAGGTGGTCGTGGCTGAGGTTCGTGAAGGCGACGACGTCGAAGACGACGCCGTCGATGCGGTGCCGCTCGATCGCCTGCGCGCTCACCTCGAGCACGGCGGCGCGGACGCCGGCCTCGCGCATGCGCGCGAGCAGGGCGTGCAGCTCGCTCGCCTCCGGGGTCGTGAGCTTCGACGTCACGACGAGGTCGCCGACGTGCCGCTCGGCGGTCGTCGACAGGCCCGTGACGAAGCCGAGGTCGGCGAGCAGGCCCTCGAGCATGAAGGAGGTCGACGTCTTGCCGTTCGTGCCGGTGATGCCGAAGAGCCGCGGGCGGTCCTCGCCCGTGCGGTAGACCCAGGCCGAGATCTCGCCGAGCGCGGCGCGGGGGTCGTCGAGCACGATGACGGGGGCGCCGGTCTCGAGCATCGCGGCGCCGGCCGGGTCGGTGACGACCGCGACCGCGCCCTGCTCGAGCGCCGCGGCGGCGAACTCGGCGCCGTGACGCCGAGCGCCGGGCAGCGCCGCGAAGAGGTCGCCGGGCTCGACGTCGCTCGAGTCGAGCGTGACGCCCGTGACCTCGATGCCGTCGAGATCGGCCTCGACCGTCAGCTCGAACGCCGCGACGAGACCGGTGAGCGGCCTGGGGGTCGGGTGCTCGGGCCGCAGGATCCTCGGTGCGACGGGTCCCACGGACATCCTCTCCTCGTCCAACGCTGCTCTCATGGCTGATCGGCGGTCCACTCGAGCGGGATCTCCGGCTGCTGGGTCGTGCTGGGCGGGATGTCGAAGTGGCGGATCAACAGGTTCACCATATCGTGGAAGGCTGGGATGGCCCCGCCGCTCGTGCGGATCGTCTGGGGGCTGTCGTACATCGTGAGCACGACGAACTGCGGGTCGTCGACGGGGAACACGCCCGCGACCGAGATCATCATGCGGTTGGGGTCGTAGCCCGATCCGTCCTCGTACGCCATCTGCGCCGTGCCGGTCTTCGCGGCGATGCGGTACCCCTCGATCGGGAAGGTGTCGTAGCCGTAGTCGGTCACAACGTTCTCGAGCACCTCGAGCGTCTGGCGCGCGGTCGTGTCGCTCACGACCCGCTCCCCCTCGCCCACCTCGGGCGCGGTGACCTCGCCCTCGGCGTCGGTGCAGCCGGCGATGAGCCGCGCTGGCAGGTGCACGCCGCCGTTCGCGAGCGCCTGGTAGGCCGACGCGAGCTGGATGGGGGTTGCAGCGATGCCCTGGCCGAAGAGCACGTTGAGCTGCGTCTGCGCGTCGAGGTTCACGGGGTTGCGCAGCGCCACCGGCTGCTCGCCGGCGAAGTCGACCGCGCTCGTCTCGCCGAAGCCGAAGCGGTCGAGGTAGTCGTAGTAGTCGGCGGTCGCCATCGGCTCCGCGAGGCGCACCATGCCCGAGTTCGACGAGTTGACGAGGATGCCCGCGGCCGTCCACTGCTTGACCTCGTGCGAGACGGCGTCGCGCACGCGCACGCCGGGCGCCGTGTACGTCCACGGCACGCTCAGCTCGTCGCGCGGCGTGATGATGCCGAGGTCGAGCATGGCCGCGAACGAGAACGCCTTGAAGATCGAGCCCGGCTCGTACGCCGCGGTGAACGCGCGCGAGCCGCGGTCACGGGAATCGGATGCCGTGGGGTCGTTCGGGTCGACGGTCGATGACTCGGCGACCGCGACGATCGAGCCGTCGGTGCGCATGACGATGCTCGTGCCGCTGCGCGCGCGCAGCTGCGACGTGTACTGCTGCGTGAGCTGCTGCATCTGGAACTGCACGTCGGTGTCGATCGTGAGCTGCACGGAGCCACCGTCGACGGCGGGCCTGGTCGTCATGGAGCCCGGGATGGGCGTCCCGTCGGCGCCGCGGTCGAACACCCGCGAGCCAGACTCCGCCCGGAGGCACTCCTGCTCGGAGCGCTCGACGCCCGCGAGCGGCTCGTCTGCGCCCATGAAGCCGACGAGGTTGCCCGCGACCGAGCCAGCGGGGTAGACGCGCTGGGGATTGAGGCGGAGGTAGACGTAGGGCAGGCCGAGGTCGCGCACCGCCTCGAACTGCGAGACGTCGAGTCCGCCGACGAGCAGCAGGTAGTCGGAGTCGGGGTCGCGCTCGAGCTCTGCGAGGATCTTCGCCTGCAGGTCGACGGGGTCCTGGCCCGTGATGGCGCCGATCTGGACGAGTGCGTCGCCGACGGTGAGCGTCGCGTCGACGCGGTCGATGCCGGGCTGCAGGTCGCGCGTGTAGCGCGGCGAGATCGTGAGGTCCCACCGGTCGACGCTCTCGGCGAGCACCGTGCCGTTCGCGTCGACGATGGGCCCGCGCGTGCCGAAGATCGTCTGCGTCACCCCGCGGCGCCCATCCGCCTCGGCGTTGAGCGCCTCGGCGCGCACGAGCTGGATGTCGGCGAGCCGCACGACGAAGACAGCGAGCAGCGCGAACGTGAGGATGGCGACCAGGACGGTCCGCAGCCGATCGCTGCTGCGCTTCGCGCTCGCGGCCACGCTCACCTGCGCTTCCTGCTCGGCGGCCGAGCATCCATGTCGACGTGCACGGTATCGGCGTCGGGGCGCGCGGCCGTGCCGCCACGCCCTCGCCGGCTCACTCCTGCCCGGGAGCCGGCAGCAGCGTGCCGGGCGCGACGGTGGTCGGCGCGACCGCCGTCGGCTCGACGTCCTGCGCGGCGGCGGGCGCGGCCGCGGCGATCGCCGGGGCGCTCTCGCCTGCGGGCAGCAGCATGCCCGGGTAGGGCTCGATCGTTGCGGCCTGCACCTGGGCGACGGACGCGGCGACCTGCGGCTGGGCGGTCAGGAGGGAGTTGGGCACGTACATGCCGAAGCCGTCGACGGCCGGCACCTGCATGTGGAGCGCGTCGGGGCCGCCCGCGGTCGAGGTCGTCGCGAGCGTGAGGAACTGCGAGGGCTGGCCTGCGAGCATGCCGAGCTCGGCGCCCGCGACCGCGACGTGCTGCGGCGAGCTCAGCACCGCGAGCTCCTCGGCGACGCTCTGCTCGGCGCGCGCGAGGCTCGTCGACTCGGCCTGCAGCGCGCTCATGCGGTAGGCGCCCTCGCTGATGACGACCGAGAGGCCGAGCTGCGCGCACACGATGCCGGCGAGGCCCGCGAGGGCGATGACGCCGTGCACGAGGCGCGGCGTGCGCCGGGGCGCGACGCGCGGCGACGGCAGCGCCCGCAGGTGCCGCTCGGCGGGCGCCTCGGGCGCGGACACCGGCTGTGCGTGCAGGTCGAAGACGCTCAGGCTGGTCATGGCTGCTCCCTGGGGGTCGGGGCGTCGGTCGAGTCGTTCGATGCGGGCCGGATGCGTTCGGCCGCGCGCAGGCGGACGGGTGCGGATCGGGGGTTGCGGGCGCGCTCGGCCTCGTCGGCGAGCTCGGCGCCGCGCACGAGCAGTCGCAGATGGGGCGCGTGCTCGGGCAGCTCGACGGGCAGGTCGCGCGGCGCGGTCGAGCTCGACGCCGCCTGCAGGGCGCGCTTGACGACGCGGTCCTCGAGCGACTGGTAGGCGAGCACGACGAGCCTGCCGCCGACGCCGAGCGCGTCGATCGCGGCGGGCATCGTGCGCTCGAGGATCGCGAGCTCCTGGTTGACCTCGATGCGCAGCGCCTGGAAGACGCGCTTCGCGGGGTGGCCCTGGTTCGCGAGCGCGCGCGGCGTCGCCGCCTGCAGGATGTCGACGAGCCGCGCGGAGGTCTCGATCGGCGCCTCGGCGCGCGCGGCGACGATCGCCCGCGCGTAGCGGTCGGCGAGCTTCTCGTCGCCGTAGACGCGGAAGAGCCGCGCGAGCTCTCGGTCGCTGCGCTCGGCGAGGATCGTCGCGGCCGTCACATCGCCCGACTGGCCCATGCGCATGTCGAGCGGCGCGTCCTTCGCGTAGGCGAAGCCCCGCTCGGCGTCGTCGAGCTGCAGGCTCGAGACGCCGAGGTCGAGCAGGATGCCGTCGGCGCGCGCGGCGCCGGCGGCCTCGAGCGCGAGGTCGATGCGGTCGTACGTGGTCTGCACGGGCACGAAGCGGTCACCGAAGGGCGCGAGCCGCTCCCCCGCGAGCCGGATGGCGTCGGGGTCGCGGTCGATGCCGGCGACGCGGAGCGACGGGTGCGCCGCGAGCATCGCCTCGGTGTGGCCACCCATGCCGAGCGTGCCGTCGATGACGAGCGGCGCGCGGCCCGCGGACTCGGCGCGCTCGATCGCGGGCGCGAGCAGCTCGAGCGTGCGCGCGAGCATGACGGGGATGTGGAGGTCGGATGCGTCCATGGGCTTCGGGCGGTCCGACCCGGCCCCTGATCCCCATCCGTGCGACGCGCCACCGGGGAAGGTGCGGCGCGGCGACCGGCTGAGGGTCACGGGTCGGGTCAGAAGATGCCGGGGATCACCTCCTCGGTCGTCGCAGCGAAGTCGGCCTCCTTGGCCGCGTAGTAGGCGTTCCACGCCTCGGTGTCCCAGATCTCCGCGCGGGAGCCCGCGCCGATCACGGTGAGGTCGCGGCCGAGGCCCGCGTAGTCGCGGAGGTTCGCGGGGATCGTCACGCGGTGCTGGCTGTCGGGCTGCTCGCTCGAGGCGCCGGAGAGGAAGAGCCGCAGGAAGTCGCGCGCACCGGCCGAGGTGAGCGGCGCCTGCCGGATCTGGTCGTGCACGCGCTCGAACTCGCGCATCGAGAAGACGTAGATGCACCGCTCCTGGCCGCGCGTGAGCACGAGCCCGCCCTCGAGCTCCTGGCGGAAGCGGGCGGGGAGGATCACGCGGCCCTTGTCGTCGAGCTTGGGCGTGTGCGTGCCGAGGAACACGGTGCCCCCTCTCGTCCGGCCTGCGAGCAGCTGGTGCGCCGGGTCGCCCCGACTTCCTCCACTCTACTCCACAGACCGCCACTGCAGCCTAGGAATGCTCTGCATTCGCCCGCGTGTTGCGCAGGATTCTGCGGCAGAAGGCGGTGGAGGGGTTCGACGCTGAATCGGGTCGGATGCGCCGTACGACGGGGCGTCGGAGTGACTTGCGGGCGCGAAAAAGGGACCGACTCGGGTGAGTCGGTCCCTGGGGGAGGAACGTGGAGGGGTGCGTGTCCGGAGCTGGATCGGGCTGCGCCGGGGTCAGCAGGTCTCGATACGCGCGCGGCGATGCCGCGCGCCACTCGACCCTGAGCCCTCCGCGCTCACCGTGAAGGTGAGCGCTGCGGGCTCAGCGGTTGCGGTCGTCCCACTCCTCGGCGAGGCGGTCCATCAGGCTCGTCGACTGCTTCGTCGCGGCGGGCCCCTCGCCCATCGCGCCGGAGCGCGGCACCTCGTCGCCCGTCGCGGGGCGCGATGCCGAGAGCGCCCACAGCGCGCCGAGCACCGCGACGCCGAAGCCGGCGACGCCGATGAAGGCGAGCTTCATGAGCACGCCGACGACGATGAGGACGAGGCCGGCGACGACGCCGAGGACGCCGACGGCCACCTTCGTGTAGTCGACCGTGCGAGGCCCGCTCGTCGTCGCGACGATGTCCGCCTCGTGCTTGTAGAGATTGCGCTCCATCTCGTCGAGCAATCGCTGCTCGTGCTCGGAGAGGCCCATCTCGCACCCCCCTTCGTCCGACCGGTGCGGAGCGCCAGTCTACGCATCACTCCTGTCAATAGCATGTGGGTTGTGTCCGCACAGCAGCGATTCGCCCGAGCAGTCGAGGGCTCGATCCACCAGTACCTCGACGCGCGCGAGCGCGCCCTCGCCACGATCTCCCCCGATGCGGAGGTGCTCGTGCGCCACGTGCGCGAGATGGTCTCGGGCGGCAAGCGGGTGCGGAGCGCCTTCGTGCTGTGGGGCTGGCACGCCGTCACGGCGGCGCGCCCCGGCGCGACGCACGCGGCCGGCACCGAGCGCGACCCGGCGTGGGACGACGTCGTCGGCGTCGCGACCGCGATGGAGCTCTTCCACGCCGCCGCGCTCGTCCACGACGACATCATCGACGCATCCGACACCCGTCGTGGACGGCCCGCGATGCACCGCGCGCTCGAGGCGATGCACCGCGAGGGCGAGTGGGTGGGCGATGCCGCCTCGTGGGGCACGAGCGCCGCGATCCTCGTCGGCGACCTGCTGCTCAACTGGGCCGACGACCGCATGGTCGAGGCGTGCCGCGGCTCGGCGCACGGCGAGCGCGTGCACGACGCCTACCGGCGCATGCGCGAGGAGGTCACGTTCGGCCAGTACCTCGACGTGCTCGAGGAGGCCGCGTGGATCCGGCAGGATCCGGATGCGCTGCTCGACCGCGCGCACACGGTCGCGATCTTCAAGTCGGCCAAGTACTCGGTCGAGGCGCCCCTCGCGCTCGGCGCGCTGCTCGCAGGCGGCGATGACGCGCAGCTCGATGCGCTCGCGGGCTACGGGCTGCCGCTCGGCGTCGCGTTCCAGATGCGCGACGACCTGCTGGGCGTGTTCGGCGACCCCGCGGTCACCGGCAAGCCGGCGGGCGACGACCTGCGCGAGGGCAAGCGCACGGTGCTCATCGAGATCGCTCGGCAGCGGCTCGCGCCCGGCATCCGCACGATGCTCGACGAGCTGCTCGGCGACCGCGAGCTCGACGAGCGGCAGGTCGCGATCCTGCAGGACGCGATCGCGCGCTCCGAGGCGCCCGCGCGCCTCGAGTCGCTCATCGACCGCGCGGTCGGCGAGGCGCTCGAGTCGCTCCACGAGGGCGAGCTCTCACGGGCGGCGATGCTCGAGCTCGAGCGGCTCGCCGACACGGTCGCCAAGCGCGACCGCTGAGCCTCAGCCGAGCAGCTGCGCCGCTCGGCGCACCGCGGCCTTCGCGCCGCCCCGCATCGCCTCGACGGGCGGCACGCCGAGCGAGTCGTCCTCGGCGAGCAGCCAGTCGATCGCCTCGTCCTCGGTGAAGCCCTGGTCGAGCAGCACGAGCAGCGTGCCGCGCAGCTCAGGCAGCGGCTCGCCGTCCTGCACGCACAGCGCCGGCACCTGCAGCGGGCCGTTGCGCCGCGTCGCGGGCAGGCGATGCTCCTCGATGAGGCGATGGATGCGCCCCACGGGCTGGCCGAGCAGTGTCACGAGGTCGGGCACGGAGAGCCATGCGGTGTCTTGCGTCACGCCCCCATCTTGGCATCGCTCGCTCAGCGGCGTGGGTCACGGCGAGCGCGTCGCGGCCGCCTATCCTCGCTTCGTGCCCGTCGACCCCCGCGATCCCGTCATCGGACGGATGATCGACCGTCGCTACGAAGTGGGCGAGCGCATCGCGCGCGGCGGCATGGCGAGCGTGTACGAGGGCGTCGACCTGCGGCTCGACCGGAAGGTCGCCGTGAAGGTCATGCACCCGCACCTGAGCGACGACGAGGACTTCCGGGAGCGCTTCATCCAGGAGGCGAAGGCGGCGGCCCGCCTCGCGCATCCGAACGTCGTCAACACCTACGACCAGGGCGAGGAGGGCGAGCTCGCGTGGCTCGTGATGGAGCTCGTGCCCTCGATCACGCTGCGCGACCTGCTCGCCGAGCGCGGCCGCATCACGCCCGAGCAGTCGCTCGACGTGCTCGAGGCGATCCTCGCGGGGCTCTCGGCCGCGCACCGCGCCGGCATCGTGCACCGCGACCTCAAGCCCGAGAACATCCTGCTCGCCCACGACGGGCGCATCAAGATCGGCGACTTCGGCCTCGCGCGCGCTGCGACCGCCAACACCGCGACCGGCAAGGCGCTGCTCGGCACGATCGCCTACCTCTCCCCCGAGCTCGTCACGCGCGGCGTCGCCGATGCCCGCAGCGACATCTACGCGGTGGGGATCATGCTCTTCGAGATGCTCACCGGCAAGCAGCCGTTCACGGGCGACGAACCGATGCAGATCGCGTTCCAGCACGCGAACGAGCAGGTGCCGCTGCCTTCGACCGAGGCGCCCGGCGTGCCCGAGCAGCTCGACTCGCTCGTGCACTGGGCGACGCAGCGCGACCCCAACCTGCGGCCCGCCGACGCGAGCGAGATGCTCGCCGAGGTGCTCGCGATCCGCGAGCGGGGCCTCGACGCGCGCACGGCGCTCCTCCCCTCGCTCTCCCAGGACGACCGCTCGACGACCGTCATCGAGCGGCCCAAGCCGCAGCGCCGCATCGCCGCCGCGCCGGAGGTCGTGCACGACTCCGGCGACGGGGTCGCCGCGGGCGCGCTCGCGCGGCGCGCGACCGTGCGGCGCAGGCGCGGGATGCTGTGGCTCGCGGTCGTCGTCATCGGCGCGTTGGTCGCTGCCGGCGTCGGCTGGTGGTTCAACCTCGGGCCGGGCGGCCGATCGACGGTGCCGGAGGTCTCGGGCGAGGCCGCGGACGCCGCGATCGCCCTGCTCGCCGAGCACGGCATCGAGGTGTCCGAGACCGTCGCCGAGCCCGACTACGACATGCAGGCTGGCCTCGCGCTCCGCACCGATCCGGATGCGGGCACCGAGCTCGCGAACGGCGAGAGCGTGCGGCTCATCGTCTCCTCAGGCCGGCGGAGCCTCGCGGTGCCCGCGCTCGCGGGCATGCCGCTCGAGGAGGCGCGCACCGCGATCGAGGCGGCGGAGTTCACCATCGCCGAGGGCGATCCCGACCTCGTGTTCGACCAGGCGCCGGCCGACACCGTGCTCGCCGCGTTCGCGCCTGATGGCACCGATCTCGCGGAGCTCGAGTCGCTCGAGGAGCTCTCCCCCATCGCGCTGCGCGTCTCGCTCGGCCCGATCCCCGCGGCGGCCGGCCAGAGCGCGGCCGAGGCGTCCGCGGCGCTCGAGCGAGCGGGGCTCCGCGCCGACTTCTCCGAGGAGCACTCGCTCGACGTGCCGACGGGGCAGCTCATCTCCGTCGCGATCCCGAGTGACGGGCCCGTGCGCCGCGGCGCGACGATCGGCGGCGTCGTCTCGCTCGGACCCCGCATGATCGAGGTCCCCGACGTCGTGGGCGACCCCATCCCCGAGGCCGTGCAGGCCATCCGCGATGCGGGCCTCGTGCCCGACCTCCGCACGAACGTGCCGTCGCCGCTGCAGGCGCTCGCCGCGATCCTCTCGCAGGACCCGGGCGCGCCCGGGCCGGTCGTCGAGGGCTCGACGATCGTCATCGACGCCACCTACTGAGCGGCGCCGTCTGGCTCGGTCAGCTCGCGGCGCGCTCCCGCAGGCGACCCGCGTCGCGCAGCTCCTCGGCGACGAGGAACGCGAGCTCGAGCGACTGCATGTGGTTGAGGCGCGGGTCGCACAGCGACTCGTAGCGCGACTCGAGGCCCAGCTCGTCGATGTCCTCCGAGCCGCCGAGGCACTCGGTGACGTCGTCGCCCGTGAGCTCGACGTGGATGCCGCCCGGGAACGTGCCGACCGCGCGGTGCGCCGCGAAGAAGCCGCGCACCTCGTCGACGACGTCGTCGAAGCGCCGTGACTTGTAGCCGTTCTGCGTCGTGATGCCGTTGCCGTGCATCGGGTCGGTGACCCACAGCGGCGTCGACTCGAGCGACTTCGAGGCCTCGAGCAGCGGCGGCAGCGCGTCGCGGATGCGGCCGGCTCCCATGCGCGTGATGAACGTCAGGCGGCCAGGCTCGCGGTGCGGGTCGAGCTTGTCGACGAGCGCCTCCATGTCGGCGGGCGTCGTGGTTGGCCCGAGCTTCACGCCGATGGGGTTGCGGACGCGCGAGAAGAAGTCGACGTGCGCGCCATCGATCTCGCGCGTGCGCTCCCCGATCCACTGGAAGTGGCTCGACGTGTTGTAGGCGAGGCCCGTGCGCGAGTCGATGCGCGTGAGCGGCCGCTCGTAGTCCATGAGCAGGCCCTCGTGGCCGGTGAAGAACTCGACGCCCTTGAGCTCATCGAAGTTCGCGCCCGCGGCCTCCATGAAGCGCACGGCGCGGTCGATCTCGGCGGCGAGCGCCTCGTAGCGCGCGAAGAGCGGGTTCTCGGCGAAGCCCTTGTTCCAGGAGTGCACCTGCCGCAGGTCGGCGAAGCCACCCTGCGTGAAGGCGCGCACGAGGTTGAGCGTCGACGCGGCCATGTGGTAGCCGCGCAGGATGCGCTCGGGGTCGGCCGTGCGGGAGCCGAGCGTGAAGTCGTAGCCGTTGACGATGTCGCCGCGATACGCCGGCAGCGTCTCGTCGCCGCGCGTCTCGTGGTCGTTCGAGCGCGGCTTGGCGAACTGCCCCGCCATGCGGCCCATCTTGATCACCGGCATCGCAGCGCCGTAGGTGAGCACGACCGCCATCTGCAGGATCGTCTTGACGCGGTTGCGGATGTTGTCGGCGGTCGCGCCTGCGAAGGTCTCGGCGCAGTCGCCGCCCTGCAGGAGGAACGCGCGACCCTCGGCCGCGGCAGCGAGCCGATCCCGGAGCATGTCGACCTCGCCCGCGAACACGAGCGGCGGCGCGGCGCGCAGCTCGCGGCGCACGCGCTCGAGCTCGGCCTCGTCGGGCCATTGCGGCTGCTGCTTGATCGGCAGCGCCCGATACGCGTCGAGGCCCTGCTCGATGGAGCGGCGCTCGTCGGAATGCGGGATCGCGATCGTGTCAGTCATGTGCCTCTGCCTCACGTGGGCGCCGAGTGCGCCACCTGTCGAGTCTACCGAGGCGCGGGGTCGGTCACCGGCGTCGCGACGGGCGCCCGCCGCTCGGCGTCGATGCGCGACTTGACGCTCGAGGCGTACATGTCGACGTACTCCTGGTCGGAGATGCGGTTGAGGGTCACCATGATCTCGTCGGTGATCGAGCGCAGCACGAAGCGGTCGCCCTCGAGGTTGTAGTAGCGCGAGAAGTCGAGCGGCTCGCCGAAGACGATGCCGATGCGGCCCACGCGCGGCAGCCGCCGGCCGATCGGCATGATCTTCTCGGTGTCGACCATGACGCACGGGATGACCGGCACGCGCGCGTCGAGCACCATGCGGGCGACGCCGGTGCGGCCGCGGTAGAGCTTGCCGTCGGGGCTGCGCGTGCCCTCGGGGTAGATGCCGATGAGCTGCCCGTCCTGCAGCTTCTGCAGCGCGGCGCTGAGGCTCTGCGAGCTCTTCTCGCCGCCCGAGCGGTCCATCGGCAGCTGCCCGACGCCGAGGAAGAACCAGCGGATGAGCCGACCCTTGAGCCCCGTGCCGTTGAAGTAGTCCGACTTCGCGAGGAAGTACACGCGCCGGTCGAGCACGAGCGGCATGAGGAACGAGTCGATGACCGAGAGGTGGTTGCCGGCGATGATGGCGCCACCCGACGCCGGCACGTTCTCGAGTCCGGAGACCCAGGGCCGGAACACCCGCGTCATGAACGGGCCGACGACCCAGTGCCGCATCAGCCAGTAGAACATCGCACCTCCAGGACGCGAGCCTAGGGCAGGCCGCGCGGCCACAGGGACATGCGCGCCGCGTCCCGTCGCTGCACCGCGGCAATATGATGAGGGGAATGCACGAGAGCCGAAGGAGTCCCAGTGCCTCAGATCACCGTCCCTGACGGCGTCATGCCCCCGGTCGTCCCAGCCGACCCAGACGCCAACGTCACCGATCTCCTCGAGGAGACCGTCCGCCGCACCCCCGACGGCTCCCTCTTCGCCATCCCCGAGGGCGAGGGCTGGCGCGAGGTCACCGCGCGGGAGTTCCACCGCCAGGTGATCGCGCTCGCGAAGGGCTTCGTCGCTGCGGGCGTGCAGCCGGGAGACTTCGTCGGCTTCATGTGCAAGGTGCGCTACGAGTTCTCGCTCGTCGACTTCGCGCTCTGGTACGCCGGTGCGCGCATGGTGCCGGTCTACGAGACCTCGGCGCCCTCGCAGATCCAGTGGATCCTCTCCGACAGCGGCGCGACGCGCGTCATCCTGGAGGACGCCGACCTCGTCTCGCGCTTCGACGAGGCGCACGGCGACCTCCCCGCCGTCGCCGACGTCTGGCGCATCGACCGCGGCGACCTCGACCGGCTCGTCGAGCAGGGCAAGGACGTCGCCGACGACGAGATCGAGCGCCGTCGCTCGCTCGCGGTCGGCAGCGACCTCGCGACCCTCATCTACACGTCGGGCTCGACCGGTCGCCCCAAGGGCACGATGCTCACGCACTCGAACTTCGTCGAGCTGTGCCGCAACGCTGCCGCCGTGATGTCCGACGTCGTCGGGCCGGGCTCGTCGACCCTGCTGTTCGTCACGCAGGCGCACGTCTTCGCACGCTTCATCTCGGTGCTCGCGATCTCGGCGAGCGTCCGCGTCGGCCACCAGGCCGACACGAAGAAGCTCCTCGCGTCGCTCGGCAGCTTCAAGCCGACCTTCTTCCTCGCCGTGCCGCGCGTGTTCGAGAAGGTCTACAACGCGAGCGAGCAGAAGGCCGAGGCTGGCGGCAAGGGCAAGATCTTCCGCGCGGCCGCGCAGGCCGCCGTCGCCCACTCCAAGGCGCTCGACGAGGGCCACGTGCCGCTCGGCCTCAAGCTGCGCTTCAAGGTGCTCGAGCGCCTCGTGCTCAACAAGCTCAAGGTCGCGATGGGCGGGCAGGTGAAGTACGCCGTGTCCGGCTCGGCGCCGCTGTCGACCTACCTCGCGCACTTCTACCGCTCGCTCGGCATCCGCATCCTCGAGGGCTACGGCCTGACCGAGACGACCGCGCCGCTCACGGTCAACGTGCCCGACCGCTTCAAGATCGGCACCGTCGGTCCGGCGCTGCCCGGCAACGGCGTGCGCATCGCCGAGGACGGCGAGGTGCTCGGCAAGGGCGTCGCCGTGTTCGCGGGCTACTGGAAGAACGAGCAGGCCACGAAGGATGCGTTCACCGAGGACGGCTGGTTCCACACGGGCGACATCGGGTCGCTCGACAGCGAGGGCTACCTGACGATCACGGGTCGCAAGAAGGAGATCCTCGTCACGGCTGCGGGCAAGAACGTCGCGCCCAACACGCTCGAGGACCCCATCCGCTCGAACACGATCATCGGCCAGCCGGTCGTCGTCGGTGACCAGCGGCCCTTCATCGCCGCCCTCATCACGCTCGACGGCGAGATGCTCCCCACGTGGCTCGAGAACAACGGCCACGACAAGTCGCTCTCGCTCGAGCAGGCGGCGCAGCACCCCGCGGTCATCGAGGAGGTGCGCTCCGCGATCCAGCGCGCGAACCGGCTCGTCTCGCGCGCGGAGTCGGTGCGCAAGTTCGCGATCGTGCCGGTCGAGTTCATCGAGGCGAACGGTCACCTGACGCCCAAGATGTCGATCAAGCGCCACAACATCCTGCAGGACTTCGAGGCGCAGATCGACGACATCTACGCCGCCGACTCGAAGGCGCACGACGTCGGCGAGTGAGCCGCAGCACGAAGGGGGCCCCGCGGGGCCCCCTTCGTGTCTCAGAACCAGTCGGCCTGTCGCACGGCGTGCATCGCGACCGCGCGCGTCTCCTTGTCGAGCGACTGGAGGTAGAGCCGCCCGTCGAGGTGCCCCATCTCGTGCTGCAGCATCTGCGCCATGAGGCCCTCCCCCTCGAGCACGACCTCGCGCCCGTCGAGGTCGACGCCGATCACGCGGCAGAAGGGGTGCCGCGGGGTCGGGAAGCCGAGGTCAGGCACCGAGAGGCAGCCCTCGTCGACGAGCTCCGGCTCGCCGCGCACCTCGTCGATGCGCGGGTTGAGCACGTAGCCGAGCTCGCCGTCGACGAGGTAGGCGAACGCGGCCTTCGCGACGCCGATCTGGTTGGCGGCGACGCCGGCGCGACCGGGCAGCTGCACGGTGTCGAGCAGGTCCTGCACCAGTGCGGCCGTCGCCGGGTCGGCGGGGTCGACGGGCTCGGCGCGCTCGCGCAGCACCGGATCGCCGAAGACGCGGATCTCTCGGACGCTCACGCGGGCCGCACCACCGCGATGAGGTCGCCCGCCTCGACGGGCGTCGTGCCCGAGAGCGCGAGCCGCTCGACGGTGCCGGCGATCGGGGTCGTGATCGCCGCCTCCATCTTCATCGCCTCGATCGTCGCGACGGGGTCGCCGGCCGCGAGCTGATCGCCCGCGGCGACCTTGACGGTGACCGCCCCCGCGAAGGGAGCCGCGACCTGGCCCGGCATGGAGGCATCCGCCTTCTCCGCCTGCGGCTTGTCGACCTTGACCGAGCGGTCGCGCACGTAGACGGGGCGCAGCTGGCCGTTGAGCACCGTCATGACCGTCACCATGCCGTCGTCGTCGGCCTCGCCGACCGCCTCGAGCGAGACGTTGAGCGTGACGCCGCGGCCGATGCCGACGTGGTGCTCCTCGCCGTGCTGCATGCCGTAGAGGAAGTCGATCGTGTCGACGACCGAGAGGTCGCCGTACTGCTCGCGCGTCTCCTTGAAGGCCTTCGTCGGTCCGGCGAAGAGCAGCTCGTTGAGCGCGTCGCGGCGGTCGGCGCCCGGCTCGGCGAGGCGCGCGGCCTGCTCGGGGGCGAGCGGCTTCACCGAGATGTCGACGTCGCGGCCCTCGAGCACCTTCGAGCGGAAGGGCTCGGGCCAGCCGCCCGGCAGGTCGCCGAGCTCGCCGGCCAGGAAGCCGATGACGGAGTCGGGGATGTCGAACTTGCGCGGGTCGCGCTCGAACTCCTCCGGGTCGACGCCTTGCGCGACGAGCTGGAGCGCGAGGTCGCCGACGACCTTCGACGAGGGCGTCACCTTCGTGGGGCGGCCGAGGATGCGGCTCGCCTCGGCGTACCAGTCCTCGATGCGCTCGAAGTCGTCGGCGAGGCCGAGCGCGATCGCCTGCTGGCGCAGGTTCGAGAGCTGCCCGCCGGGGATCTCGTGGTGGTAGACGCGGCCGGTGGGGCCGGGCAGGCCCGACTCGAACGGCTTGTAGAGGCGGCGCACAGCCTCCCAGTAGGGCTCGAGGTCGCTCACGGCCTGGAGCGAGAGGCCCGTGTCGCGCTCGGTGTGCGCGACCGCGGCGACGAGGGCCGAGAGCGAGGGCTGGCTCGTCGTGCCCGCCATCGGGGCGCTCGCGACGTCGACGGCGTCGACGCCGACGGCCGAGGCGGCGAGCAGCGTGGCGAGCTGGCCGCCCGCGGTGTCGTGCGTGTGGAGGTGCACCGGCAGCGCGAAGCGCTCGCGCAGCGCCGCGACGAGCTTCGACGCCGCGCCGGCGCGGAGGAGCCCCGCCATGTCCTTGATCGCGAGCACGTGCGCGCCGGCGTCGACGATGCGCTCGGCGAGCCGCAGGTAGTAGTCGAGCGTGTAGAGGTCCTCGTCGGGGTTCAGCAGGTCACCGGAGTAGCAGAGCGCCACCTCCGCGACCGCGGTGCCGGTCGCGCGCACCGCATCGATCGCGGGGCGCATCTGGTCGACGTCGTTGAGCGCGTCGAAGATGCGGAAGACGTCGATGCCGGTCGCGGCAGCCTCGTCGACGAACGCGCTCGTCACCTCCGTCGGGTAGGGCGTGTAGCCGACGGTGTTGCGGCCGCGCAGCAGCATCTGCAGCGGGATGTTCGGCATCGCCTCGCGCAGCCGCGCGAGCCGCTCCCACGGGTCCTCGCCGAGGAAGCGCAGCGCGACATCGTAGGTCGCGCCGCCCCACGCCTCCATCGAGAGCAGCTCCGGCGTCATGCGCGCGACGTGCGGCGCGATCGCCACGAGGTCGGCGGTGCGCACGCGCGTCGCGAGCAGCGACTGGTGCGCGTCGCGGAAGGTCGTCTCGGTGACCGCGAGCGAGGTGCGGTCGCGGAGCGCCTGCGCCCAGCCCTCGGGGCCGAGCTGCTGCAGCTTCTGGCGCTCGCCAGCGGGCGCCTCGGTCTCGAGGTCGCAGCCGGGCAGCTTGATCGCCGGGTTGATGACGCCGTCGGCCGCGCCGTTCGGCTGGTTGACGGTGACGTCAGCGAGCCACGCGAGCACCTTCGACGCGCGGTCCTTCGGCGGGTTGATGCGCGTGAGCTCGGGGTGCTCGTCGATGAAGTGGGTCGAGACATCCCCCGCCCGGAACTCCTCGTCGTCGAGCAGGTTGAGCAGGAACGGGATGTTCGAGGCGACGCCGCGGATGCGGAACTCGCTCACCGCGCGGTGGGCACGGCGGATGGCGGTGTCGAGGTCGCGACCGCGGCACGTGACCTTCGCGAGCATCGAGTCGAAGTGCGGGCTCACCTCGGTGCCCGGGTTGATCGTGCCGCCGTCGAGCCGCACGCCCGCGCCGCCGGGCGAGCGGTAGGCCGTGATGCGGCCCGTGTCGGGGCGGAAGCCGTCGGCCGGGTTCTCGGTCGTGACGCGGCACTGCAGCGCGGCGCCGTGCATCTCGATGCGGTCCTGCGTGAGGCCCAGCTGCTCGAGCGACTCGCCCGCGGCGATGCGGATCTGGCTCGCGACGAGGTCGACGTCGGTGATCTCCTCGGTCACGGTGTGCTCGACCTGGATGCGCGGGTTCATCTCGATGAAGACGTGCTGGCCAGCGCGCTCCCCCGCGGTGTCGAGCAGGAACTCGACGGTGCCCGCGTTGACGTAGCCGATCGACCGCGCGAAGGCGACGGCGTCGCGGTAGAGCGCGTCGCGCTGCTCTTGCGAGAGGTTCGGGGCCGGGGCGAGCTCGACGACCTTCTGATGGCGGCGCTGCACCGAGCAGTCGCGCTCGAACAGGTGCACGGTCTCGCCGGTCGCGTCCGCGAGGATCTGCACCTCGATGTGGCGGGGGCGCACGACCGCCTGCTCGATGAACATCGTCGGGTCGCCGAACGCACTGTCGGCCTCGCGCATCGCGCCCTCGAGCGCATCCCGGAGGTCCTCACGACGCTGGACCAGACGCATCCCCCGACCGCCGCCGCCCGCGACCGCCTTCGCGAAGACGGGGAAGCCGATCTCGTCGGCGCCGGCGACGAGCGCCTCGATGTCGGTCGTCGCGGGCGTCGAGCGCAGCACGGGCACGCCCGCGGCGATCGCGTGCTCCTTGGCCGTCACCTTGTTGCCGGCCATCGCGAGCACCGACGGGCCCGGGCCCACGAAGGTGATGCCGGCCTCGGCGGCCGCGGTCGCGAGCTCGGGGTTCTCGCTCAGGAAGCCGTAGCCGGGGTAGATGGCGTCGGCGCCCGCGTCCTTCGCGACCCGGATGATCTCGCTCACCGTGAGGTAGGCGCGCACGGGGCGGCCGGGCTCGCCGATCTGGTACGCCTCATCCGCCTTCTGGCAGTGGAGGGAGTTGCGGTCCTCGTGCGCGTAGACGGCGACGGTGCGGATGCCGAGCTCGTTGGCCGCGCGGAAGGCCCGGATGGCGATCTCACCACGGTTGGCGACGAGGAGCTTCGAGAACATAGAGGAACCCTCCAGGGTGCGGCGACGCGGGCTTCTCAATGTAGTGGGGCTAGGCTTGGGCGCCGTGCACGTACTCTCGATCAGCTCGCTCAAAGGCGGTGTCGGCAAGACCACGGTGACGCTCGGCCTCGCCTCCGCCGCCTTCGCCAAGGGCCTCCGCACGCTCGTCGTCGATCTCGACCCGCAGTCGGACGCCTCGACCGGCATGGACATCGAGATCGAAGGCCGGCTCAACGTCGCCGACGTGCTCGCGAACCCGAAGGACAAGGTCGTCCAGCAGGCCATCTCGCCCTCGGGCTGGACGCAGGGCCACGGCGGCACGATCGACGTGCTGATCGGCTCGCCCTCGGCGATCAACTTCGACGGGCCGCACCCGACGATCAAGGACATCTGGAAGCTCGAGACGGCGCTCACGACGGTCGAGAACGACTACGACCTCGTGCTCGTCGACTGCGCGCCGTCGCTCAACGCCCTCACGCGCACCGCGTGGGCCGCGTCCGACCGCGTGCTCGTCGTGACGGAGCCCGGCCTGTTCTCGGTGGCCGCCGCCGACCGCGCGCTGCGCGCGATCGAGGAGATCCGCCGCGGCCTCAGCCCGCGCCTCCAGCCGCTCGGCATCGTCGTGAACCGCGCGCGCCCGCAGTCCCTCGAGCACCAGTACCGCATCCAGGAGCTCAAGGACATGTTCGGCCCGCTCGTGCTCGACACGGTGCTGCCCGAGCGCACCTCGATGCAGCAGGCGCAGGGCGCCGCCCGGCCGCTGCACGTGTGGCCCGGTGAGGGCGCGCAGGAGATGGCGCTGCAGTTCGACGAGCTGCTGCAGCTCGTGCTGACCGCCTCGGGCCGCGCGGGCGACGAGGCGGCCTCGGGCCGCAAGGTGCCGGCGCCGACGGCTGCCGTCGACGCGACGGCCGCTGCCCAGCTCGAGGAGGCAGCGGCAGCCGAGGCGGAGGCCAACTCCTCCTCCGCTCCCGACAAGCAGTAGCAGCCCGAGAGCGCCCGCACCCCTCCGGTGCGGGCGCTCTCGCATCCCGCCCGCCCCGAGCGGTCACTTCCGCGCGTGAGCGGTCACTTCCGCGCGTGAACGGTCACTTCCGCGCGTGAACGGTCGCTTCCGCGAGTGAGCGGTCACTTCCGCGAGTGAGCGGTCGCTTCCGCGCGTGAGCGGTCGCTTCCGCGCGCGAGCGGTCACTTCCGCGCGTGAACGGTCACTTCCGCGCGTGAACGGTCACTTCCGCGCGTGAGCGGTCGCTTCGGGCCTCGAGCTGTCATCCCCAGAGGAGTTGACCGTTCGCGGGCGGAGCTGACCGCTCGCGGGCGGAGCTGACCGCTCGCGGGCGGAGTTGACCGCTCGCGGGCGGAGCTGACCGCTCGCGGGCGGAGCTGACCGCTCGCGGGCGGAGCTGACCGCTCGCGGGCGGAACTGACCGCTCGCGGGCGGAGCTGACCGCTCGCGGGCGGAACTGACCGCTCGCGGGCGGAACTGACCGCTCGCGGGCGGAACTGACCGCTCGGAGAGGCGTCGCTCGGAGGCGGGAGGTGCCACCCGTCTGCGGCTCGCCCCCACTCGCCTGCGGGAGGCGCCACTCAGATGCGGGAAGCGCCACTCAGATGCGGGAAGCGCCACTCAGATGCGGGAAGCGCCACTCAGATGCGGGAGGCGCCAGTCAACTGCGGGAGGCGCCAGTCGGCTGCGGGGGTGGCGGCAGCGGGCGGCGCGGATGCGGGGGGCGGGTCAGGCGGTGCGGCTGCGGCGCGCGCGGCGCGCGGCGAGCTCGTCGACGGGGCGCTCGTCGACCGGCGTGCCCTCGAGCTCGATGAGCTGCGACTCGACCTCGCGGAGCACGCGGCCGACGGCGATGCCGAACACGCCCTGGCCGTTGCTCAGCAGGTCGATGACCTCGTCGTTCGAGGTGCAGAGGTAGACGCTCGCGCCGTCGGAGATGAGGGTCGTCTGCGTCAGGTCGCGCACGCCCGCGTCGTGCAGTTGCTGCATCGCGACGCGGATCTGCTGCAGCGAGATGCCGGTGTCGAGCAGCCGCTTGACGAGCTTGAGCACGAGGATGTCGCGGAAGGAGTAGAGCCGCTGGCTGCCGGAGCCGTGGGCGGGGCGGATCGTCGGCTCGACGAGCCCGGTGCGCGCCCAGTAGTCGAGCTGGCGGTAGGTGATGCCGGCGGCGTCGGCGGCGATGGAGCCCTTGTAGCCCACCGCGTCGTGCTCCTGCGGGAGGCCGTCGGTGAAGAGCAGGCCCGAGTCGATGCGGGGGGTGCCGCCCTGATCTGCATCCCGGGTGCCGTCGCGCATCGCCGTTCCCTTCCGAAGAGCTGAGCCCCAACCTTCAAGTCGAGGTTGAGTGTTGTCGCCCACCGTATCGACCCGTCGCCCCGACCCGGCGGAACCTGCGACCGGCGCGGCGTGTCGGGTCGAGTCTACGCCCTGCCGCCGACGCGCGGCCGGGACGCGCGGGCGCTCACGCGCCGAGCGCGTCGCGCGTGAGCAGGTCGCGGACGGCCTGGATCTGGCCCGCGAGGTCGCGAGCGGTCTCGGCCGCCTTCGCCTGGCTGCCCGTCTCGCGGCGCCCGCGCATGGGCTTGAGCGCCGATTCGATGAGCGCGGCCTCGCGCTGCGCCGACTGCCGCATGCCCCGGAGGTGCCGCGGCTCGATGCCGTACCGCTGCAGCTCGACGAGCGCGCGCAGCGCCTGCACGGCGGCGTCGCCGAACGGCTCGGCGCCCGGCAGCAGCTGCGCCGAGATCGCGTCGGCGAGCAGCTGCTTCGAGGCGCCTGCCTCCGCCTGCAGCTCGGTGCGCGAGAGCCGGCGCTCGCTGCCGAGGATCGACGGCGCCTCGAGGCGCACGTTCGCGCCCGGGATCTGCGGCGAGCGGCCCGCGTCGATGTCGTCGAGGTGGCTGAGGATGACCTTGAGCGGCAGGTAGTGGTCGCGCTGCAGCGTGAGGATGTAGCGGAGCCGCTCGACGTCAGTCGCGTCGAACTTGCGGTAGCCCGACGGAGTGCGCTGCGGCGAGATGAGCCCCTGGTCCTCGAGGAACCGAAGCTTCGACGGCGAGAGGTCGGGGAACTCGGGACCGAGCTTCGCGAGCACCTGGCCGATCGAGAGGAGGGCGGCAGCCTTCCTCGCCGCCGGCGCGCTCACTGCCGGGGTTCGAGGTCGAGGCGGGAGCGGTAGAAGGTCAGGCGGAACTTGCCGACCTGCACCTCCGCGCCGTCGTGCAGCACCGCCTGGTCGACGCGCTCGCCGTTGTGGTACGTGCCGTTGAGCGAGCCGAGGTCGCGCAGCTCGAAGCTCGTGCCGGAGCGGGCGAACTCCGCGTGCCGGCGCGAGACGGTGACGTCGTCGAGGAAGATGTCGGCGTCGGGGTGCCGGCCCGCGATCGTCGAGTCCTGGTCGAGCAGGAAGCGTGCGCCGACGTTGGGCCCGCGGCGGACGACGAGGATCGCCGACCCGGAGGGCAGCGAGGCGACCGCCTCGCGGTCCTCCGGCGTGGTGCCGGAGAGCATGGCGGCGAGCTGCGCGCGGTAGTCGTCACCCCACGACTGGGTGCTCTCTCCGTCGCGGCCGGGCTGGCGGCCGTCGTGCTCGGTCATGCGCTTCCTCCACGCGGATGGGCCATCGCTGGCCAGGGTCTCAAGTGCCGTTCAGCATAGCGATCCGGAGGCTGAACCAGACGTTGAACGTCTGCAGCCTTGAGAGGCCACCCTAGCGAATCCGGCAGCCCCGGCGCGCCGGTCAGGCGAAGCCCGCGAACGCCCGTAGCAGCGCGGCGGTGACGGCCGCCGCGGCGACCGCGACGATGAACGGCGCTCGCACCGCGAACAGGCCCGCCGCGACGAGCACGGCGGGGATGCGCGCGTCGAGCACGATGCCGCCCTCGCCGCCCAGCGCCTGCACCGCGACGAGCCCAGCGAGCAGCGAGACGGTGAGCAGCTCGAGCGTGCGCCGCGGCCGCGGGCTGTCGAAGACGGCCGGCGGCACCGCGTAGCCGAGCAGCTTGATCGCGAGCACCGCGATGCTCGCGAGCAGCAGGAGGTGCCAGAGCGTCACGAGTGCTGCCCCTTCCCGCTCCCCCGCGCCCCCGGGTCGGGCAGCGCCGACTCGTGCCGCGGGCCGAGCCAGTTGGTCAGGCCGACGACGACGCCCACGACCGCGGCGACGATGACGGGCATCCCGGCCGGCAGCACCGGCAGCAGGGCAGCGGCGAGCGCGGCGCTCGCCGCCGCGACCGCGACCGCCTGCCGCGCCTTGAGCCTCGGCCACAGGAGCCCGACGAAGGCGGCGGCCGCCGCCGCGTCGAGGCCCCACTGCCGCGGGTCGCCGAGCAGGTCGCCGAGCAGCGCGCCCGCGAGGGTCGCGAAGTTCCAGCCGAGCCAGATGCCGACGCCCGTGACCCAGAAGCCCGTGCGCTGCGCGCGCGGCTCGTCCTGCGCGAGCGCGACGGCGGTCGACTCGTCGATCGTGACGTGCGCGGCCACCGGCAGCAGCGCCCCGCGCGGCTGCACGACCCGGCGCATGCTCATGCCGTAGAGCGCGTTCCGCAGCCCGAGCATCGCCGCGCTCGCGACGCCCGCGATGCCGCCACCCGCGGCCACCACGCCGATGAACGCGAACTGCGAGCCGCCGGAGAACATCACCAGGCTCAGCACCATCGTCTGCCACAGGTCGAGCCCCGAGGCGATCGAGAGAGCGCCGAACGAGAGCCCGTACGCGCTCGTCGCCACGACGACGCTGAGGCCCTCCCGCCAGGCGCGCCGCACCGCATCCGTCTGCACCGATCCAGCCTAAGCGCGACGGCTAGCCGACGTGCTCCGTGCCGTGGGTCGAAGGAGGCCGGCGCGCCAGCGATGCGGAGATCTCGTCAGCAGATGCTCCTCCCGTAGGTCAGCTCGTACAGATCTATCTCTCGCTCGGCATCCACGGATCGCTTGTATCGATCGTTTCGATCACTTAGGATGATCGATATGATCAATCGAGAGAACGCATGAGCGCGCTGCGGTCGCCCGCGTCTCGACGACGGCAGGTCATCGACCTGCTCTCGACGCGGGAAGGGCCGGTCGGCACCGACGATCTGAGCGCGGAGCTCGGCGTGTCCGTGGTCACCATGCGGCGTGATCTCGACTCGCTCGAACAGAGCGGGCAGATCATCCGCACCCACGGCGGAGCGATGATCAATTCGCAGCGACCCGAGCGATCCATCCCCGAACGCCAGGACACGAACGCGCTGGCGAAGGCGGAGATCGCCGTCGCGGCGGCGCGCCTCGTGCAACCGGGCATGACCGTGCTGCTCGACGCTGGCACGACGACGAGCCGGCTCGCCGCAGAGCTGGCGGGAATCCCCGGCCTCACCATCGTGACGACCGGTGTCAACGTGCTCGGCGTGCTCGCGAGCTCGGACACCGACGCCACGATCATCTGTGCCGGCGGAACCCTGCGCAAGGTGAACCAGACCCTCCTCGGCCCGTTCGCGGTGAGCGTCGTCAGCTCCGTCTACGCCGACATCGCATTCGTCGGCTCCGACTGCGTCGACCTGCGACGCGGGGTGTCCTCGCGCACGCCGGAGCAGAACGCGATGAAGGCGCTGATGATCCGCCAAGCCCGGCGGCCGATCATCGTCGCGGACTCCTCGAAGCTCGCCACGAACTGGGCGACGCACTGGTTCATGCCGCCCGCCGGCGTGGAGCTGCTCACCGACAGCGGCGCGGCCGACGACGTCCTCGCCCCATTCCTCGAATCGGAGGCGTGGGATGTCCTGACCGCCGGAGCCGACGCCTTGTCCGACTCCGCACGATCCAGCCGACCGAACAGCCAAGGAGTCGCGTGACCGCCTCAACCACAACGATGAAGCGCGCGGTGCTGAACGCACCGCGCGACCTCCGGATCGAGACCGTGCCGGTGCCGGAGCTGGAGCCCGGAGACGTGCTGCTGCGCGTCGAATCTGCGCTCATCTGCGGCACGGACCTGCGCATCGTCGATGGCACGAAGACGAAGAACGTCTCCTACCCCTCCGTGCTCGGCCACGAGTTCGCCGGCGAGATCGTCGCGAGCGAGGGCGCGCTGCCCGACGGACTCCGGATCGGCGAGCGCGTCGCGGTGTATCCGCTCGTCCAGTGCGGCCACTGCGCGAGCTGCGTCCGCGGCCTCGGCAACATCTGCCGCAACCGTCAGGCGTTCGGCTATCAGATCGACGGTGGGTTCGCAGAGTACGTGCGAGTGCCGGCGGTGGCCGTCCAGGCCGGCAACCTCGTCAGCGTGGGCGACACGCCCGCTGACGTCGCGGCCGTGATCGAGCCCCTTGCGTGCGCCTACAACGGTCAGCGGCTCATCGACGCGGAGTCCGCACGGTCGATGCTCGTCGTCGGTGCCGGTCCCCTGGGGCAGCTGCACATCCGGCTGGCGCGGGCGCTCGGTGTCGAGATCGTCGTCGCGGTCGACCCTGCCGCCCACCGCCGGGAGATCGCGCTCGACTCGGGAGCGACCGCGGCGCTCGACCCGTCCCGGGTCACCGCAGAACTGGCGAGGGAGCTCACCGACGGTGACGGCTTCGACACGATGGTGGTCGCGGTTGGCCGCGCCGACGCCATGGAGCCGTACCTGCAGATGCTCGCCCCCGGCGGTCGCGTGAACGTCTTCGCCGGGTTCCCCACCGGCACCGACTCCGTCACCATCCCCGCGAACTCCGTGCACTACAACGAGACAGTCATCGTCGGCAGCTCCTCCTGCAAGCTGACCGATTTCGTGAAGGTTGCCGAGCTCATCCGCACTGGAGTCATCCCAGGCGAGGGGCTCGTCACCGCGCACCTCCCCATCGACGAGCTCGAGCAGGGTCTCGAGCGCGCCAAGCAGGGCATCGACCTGCGCATCAGCATCGACGCGACGATCAGGCCCGACTCGGGCGCCACTGAAGGAGAGAACGCATGACCACGAACGCCTACATGCCCCAGCTCGGGGCCGGAAGCGGCCTCGGCCGCTCGATCCGCCTCCGCCGGCTGTTCGGCGACAACGGCAAGGCCGTCGTCGTCGCGCTCGACCAGGCGGTGCCGCGCGGCGTCGCTCCCCGGCTCGCGGCGATCCAGGACACCTGGTCGCAGATCGACGCCGGTGGGCCGGACGCGGTGACCGTCTCGAAGGGCATCGCCGCCAGCCTGTTCGGCGGCAGCGGACGCCCGCGCCCGTGGATCCTGAAGGCCAGCACCTTCTCGGTGGACTTCCACCTCACCTACGACGCCACCGTGGCGTCGGTCGACGAGGCCGTGCGCCTCGGCGCGGACGCCGTCGCCGTCGGCATCAGCGCGGGTTCGTCGGTGCAGGCGCAGATGCTCGAGATGCTCTCTCGCGTCACCGAGCGTGCGGCCGAGCTCGGCATGCCAACGGTCTGCCACGCCTACCCGAGCGGTGAGCTGTGGGGCGACCGCAAGGGATCCGAGGAGTCCGTCCTCTACGCTGCCCGCGCGGCTGCCGAGTGCGGCGTCGACATCATCAAGACCTGGTACACGGGCTCGACCGAGAGCTTCCGGAACGTCGTCGACGGCACCCCCGGGCTCGTCATGGTGGCAGGCGGCAAGAAGCTCGACACCGACCTCGAGGTGCTGCAGTTCGCGCAATCCGTCGTGGACGCCGGCGCTGCCGGCCTGACCATCGGCCGCAACGTCTGGGGGGCCGACAACCCGACCGCGATGGTGAAGGCGCTTCGTGCGATCGTGCACGACGGTGTCTCCGCTACCGAGGCAGCGCGCACCCACCTCGACGTCGTGACGGCCTGACGATGAGCGGGGAGCTCTACGTCGGCGTGGACGTGGGCACCACCGCCACCAAGGCTCTGCTGGTGGATGCCGGCGGACACGTCGTCGCGCGCGGACGGGCTGTCCACGAGTCCTCCATCTCAGCGGGGCGCGTAGACCCCCGATGCTGGTGGGCCAGCGCGAAGGCGGCCGTCGGTCAGCTCGGTGCGACTCGCAGCCGCGCCGTCGCCATCGGGATCTCTGTCCACTCGCCCGTCCTCGTCCCGATGGACGAGGACGGCGAGGCGCTGTGCGACGGCTACCGGTTCGACGCCCCGGGTCTGCCCGGGCTCGTGTCCGCCGCCGCGACCGCGATGGGTCCAGAGGTGCACGCCCGCCTCGGCAACCCGTTCACGCCGGCCACAGCGATCGTCGTCGCCTCGCGGCTCTTCGAGCGCGAGCACGGCGACCGCCAGGAGGCCCTGCGCTGGCTGGGCTCCGTGGGAACGGTGCTCGGTCACCGGATGACCGGAAAGGTCGCGATAGACCCGAGCCAGGCTTCGTACTACGGCTGCTTCGATGTGGTCGACGGCGAGGACTGGCTCACGGCCGCGACGTCGGCGCTCGGCGTCCCGAGGGAGTTGCTCCCGCCCGTGCGCCCCGCGGGGTCGCCGCTCGGCTCACTTCTCCCCGAGGTTGCCGAGCTCCTCGGCCTGCCCGCCGGGATCCGGGTGTCGGTGGCGGGCGGAGATACCCCGAGCGCAGCCGTCGCGGTCGGCCTCGACGCCGAGGCGGGGACACTCCTGACCCTCGGCACGACGCACGTTGTCACGCGCTTCCGGACGCAACCGGATGGCCGGAACCGTCGCCTGCTGCAGCGCGCGCACCTCGAGAAGGGCACTTGGCTCGCGCACGGCGCGACCAACGGCGGGCTCGCACTGGCCGTCGGCCTGAGGGATGCCGTCGGCGCGCGAGATGGGTCGGTCGCCGACGCGATCACCGCCGCCGCCAGACTCGATCCGGCCGAGACGGCCACCGCGCCGTACTCGCTGCCCCATGTCATCCCAGAGCGCGGTCCCCTGTGGATGTCGGAGCCCGCCGCGGGTCTCGTCGGCGTTCCCGAGGGAGCGACGGTCGACCCTCAGGCGGCCGCCTGGGCCGTGGTCGAGGGGGTCCTCTTCGCCGACCGGATGGTGCTGGGTCACGTCGAAGGACACGATTCGAGCCCGATCCGGGTCTCCGCCGATCTCTCCAGCGGCACCGAGTTCGTCCAGCTCGCTGCGGACGCGTTCGGACGGGAGCTGCGCTTGGTGCACGAGTCGCACCTGTCCGCGCTCGGTGCCGCTCGGCATGCCGCGGCGGCCGAGGGCATCCAGATCCCCCCGGCGTCCGCCGAGCGGGTCGTATCGCCCCGCAGCGACCGAGCGGCGCTCGTGGAGGCGCGGTGGCAGGCGTGGCGTGCGCATCGCGCGTCGCGCGTCGGCCTGTGACGCCACTGACGGGACGCGCCGCGCGCCGA
The DNA here is from genome assembly GCF_049897585.1 of Agrococcus sp. TSP3-2-1. Lineage (NCBI taxonomy): Bacteria > Bacillati > Actinomycetota > Actinomycetes > Micrococcales > Microbacteriaceae > Agrococcus > Agrococcus sp. TSP3-2-1. The sequence goes on from NZ_JAFCWN010000009.1 coordinate 63,213, forward strand.
AGAGCCTGACCGGCCGATCGGCGCGACCAACCATCGGCCCGACTACCGGACCGGTGTGACGGGATCGCGTCCCGCTAGCACCTCCGCGATGTTCCGCACTGCCAGCCGACCCATCGCGTCGCGGGTCGCCGCGCCAGCGCTGCCGATGTGCGGAAGCAGCACGACGCGATCGGAACCGCGCAACCGCTCGTTGACCCTCGGCTCGTGCTCGTGCACGTCGAGGCCCGCGCCCGCGACGTGGCCGGAGTCGAGCGCGTCAGCGAGGGCCTCCTCATCGACGAGCGGGCCGCGACCGGTGTTGATCAGATAGCTGCCGCGTCGCATCGACGCGAGGCGGGACGTGTCGACCATGCCCTCGGTCTCCGCCGTCAGCGGACAGTGCAGGGTGACGATGTCCGCGCGAGCGAAGAGCTCGTCGAGCGTCACGGCTTCGACGCCGAGTGCCGCCGCCTCCGCGCCGGTCGCGCGGGACCCGGTTGCGACGATCCCGGCGCCGAAGGCGTGCGCTCGACGAGCCACCGCCATGCCGATGCGACCGAGACCCACGATCCCGAGCGTGGCGCCGGCGCTCAGCTGCAGGCCGATCCACTCCTGTGGACCCCAGATCCATGACGATCCGCCGCGGATGAACCTGTCCGCCTCGACGACCCGTCGAGTCGTCGCGAGGATCAGCGCCAGGGCGAGGTCCGCCGTCGCATCGTCGAGCACGCCAGGCGTGTTGGAGACCACCACACCGCGCCGCGCCGCTGCCTCGAGGTCGACGTTGTCGACCCCCGCCGCCCCGTTGGCGACGATCCGCAGGCCTTGACCCGCAGCAGCGAGGACCTCGTCGTCGATCCGCTCCGTCAGCTGGGACAGGATCGCGGATGCGTTCGCCACGGCGTCCAGGAGCGCGGAGCGCTCGGGCGGGGCCTCGCCGAGGACGACGAGCTCGCCCGGAAGCCGCTGCGCTTCCTCCATGACAGCCGCAGTCAGCGAACGCGTGATGACGATGCGGCCGGTCACGTGTCGGCGTCCTCGTCCACGAACACCAGCTGCACACTCGGCGCGATCCACGAGCGATCCCACCGACCGGCGGCGATGTCCGCCCGCTGGCCCTCTTCCTTCGCGACGACGGCCTCCGCTGCTTCGAGCACCTCGAGCACGCGCTCGGCGGGGACGACGACGATGCCGTCAGGGTCACCGACGATCAGGTCGCCATCCCGGACCGGGCGCCCCCCGATGCTCGCGGTGCCGTGCAGCTCGCCGGGTCCGCTCTTGTACGGACCCATGTGCGAGATCCCGCGTGCGAACACCGGGATGGCGCCCTCGGAGATCGGATCGTGGTCGCGCACCGCACCGTCGACGACGATCCCGGAGAATCCCTTCGTCTCGGCATACGTCGTCATGAGTTCGCCGAGGATGGCGTTCGTGGTGTCACCGCGTGCGTCGATGACGAGCACGTCGCCGGGGCGACCCATGTCCAGGGCGACGTGGACCGCGAGGTTGTCGCCGGGGCGAGTCCGGACGGTGAACGCCGTGCCGACCATCGACTTGCCGCCGAGCGACGACAACGACGCGCCGACGGGGCGAAGTCCGGTCGCTCCGGTGGTCCGCTCGGAGCTGTCGGAGACGGCCGGAGTCGGGACGTCGGCATACCGTCGGAGGATCTCCGGGTCGATCGGCGAAGCCGGCGTGGAGACGCGGACGATGTTCATGGGACTCCTCAGGCGATCTTGCTCTGCGCGTCGAACGGGAACGGCCGCTCCGCGACCTGCTTCAGGGCCGCGGCGACCGCGGGTTGGAGGGGGATCCCCTCCCGGGATCGAATCTCGGAGATGCGCTCCTCGAGCTCGCCGGGGACCAGCACCTCGCCGCTCTCCGCCGCGGTCAGCTTGATGGCGTCAATCATGTCCGACATGCGCTCGCCGAACGAGGAGGTCGGCTGGAACGCCGTGATGTCGGTGATGCTCAGGAACGCGCCGACACCCTGCGGTCGCTCGAGCTCGTCGTAGAGGTCGCCGACCTCGGGTCCGACGCTCGCGCCGGACAGCACCGCGGCCATGATCTCGATCATGAGCGCGATCCCATATCCCTTCGGCCCGCCGAAGGGAAGGACGCTGCCCTCGAGCGCAGCTGCGGCGTCGGTGGTCGGTCGGCCGGTCGCATCCACGGCCCAGCCCTCGGGGATGTCTTGCCCCAGCTGAGAGGCGAGGATGATCTTGCCTCGCGCGACCACGCTCGTGGCCATGTCGAGCACGATCGGTGCCCGGTTCCCCGCGGGGACCGCGAAGGTGTACGGGTTGGTGCCGAGGAATCGCTCCCGCCCGCCCCAAGCGACCATCGTGGACGGGGCGTTGCCGTAGAGGAACACCGCGGCGCCCCGCTCTGCAGCGCGGCGGGCGAAGTAGGCGCCGGAGCCGTAGTGATTCGAGTTCCGGATCCCGGCCGAGACCACCCGCTGCGTCGGCAGGCGGTCGAAGGCGAGGTCGACCGCACGCTGCGTGACGACCTGACCCATCCCGTTGTCTCCGTCGATCAGGAGCGCTCCGCCGTCCTCCGCGACGACCTTCACGTCCGGGACCGGGTTGGTGATGCCGCGTTGGATGCGCTCGATGTAGATGGGCACTCGACTGACGCCGTGGGAGTCGACTCCGCGGAGGTTCGCCTCCACGAGCGAGTCCGCCACGAGCGCCGCGTCGGCGGACGGAACACCGGCGTCGGCGAAGATCGCCGCGCAGTAGTCGCGCAGCCCTGACGCGGGGACCGTCAGCGGCGTCGGCGCGCTCACAGGCACCGCCGCATGATCTCGACGAGGTCCTCGGCGCGCGTCGGCCGCGGGTTCACCACGACGTTCCCGGAGGTCATGCTCTCCTGTGCGAGCGTCGGCAGGTCCGCCTCGGTGACGCCGTAGGCGGACAGCTTCGAGGGAGCGCCGATGTCGGCGAGCAGCTCGCACGCCGCCGCGACGCCCGCGTCGGCCGCCTGCCGGAGGGTCATCCCGCGGGTGTCGATGCCGAAGAGCCGGGCGATCTCGGCGAACTTCGGCTGCGCCGCCACGACGTTGAATCGCATGACTTCGGGCAGCAGGATGGCAATCAGGTCGCCGTGCGGGATCTTGGCGAGAGCGCCGAGCGGCATGGCCATCGCGTGGGCGAGTCCCAGTCGCGTAGGCGCGAACGCGCACGCGGCCATCGTCGCGGCGATCATCATGTTCGAGCGCGCCTCGATGTCCGCACCGTCGAACACTGCCTGACGAAGCGAGCCCGCGATGAGCTCGATCGCCTTCTCGGAGAGCGCCTCGGAGATCGGCTGAGTCGCCTTGTTCACATAGGACTCGAGCGCGTGCGCCAGCGCATCCGCGCCGGTGCCCACGGTCTGCCGGGCAGGCAGGGTGAGGGTCAGCGCCGGGTCGCACAGCGCCAGGGTCGCGGTCATGTTGCGACCGCCGATGCCGTACTTGTCGGAGTTCTCCTTCTCGGAGATCACCGCCCAGATGGCGCACTCGCTCCCGGTTCCCGCGGTGGTGGGCAGCGCGATGACCGGCAGGCCCGGCTCGCTCGGAACGTTGAGGCCGACGAAGTCCCGGATGTGGCCGGGGTTGCGTGCCATCAGCGCGGCGGACTTCGCCGTGTCGAGGGCGCTGCCGCCGCCCACCCCGACCACGATGTCGGCGCCAGATGTCCGGGCGAGCTCGGCGGCCGCCATGACGCCCTTGGCGTCCGGCTCGGGCTCGACGTCCGTGAACACGGCCGGCTCGAGCCCGCCGTCCCGGAGCAACCGGACGACGCGGTCAACGACGCCTGCGGCAACGAGGCCGGGATCCGAGACGAGCAGGACGGACGACCCGTCGAGCGTCGCGACCTCAGCCGGGAGGGTGTTGACCGCGTCGACGCCGAAGGTGATGCGGGTCGGCAGTTCGAACGTGAAAGGGCGATGGGAGTTCATGTGGGTCCTCGGTGCCTCGGATCGGTCAGAAGGTCAGGGCTGCTGGTCGTAGATGACCTTCAGGCTGGTGAAGAACTCGGTCGAGGTCGAGCCGATCCCGAAGGCGCCCTGTCCGGACTGCGCGACCCCGCCGAAGGGGATGTGGCCCTCGCTCACCGTGCCGTGGTTGATGTGGACCATCCCGGAGCGGGACTCCATGGCGACGCGGCGGGCGACGCTGCCGTCGTCGGCGAAGACCGAGGCGGTGAGGCCGTACTGCGTCTCGTTGGTCACGGCGATCGCCTCGTCGATGTCCGCGACCGGGATGACGGCCAGCACCGGCGCGAACACCTCGTTTACCGCGAGGGGGCTCCCGGGGGCGACGTCGGTGAGAACGGTCGGCGGGACGAAATAGCCGCTGTCGCCGGAGGGGTCCGGCACCGCTCCACCGGTGAGCAGTCGCGCGCCGTTGGCCTGCGCCTCGGCGATGTACCGCTGCGATCGCTCGAACGATGCGCGATCGACGACGGGTCCCATGGTGGTGCCCTCGTCGAGCCCGTGGCCGACGACGTACCTCTGGGCCTTCTCGGCGAGTGCTTGCTCGAGGGCTTCGCGGACCTGTGGCACCACGATGACACGGCTGATGGAGGTGCAGCGCTGACCGGAGGCGGTGAAGGCCGCGCCGATGATCTCGGTGGCGACCCGGTCGATGTCCTCGACCTCGGCGACCACTGCGGCGTTCTTCCCGCCCATCTCGAGCTGGGTGCGGGCGTTGCGCGCAGCGGCACGCGTAGCGATCGAGAGGCCCACCTCGGTGGAGCCGGTGAAGGTGATGCCGGCGATGTCCGGGGACTCGACGAGCAGGGAGCCCGTCTCCCGGCCGGAGCCGAGCAGGAGGCTGAAGACCCCCTTGGGAAGCCCCAGCTCGTGGAGGATCTCGGCGATGATCACGGTGGCTCCGGGCGCCTGCATGGCTGGCTTCAGCAGCACGGGGCATCCGTTGACGAGCGCGGGGACGACCTTCCGCACGGGAGTCAGGATCGGGAAGTTCCACGGGGTGATCGCGGCGACCGGACCGATCGGCTGGCGCACGGTGCGGATGTCGGTGTTCGGCCGCGTGCTCGGGAAGGTCTCGCCACCGCCGCGCAGCGCCTCGCCCGCCCAGAACCGCGCCTCGAAGAACACGCGGCTGGTCTCGCCGTACGACTCGGCGCGGGCCTTGCCCATCTCGCGCGTCGCGATGTCGGCAAGCTCGTCCTGCCTGCCGGCCCAGAGCCGGAGGAAGTCGTACACGAGGTCGCTGCGCTCTGCGGCGTTCGTCAGTGCGAACGCCGGAGCTGCGGCGGTCGCAGCCGCGATCGCCTCGTGCGTCTCGTCTGCCGTTGCCAGCGCGTAGCGGGCGACCAGCTCGTCGGGGCGACCGGGGTCGCGCGTCTCGACGATCTTGGCGTCCGGGTTGTCGATCCAACGGCCAGCGACGTAGCTGGAACGAGGGGTGATGAGGGTGGAGGGCACGAGAATCCTTCGGAGTTGAGCAGTGACGCGGCGGGCTCAGCGGCCGACCGGTTGGTACCCGGTGAGCCATTCGGCGGGCAACAGCACCAGGTCAGGGAAGACGGCCAGGAGGACGATCGCCCCAGCGAGCACCGCATAGTGCGGCAGCGCGGCGCGGACGATGGTCTCCATGGGCAGCTTCGCGACGAACGAGGTCGCGAACAGGGACACTCCGACGGGCGGGGTGACCAGCCCGATGGAGAGGGCGGCGACCAGGAACACCACGAAGTGCACCGGGTCGATGCCGGTGGCGAGCGCCGTCGGCATGAGGATCGGGATGGTCAGCAGGATTGCGGCGGTGATGTCCATGATCGCGCCGACGATCAGCAGGATGAGGCCGATGATCAACATCATCACGACCGGGTCGGTGGTGAGCGAGGTAAGGCCGGCGCTCACGAGTGCGGGCAGCCCGTCGATCGTGAAGATGTAGGACGCGGCGGCCGCCACCATCGCGATGAACAGGATGGTGCCGGTCGTCACGCCCGTCTCGACGAGCATGGCAGGAATCTGCCGCGGCTTCATGTCGCGGTAAACGAACATCGCCACGACCACGCTGTAGACCACCGCGACAGCCGCGGCCTCCGTGGGCGTGAAGACGCCGCCGAACAGCCCGAGCAGGATCACAATGGGGCCGCCGAGCGCCGGGATGCCGATGACGACGGTCTTGACGCTCTCCTTCAGAGACAGCCGGCTAATTTCGCCATACTTCTTGCGCACGGAGATGATGTAGTTCAGCACCATGAGCACGGCGATGAACACGACCGACGGACCGAAGCCGCCCGCGAGCGCCGCACCGACGGAGACACCCGACGCGGAGGCGGCGATGATCATTAGGATGCTAGGCGGGATGACCGACGACAGCGTCGACGTGACCATCGTCATCGCAGCGCCGTAAGCCTTCGGGTAACCGTGGTCGGTCATCGCCTTGATCTCGATCTTGCCAAGACTCACGACGTCGGCGATCGAGGAGCCGGAGATCCCGCCGAAGATGGCGCTGGCGGCGATGTTCACCTGCCCGAGCCCGCCGCGGAACCGTCCGAACATCACGGAGGCGCCGGCGAAGATGCGTTCCGAGATGCCGCCTCCGGCCATCACATTGCCGGCTCTTCGCAGTTGACGGTGTAGACGTTCGGGTCGCGTCGGTTCGGGGATAGGGGTCGAGGTCTTCCAGGATGGAAGTTCCTACACTCACCGTCCGAAAGACCTCGACGTGCTCAAC
>NZ_JAFCWN010000010.1:0-49929 GCF_049897585.1 Agrococcus sp. TSP3-2-1
CTCGAGCACCTCCGCGGCTCCGCGCTCGGCTTCCGCAACCTCGCCAACTACATCGCCCGATCCCTGCTCGAAGCCGGCGGCTTCAGACCGGCGCTACACCCTCAAATGCGATGAGCCACATTGCCCGCCAGGACGAATAGCGGGACGGCGATGAGCAGAAAGCTATTCATCGAGCTGAACATCGACTGGGCCAGCATCTCGAGCGGCAGCCCGAAGATGAGGAGCGTGGCGACCACTCCCGCGCCGAGGGCGAGCGCGAGCGGCACGCCGAGTGCGAGAAGGATGAAAAAGATCGCGATCAGGGTTGTGCTCATCATGCGATGACCTCGCCTTCGAGAAGTCGCTGCCGGAGGTTCTTGTCGAAGTACACGGACTGAAGCACGCCGACGATGGAGAGGACCGCTGCGATCGCGAGCGGGACGGTGATGATCCACATGCTCACCGCGAGCGCGGGGCTCGTCTCGTTGGTGCGCATCTGCTGCATCACTAGCTCGATCGATTTCCAGGCGAGGATCGTGAAGAACAGGATCGCGGTCACCACGGTCGTATGCAGGCTCACCTTGCCGAGCCAGCCCGGCCCCCGCGCCACCAGGTAGGAGACGCGGGGGTGGACTGCTGCGCGGAAGCCTGCGGCGAACCCGAGGAAGACACCGTCCATGAACAGGAAGCGGGACGCCTCCTCGGTCCAGGACGGCGAAGCGCCGGCCAGCCGGCCGATCACCTGGATGATGAGGATGACGAGCATGCCCAGGACCCCGAGCGCCAGCAGCACCTCGATGACCCGCCACAGCGGACCGCTCTTCTTGAGCTGGTCGGCGTCGGGGAGCATCGCGATGAGCGGCTCCTCAGCCGAGGGTGCACCAGAGGCGCCCGGAGTGTCCTTCGACATGCTCGCTCCTTAGTTCGCCGGTTTGGCCGGTTCGGGTCAGCGGCCGAGAAAGTCCAGGGACTCCTGCATGAACTCTGCGCCCACGAGCGACTCGAACTCGGGGTACAGGCCCTGTGCGAGCTCCTGGAACTCCGCGCGCGCCTCGTCGGTCAGCTCGTTGACCTGGACGCCCTGCTCCTCGATCTCGGCGAGCAGCTGCTCAGCCTCGGCGTCGTCCGTCTCGCGCTTCCACTCGGCCGTGCTCGACGCCGCCTCGAGCAGGATCTCCTGCACCTCGGGGCTATACCCGTCGAACTTGTCCTTGTTGAAGCCGAGAACGTAGCCGTCAGAGATGTGGTTCGTGAGCGACAGGTAGTCCTGCACCTCGAAGAACTTGTTCGCCACCGGAACCTCGAGCGGGTTCTCCTGCCCGTCGATGGTGCCCAGCTGCAGGGCTGTGTAGACCTCCGTGAAGTCCATCGGCGTGGGGTTCGCGCCGAGCTCACTGAAGAACTTCACCCAGAGCTCGTTCTGAGGCACGCGGATCCTCAAGCTCTGGAAGTCCTCGGGGGTCTCGATCGGGCGCGCGGAGTTCGTGGTGACGCGCGGTGTGCGGGTGAGCATCGAGAGGCCCTCGATGCCCTGCGACTCGAGAGAGCCGAGCAGCGTTTCTCCCGGCTCGCCGGCGAGGTACTCGCTGAACTGGTCCATGTCGTCGAAGAGGAACGGCAGACTGATGGCGTTCATGGTCGGCTCGAACGAGGCGTACACCGATGTCGAGATGATCGTCGCGTCGAGCGTGCCGTTGCCGAGCAGGTTCACCGCCGCGTTCTGGTCGCCGTTGAAGAGCGTGCCGTCGGTGAATACCTGGACGTCGACCGCGCCATCGCTCAGCTCGGCGGCCTGCTCGGCGAAGTGCTCGGCGGCATTCGCAACTGCGGAGCCAGCAGGATCACCAACCGCGATTCGGATGCTGACGGACTCGACCGCGTCGCCGCCTTCTCCGCTCGGAGTTGCTTCGCCACCCGCGGAGCAGCCGGCGGCTGCGGTGAGAGTGATACCAGCGATTGCGAGTGCCGTGAATGTACGGGCGAGTTTCATCGATTCTCCTTTGAATCATGTGCTGTGGGTCTCGGTCCCAAGCGGACCGCGTGGGTACTAGGTCAACGAGGCTTTGATGGCAGCCGCGAGGGTGGAGTGCGCGGTCGCAAGATGCTGAAGCAGCGCCTCCCTGGCGCCAGTGAAGTCTCTGCGGAGGATCGCCCGGCACACAGCGCGGTGCTCCTCGAGGCTCGCCGCGCGACGTGCGTCGTCCTGCACGGAGACGTAGCGCTTGCACCGCGCGAGCTGTCGCTCGACCACGTGGTACATGCGTTCGATCCGCGAGTTCTCCGTCGCTGCGATCAATGCGCGGTGGAACTCGTCGTCTCGGGCGAGGTACTGCTCCGTGTCCGCCGGCGGCAGGTGCTCAGGGAAGGCGTCGAAGAACGTTCCCAACCACTCGAGCCGCTCGTCATCCCACTCCATGATCTTGGGAAGTCCCGCCGGCTCGAGCAGCGAGCGCAGCTCAGCCAGCTCGTCGACGTCGCGCTTGCGAATGGGCGTGACCACCCACCCGGTCGATCGCCCGCGCTCGACGAGACCGGATGATTCGAGCAAGTGCAGCGTGTCTCGCACAGGCGTACGACTCACGCCGAACTGCGCGGCGAGGTCCGAATCATTGAGCGCCGTGCCCGGGGGCAAAGAGCAGTCCACGATGACCCGCTCCAGCTCGGCGTACATCTGGCCGCTGAGTCGGCGCGTCCCAAGGGGAGTCAGGGTCGCAGTCACGAGTTCAGTATGCCGTATACAGAAGACGGACACAAGTCGAAGCGGCTAGCCTTGCCTGCATGCACCTCATCGTGGGCGACGACGGCCTCGCCCGCCCCGCGTGGGCGGCGACCGATGCGCTGCTGCGCGACTACTACGACACCGAGTGGGGCATGCCGGTGCGCGACGAGCGCGGCCTGTTCGAGCGGCTCTCGCTCGAGGCGTTCCAGTCGGGGCTCTCGTGGGCGACGATCCTGCGGAAGCGCCCGGCGTTCCGCGCGGCGTTCGCGGGCTTCGATCCGGATGCGGTGGCGCGCTTCGGCGAGGACGACGCCCTGCGCCTCATGGCCGACGCGAGCATCGTGCGCAACCGGCGCAAGGTCGACGCCACGATCGGGAACGCGCGGGCGACCGTGCGGCTGCGGGAGGACGGCGGGCTCGCTGCCCTCATCTGGTCGTTCCAGCCGGAGTCGACGCCGACGCCCCGCTCGTTCGCGGACGTGCCCACGTCGAGCCCGGAGTCGGTCGCGCTCTCGAAGGAGCTCAAGCGCCGCGGCTTCGCGCACGTCGGGCCGACGACGATGTTCGCGCTCATGGAGGCGGTCGGCATCGTCGACACGCACCTGATCGGCTCGCACCGGCGCGGCTCGAGCGGCGTGTGGACGGCGGACGGCTCGCGGGCGGAGGCGGCGTGTTGCGGCGGATCCTGATCGTGCAGTCGCGGCCCGAGGACGAGGTCGCCGACGCGGAGCTCGAGGCGATGGTGCGCTTCGGCGCGCTCGACGAGTCGCGCATCCAGCGCGTGCGGCTCGACCGCGAGATCCCGGCACTCGAGCTCCGCGACGTCGACGCCGTGCTCGTCGGCGGCGGCCCGGCGAACTTCAGCGACGAGCACCGCCGCCCGCCCGGCCACGCCGAGACCATCGCGTGGCTCACGCACCTCGGGGAGCGCGTCATCCGAGACGACATCCCCTACCTCGGCGCGTGCCTCGGGCTCGGCGCGCTCGTGCACGCGCTCGGCGGCCGGATGGTGCGGGGCATCGCCGAGTCGGTCGCGCCGGTCGAGCTCAGCCTCGTGGGCGACGACTGGCTCACCGACGGGCTGCCGCGCGCCTTCACCGCCTTCGGCGGCCACAAGGAGGGCATCGCCGAGGCGCCCGAGGGCGCGACGACCCTCGCCGTCTCGGCCGCGTGCGTGCACATGGTGCGCATCGGGCAGCACGCGATCGGCACGCAGTTCCACCCCGAGCTCGACGCCGACGGCCTCGAGCAGCGCATCCGGGTCTACCGCGACCACGGCTACTTCTCCCCCGACGAGGTCGAGGACCTCGTCGCCGCCGGGCGCGACGCGAGCGTCTCGCACCCGCAGACGATCCTCGCGCGCTTCGCCGAGCGCTACGGGCTCTCCCGATGACCGCGGGCCGGCAGCCCGCCCGCGCGGTCGTCGCGTTCGACGCCTTCAAGGGCAGCCTCACGGCGCTCGAGGCATGCGAGGCCGCGGCACGCGGCATCCGCGCCGCGGTGCCGGGCACCGACGTCGCGCTCGTGCCGATGGCCGACGGCGGCGAGGGCAGCCTCGACGCGGTGCTCGCGCGCGGCGGCGAGGAGCGCGTCACGCGCACGGTCGACGCGCTCGGCCGGCCGGCGCTCGCGCGCTGGGCGCTCGAGGGCACGCACGCGGTCATCGAGCTCGCGCAGGCCGCGGGGCTGCCGCAAGTGGAGGACGTGCCGCTCGCGCCGCTCGCCGCCTCCACGACGGGGCTCGGCGCGGTCGTGCTCGACGCGCTCGAGCGCGGCGCCGATGAGCTGACGCTGCTGCTCGGCGGCTCGGCGACGACCGACGGCGGCGCGGGCCTCCTGACCGCGCTCGGGGTGCAGCTGCTGGATGCGTCGGGCCGGCCCGTGCGAACGGGCGGCGGTGGGCTCGGCTCGCTCGAGCACCTCGACGCGACGGGCCTCGACGCGCGGGCGCGCGCGGCCCGCTGGCGCTTCGTGACCGATGTCGACGCGCCGCTCACGGGACCGGGCGGCGCTGCGGCCGTCTTCGGCCCGCAGAAGGGCGCGAGCCCCGTCGACGTCGCGGCGCTCGACGCCGCGCTCGAGCGCTTCGCCCGGGTGGCGGCGAGCGCGCTCGGCGTCGATGTGGCCGGGATCGCCGACGTGCCGGGCGCGGGCGCCGCGGGCGGGGTCGCGAGCGTGCTGCGGGCGCTCACGGGCGGCGAGATCGTCGCGGGCGGCGCGTGGTTCGCCGAGCTCGCGGGCCTCGACGCCGCGCTCGAGGGCGCCGACCTCGTGCTCACGGGCGAGGGTCGCTTCGACGGCCAGTCGGCGCTCGGCAAGGTCGTCTCGGTCGTGCACGCCGCCGCCCGACGCGCGGGCGCGCCGCTCGCGGTGATCGCCGGCTCGGTCGACGCTGTGGCCGCGTCGTCGATGGGCGTGCCCGCGCTCTCGATCGCGCCAGGTCCCGCGAGCCTCGACGAGCTGCAGCGCGACGCCGCGAGCCTCGTCGAGGCGGCCGCCGCGACCGTCGCGCGGCTCGCGCTCCGCCCGCGCTGAGGGCCGTGGCGGGGGCTGGACAGCCCGACGCCGCGCGAGCAGGCTGCCACCACGGACGACGGCGTCCGCAGCATCCGCACGCCCGATCAGTCGGCGAGGCCGCCCGCGCCCTCGATGAGCTCGAGCGCGCGCACGCGCTCCGCGGTCTTGCCGTGCACCGCCATGATGAGCTCGTCGGCGTCGGCCTCGATGGCGAACCGGCGCAGCGTCGCGACCGCCTCCTCGCCCGTGCCGAGCGCGGTGTGCTGGAGCATCTTCTGCACCGGCGCGGCCTGCGGGCTCGCGGCGAGCGCGTCGAGCTCGTCGTCGCCGACCTGCTGGGCGATCGGGCTGTCGCGCAGCAGCAGTCCGCGCACCCGGGCTCGGGCGACCGCGCGCTGCATCTCGAGCGCCTCGGCGCGCGACGGGGCGACGACCGCGTTGATGCCCGCGATGACGAAGGGCTCCGCGAGCTGCGCGGAGGGCTGGAACCGCTCGCGGTAGACGGCGACGGCCTGGTGCAGCGCATCCGGCGCGAAGTGCGACGCGAACGCGTAGGGCAGGCCGAGGGCGGCGGCGAGCTGCGCGCCGAAGAGCGACGAGCCGAGGATCGTGAGCGGCGCGTCGGTGCCGTGGCCCGGCACGGCCTTGATCCCCGGCACGGTCGGCTCGCCGCGCAAGTAGCCCTGCAGCTCGACGACGTCCTCGGGGAAGCGCTCGGATGCGCGGATGTCGCGGCGCAGCGCCGTCCACGTGCGCTGGTCGGTGCCGGGCGCGCGGCCGAGCCCGAGGTCGATGCGGCCGGGGTGCAGCTCGGCGAGGGTGCCGAACTGCTCGGCGATCACGAGCGGCGAGTGGTTGGGCAGCATGACCCCGCCCGCCCCGAGGCGGATGGTCGACGTGTGCGCTGCGACGTGGGCGATGAGCACGCTCGTCGCGCTCGAGGCGATCGTCGCCATGTTGTGGTGCTCGGCGTACCAGACCCGCGCGAAGCCGAGCCGCTCCGCCGCCTGGGCGAGCAGCACCGAGCCGTGCAGGCTCTCGCCCGCCGTCTCTCCTGGGTTGATGGGGGCGAGGTCGAGCACGGACAAGCGCATCGATCCAGCCTAGGCCAGGGGCGCTGCGCCGCGGCTGGCCGAGCGGTCGCGCGGCGTCAGATGGCCTCGAGCACGACACCCGTGCCCTGACCGCCGCCGCCGCAGATGCCGGCCGCCCCGAGCGAGCCGGTGCCGAGCTGCTGCAGCCGGCGCGCGAGGTGGCCGATGATGCGGGCACCCGACGCGCCGATCGGGTGGCCGAGCGCGATCGCGCCGCCGTTCGCGTTCACGATCTCGGGGTCGACGCCGAGCTGGCGGGTCGAGGCGACGCCGACCGCCGCGAACGCCTCGTTGATCTCGACCGCCTGCAGGTCGCTCGTCGCGCGGCCCGCGCGCTCGAGCGCCTGCTCGATCGCGTCGGCGGGCTGCGAGTGCAGCGAGACGTCGGGACCGGCGACGAAGCCGGTCGAGACGATGCGCGCGAGGCCCGTGAGGCCCTGCTGCTTCGCGTAGGCGCCCGAGACGAGCACGACCGCGGCAGCGCCGTCGGTGATCTGGGATGCGTTGCCGGCGGTGACCGTGCCGTCGGGCGTGAAGGCGGGGCGCAGCGACGCGAGCGACTCGACCGTCGTGTCGGCCCGGAGGCCGTCGTCGACCGAGACCGTGACGGTCTTCCGGCCGGCCTTCGCCTCGAACGGCACGATCTCGCCGTCGAGCGTGCCGTCCGCCTGGGCGCGGGCGAGGCGCGCGTGCGAAGCGGCGGCGAACTCGTCCTGCTGCTCGCGCGTGATCTCGAACCGGCCGTTGTGCTCGTCGGTCGAGGCTCCCATCGCGACGCGGTCGAACGCATCCGTGAGCCCGTCGAACTGCATCGTGTCGATGAGGCTCGTGTCGCCGAACTTCGAGCCGGCGCGCATGGGCGCGGCGTGCGGCGCGAGCGACATCGACTCCTGGCCCACGGCGAGCACGACGTCGGCCTCGCCGAGCTGGATCATGCGGTGGCCCGTCACGATCGCCTCGGCCCCCGAGAGGCAGACGGCGCTGATGCCGAGCGCGGGCACCGACATCGGCACGCCCGCGGCGACCGCGGTCTGGCGCGGCGGGTTCTGGCCGACGGTCGCCTGCAGCACCTGGCCGACGACGACGGCGTCGACCTCACCGGGGGCGACCCCGGCGCGCTCCATCGCGTGACGGGCGGCGTGGGCACCGAGCTCGGTCGACTTCGACTGCGCCAGCTGGCCCAGGAACTTCGCGAACGGCGTGCGCGCGTATCCGGCGATGATCGTCTCGGGCATGGTGCTGCTCCTTCGCAGGTCGGGGTACGACCAGGATACGCCGGTGCGCGCTCGGCGGTCGTGCGCCTCCCAGGTGCGCGCGGTAGGACGGGGGCACGACGACGACAGGAGGCATCGTGACCGACCAGCAGCATGGCCAGCAGCCCGACGAGGTCGAGGAGCCGCGCGAGGGCGCGGGGCGCCCGGAGCCCGACCACCACAACCCGGAGACGGAGGAGGACACCACCTCGGGCGGGCCCGCCTAGCGATCGCGCGAGTCGAGCGCGGCGCCGGCAGCCGGGTCTCCCCGGTGCCGGCGCCGCGCCCGTCTCAGCCGGTCAGCGCGGCGCGCCCGGATCCCGCTGCTCGTCCGCCGGCCACTGGTCGGCGGTGTTCTCGTGCCCGGAGGTCGGCTCCGGCGTCGCACCCTCGGTGTGCCACTGCTGCGCGGTGTCCTGGTGACCGCCCGCGGTCGCGTCGCCGTCGTCGTCGATCGCCGACGACACACCCGCCCCCCGACCCGCCGCCGGCGCGATGTTGACCATCCAGAGCACGCCCCAGCGGTCGACGAGCATGCCGAACTTGTCGCCCCACGGGGCCTCGACGAGCGGCTCGAGCACGGTCGCGCCGCCGCTCAGGCCCTCCCAGTAGCGCGAGAGCGTCGTGTCGTCGTCGCCCGAGAGCGAGACCTGCTGGCGACCGCTCGGCTGGTCCATGCCGCGCGGGGTGTCGCTCGCCATGATCGTGTGGCCGTCGGCGGTCGTGAGCTGGGCGTGCATGACGAGGTCGGCGTCGCCCGGGTCGTCGGCCATGCCGCTCTCGCCGAACGTGCTGACGACGAGGTCGCCGCCGAACACGCCGTGGTAGAAGTTCATCGCCTCGCGAGCCTCGCGCCCGAACGCGAGGTAGGGGTTGAGCAGGGTTGCCATCTCGGCTCCTCACTGCGGCCGCTCGGCCGCGTGGAGTCAGCATGCCGCAGGCGGGCGGCGTGCGCCAGGGTGCGTCAGCCGGCGGTGCCTCGAGCGAGCTGCCACGCCTCGGCGATCGCCGCGTCGATGCCGCGCGGAGCGCGCGCATCGCCGATCGCATGCACCGGCACGCCGAGGGTCCCCTCGAGCGCCTCGGCGCCCTGCCGCTCGAGCCCGACGGCCGCCGGCGGCGTGAGCGCGACGATCGCCGTGGGGTCCGCGAGCGGCGTCGCCTCCCCCGTCAGCACGTCGACCGCCCACGCCCGGCCGCCGTCGAGCCGCACGCGCGCCGCGGTGCGCCGCACGACGCCGCCGGTGGCGAGCGAGCGCAGCACGAGCTGCCGCTCGTAGCCGGTGCCGACGTGCGGCAGCAGCTGCTCGAACGGCGTCACGACCTCGATCGCGGCGCCGCTGGCCGCGAGCGCGAGCAGCACGCCCGAGGCGCGCGCCGTGCCGTCGTCGTCGACGGCGAGCACGCGGTCGCCGAGCGCGGCGGGATCGTCCATCGCGCGCCACGCGTCGATCGTCGCCGGCCGCTCCCCCTCGAACGCCTCGTCGACGGCGAGCGACGATCCCTCGGGAGGCACCGCGCCGGTCGCGAGCACGACGGCATCGGCGCCGAGCGCGCGGAGGCCCTCGATCGTCGCCGGCTCGCCGAGGCGCAGCTCGACGCCCGCAGCCCGCGCATCGCGCTCGAGGTCGGCGACGAGCAGCGCGACCGACGATCGGCCGGGCACGCGCGCGGCGCGCCGCAGCTGCCCGCCGAGCTCGACCTCGCGCTCGAGCAGCGTGACCGCGTGCCCGAGCCGGGCGAGGTCGAGCGCGGCGCGGAGGCCAGCGGGGCCGCCACCGACGACCGCCCAGCGCTGCGGCGTCGCGGCGACGGCCGGCACCGGCTCGAGCTCGCGCCCCGCCTCGGGGTTGACCGTGCACGAGACGGGCAGCCCCTGGCTCCCGCGCCCGAGGCATCCCTGGTTCAAGCGGATGCAGTGCCGGATGCCCTCGGTCGCCCCGGTGAGGAGCTTCCGGGCGAGGTCGGGGTCGGCGAGCTGGCCGCGCGTGAGCGCGACCATGTCGGCGATGCCGCTGCCGAGCACCTCCTCGGCCTCCTCGACGCTCAGCGCCGCGCCGACGCCGAAGACGGGGAGGTCGGGGTTCGCCGCCTTGAGCGCAGCGACGTCGTCGCGCAGCCACGCGACCGGCATCGCCGACGACGGGAAGACCCAGTGGACGTCGTGGTAGCTGCCGGCCGCGGTGTCGAGGAAGTCGATCCTCGCCTCCGCGCGGAGCGCGGCGACGACCTCGCGCATCGCGGCCGCGTCGAGCCCGCCCTCGTGGTGCTCGTCGAGCACGATGCGGATGCCGACCGTGAAGTCGTCGCCCACGCGGGCGCGCACGGCACGCAGCACCTCGCGCGGGAAGCGCGAGCGGCCCTCGAGGTCGCCGCCGTAGGCGTCCGTGCGGCGGTTGGTGAGCGGCGTGAGGAACTGGTGCAGCAGGTAGCCGTGCGCCATGTGCACCTCGACCCCGTCGAAGCCGCCGAGCCGCGCGCGCTCGGCCGAGTCGGCCCACGCATCCGCGAGCGACCGGAGCTCGCGCGGGCTCGCCTCGGCGGTGGCGACTCCCGTCGAGGGCGAGAGGATGCGGCTGGGCGCGAGCACCGCGCGCGGTCCGTCCGGCCCCTCGGGCGAGGCCTGCGCGCCGTGGTGGTTGAGCTGCACGAGCACGCGCGCGCCCGCCTCGTGGATCGCGTCGGTCATGCGGCGGTTCGCGTCGACGGCCTCGGGCCGCCACGCGTCCTGGAACCCGCGCGTCGAGGCGCTCGGATGCACGAGGTGGTTGCCCGCGACGAAGAGGCCGCAGCCGCCGCGAGCGCGACGCACGAAGTAGGCGGTCTCGCGATCCGACTCGACGCGGTCGGAGTACTGCTTCGAGTGCGCGGCCTGCATGATGCGGTTGGGGGCGTCGAACGAGCCGATGCGCAAGGGCTGGGCGAGGAGCGTCACGGCTTCGATCCTGGCACCGCAGCAGCGCTGACACCCGCCTTCGCGAGGCGCGCCCCATCATCCGGGATTTGAGGCATGATCGAGTGCATGACGACGAGCAATGACGCTCGCCTCCGACCCGACTCGCTCGCGGTGCATGCCGGCCGCGACGATCTGCGGTCGCTCGGCGTGCACGCGATCCCCATCGACCTCTCCTCCACGAACCCGCTCCCCGACGTCCTCACCGGCGGCGATGCCTACGAGCGGCTCGCGACGGGCGGCGACGTCGGCGACGGCTCCGCGGTCTACCAGCGGCTCTGGAACCCGACCGTCGCGCGGTTCGAGGAGGCCCTCGCGCAGCTCGAGGGCGCCGAGCGCGCCGTCGCGTTCGCCTCCGGCATGGCGGCCGTGACCGCCGTGCTGATGGCCGCGCGGCAGCGGCGCGGCAACCACGTCGTGGCGCTGCGGCCGCTCTACGGCGGCACCGACCACCTGCTCGCGACCGGCCTGCTCGGCACCGAGACGACCTTCGTCGACTCGGTCGACGGCGTCGCGCGCGCGTGCCGCCCCGACACGGGCCTCGTGGTCGTCGAGACCCCCGCGAACCCGACGCTCGAGCTCGTCGACCTCTCGGCGCTCGCCGCCGCTGCCGGCGACGCGCCCGTGCTCGTCGACAACACGTTCGCGACGCCCGTGCTGCAGCGACCGCTGTCGCACGGCGCCGCGCTCTCGCTGCACTCGGCGACGAAGTACATCGGCGGCCACGGCGACGTGGTCGGCGGCGTCGTCGCGTGCGATGCGGAGTGGGCGCAAGCCCTCCGGCCCGTCCGCGCCATCACGGGCGCCCTCGCGCATCCGCTCGCCGCCTACCTCATGCACCGCGGCCTGCAGACGCTGCCGCTGCGCGTGCGGGCGCAGCAGGCGGGGGCCGAGGTCGTCGCGCGCGCCCTCGCCGCGATGGACGGCGTGCTCGAGGTGCGCTACCCGGGGCTCGACGGATGCGACACCGCGGGCCTCGTGGGACCGGGCAGGCAGATGGCGGGGCCGGGCTCGATGATCGCGGTCGACGTCGGCTCGTTCGAGCGGGCCGCCGCCGTCGCGGAGTCGGTCGAGCTGTTCACGCACGCCGTCTCGCTCGGCAGCGTCGACTCGCTCATCCAGCATCCCGCGTCGCTCACCCACCGCCCCGTCGCGGCGGAGGCGAAGCCGCACGCGGGCGTGCTGCGGCTGTCGATCGGCCTCGAGGACCCGGCCGACCTCATCGACGACCTCGAGCGCGCGCTCAGTCGCTCGGCGGCGGCGCAGCCGGCAGCCGCAGCTCGGCGCTGAGCCCGCCGCCGTCCCCGCGGCGCAGCTCGATCGTGCCGCCGTTGCGGCGGGCGAGCTCGGCGACGATCGGGAGGCCGAGGCCCGTCCCCGGCACGTTGTCGCGCACGGCACCGGGCGCGCGGTAGAACCGGTCGAAGGCATGCGAGAGCTCCTCCTCGCTCATGCCGGGCCCGGTGTCGGCGATCCGGATGCGCACGTGCTCGCCGTCGCGGTCGGCGGCGAGCTGCACGCGCCCGCCCGCCGGCGTGAACTTGATGGCGTTCGTGAGCAGGTTCGACACCGCTCGGCTCGCGTCGCTGCGCGAGCCGAGCGCGACGCTGTCGTCGACGTCGAGGAGGAGCTCGACCGCCTTGCGCTCCGCGATCGGCGCGAGGCTCGCGACCGCGTCGTCGAGCAGCTCCCGGCTGTCGATGCGCTCGGGCTCCGTCGGCCGCGGCGTCGAGGTCGCGCCGCCGCTGAGCGTCAGCAGGTCCTCGACGAGCTCGGAGAGCCGCACGGCGTTCCGCTCGATGACCGTCACCCACTTCCGCTCCGAGGCGCCGAGGCCGCCGGACTCGGCGAGCAGCTCCGCGTAGCCGACGACGCTCGTGATGGGCGTCCGCAGCTCGTGGCTCGTGGTGGCGAGGAAGTCGTCGCGCTGCCGCTCGAGCTCCGCGCGGATCGAGCGCGCCGCCTCGCGCTCGACCTCGGCCTCGACCTCGGCCCGGCGCGCTCGCAAGGGCTCGGTCACGTCGAGCAGCTGCACCGCGACGCGGTCGTCCTCGCCGTGGATCGGGTTGGCCTCGACCGTGAGCGTGCGACCGGCGGCGGTCGTCACGGTCGTGGTGCTGCCCGAGCGGAGCGCGTCGGCTGCCGCGGCGGCGATCGGCCCCGACCAGCCGTCACCCTGGAGCTCGGCCTCGAGCATCGCCCGCGCCGCAGGGTTCGCCCACACGAGCCGGGCGGCGTCGCGGCCCGGGCGCCACAGCACGAGGCCGAGGCGCGACTCGACGACGCTCCCCGTCAGCAGCCGCGCCGAGGCGTCGAGCCGGCGCCAGACGGCGCGCAGCTCGTACTGGGCGGCGGAGATGACGAGCGCGAAGCCCGCGATCGTCAGCAGGTAGACCTCGAGCACCGCCGCCTGCTCCGTGACGTCGAGGCTCGCCACCGCGAACGGGCCGCGTCCGGCGAGCGTGAGCACGAGCATCGCGAGCGACGCGACGAGCGACTGCACGAGCACGACGCGGATCGAGAAGCGGAACGCCGCCCACGCGAGCACCGGGTAGGGCGCGAACGACAGCGGCAGGGTCGGATCGAGCTGGAAGACGAGCACGATCACGAGCACGAGCACGAGCGATTGCGAGAGCAACTCGATGGCGCTCGCGCGCACCGGCACGCGTGGCGGGAGCGCGGCGAACGGCGCGATCATCGCGACCGCGGCCGCGTGCGATGCCGCGACGAGCGCGATCGTCGGCCAGAACGCGCCACCCACGAGCACGGTGACCGAGATCGCCGCGAGGAGGCCTGCGGCGAGGGAGCCCACGCCGATCGCGATCGCGAAGCGCAGTCCCGCGCGCAGCGACGAGAGCTGGAAGTGCTCGCGGCCCCAGCCGAGCATCGCCGCGATGACCGCGACCTCCGCGGCGTTCGCCGTTCCGAAGCCGAGCGCCTGCACGAGCGTGCGGCCGCCCGCGACGTTCGCCGCCGCGGTCGCGACGAGCACGAGCACGACCACGAGCCAGATCCGGCGCGGCGGCTGCAGCAGCGCGAAGGCGACCGAGAGCCCCGCGGCCGGCCACCACACCGCGACCGTCGTGCCTCCGGGCGCGAACAGCACGCCCGCGACCGCGGCGAGGAAGATGAGCGCCCCCGCCGCGATCCACGCGGGCCACGGCAGGCTCGGCCGCGCATCGACGTCGACGCTCGTGTCGAGCGCGAAGCCAGCCGCGGGCGTGCTCATGATCGCCACCGTACCTCCCGTGCGCGCGTATGCTGAGCGCACCCCGGGAGGGAGCCCGAGCATGGCCGGAGCAGCACTGTGAGCGACCGCCGCGCGCGCCCCCGCCCGCTGCCGCCCCTCGCGCTCGCCGTCGTCCTCGCGCTCGCGGCGTGCGGGCCCGCGGAAGAGCCCGCCGAGCGGCCTTCGTCGCGCGCCGACGCGGCCCCGACCGGCTCGCCCGCCCCGCCCGACGCATCCGCACCGCCGTCGCCGCCCGCGGGCACGCTCGAGTCGCCCGAGACCCTCGCGACCGACCTCGAGAGCCCGTGGTCGATCGCGCTCCTGCCGGGCGGCGGCGCGCTCGTGAGCGAGCGGGACACCGCCCGCATCGTCGAGGTGGCGCCCGACGGCAGCACCGCGCCGGTCGCCGAGATCGAGGGCGTCGAGCCGCGCGGCGAGGGCGGGCTGCTCGGCATCGCGGTCCACGACGGGCACCTCTACTGGTACGCGACGAGGGGCGACGGCAACGCGATCCTGCGCGCGACGCTCGAGGGCGAGCCCGGCGCGCGCACGCTCGGCGAGCCCGCGGAGCTGCTCACCGGCATCCCGGCGGCAGGCAACCACAACGGCGGGCGCATCGCGATCGGACCGGACGGGATGCTCTACGCCACGACGGGCGACGCGGGCGTGCCGAGCAGGGCGCAGGACCCGGCGAGCCTCGCGGGCAAGATCCTGCGGCTCGAGGCCGACGGCTCGGTGCCCGCCGACAACCCCGACCCCGCCTCCCCCGTCTACACGCTCGGCCACCGCAACCCGCAGGGCCTCGCGTGGAGCGACGACGGCAGGCTCTTCGCGACCGAGTTCGGCCAGGACACGTGGGACGAGCTCAACGTCATCGAGGCGGGCGCGAACTACGGCTGGCCGCTCGTCGAGGGGGCGGCGGGCGATCGGCGCTTCGCCGAGCCCGTGCAGCAGTGGGCGCCGGCGGAGGCGAGCCCGAGCGGCATGGCGTTCGCCGCCGATGCGCTCTGGATCGCGAACCTGCGCGGCCAGTCGCTGCGCCGCGTGCCGATCGACGACGTGGCGCGCTCGAGCGTGCACTGGCAGGGCGAGCACGGTCGGATGCGCGACGTCGCGGCGGCGCCGGACGGCTCGGTCTGGGCGCTCACCGGCAGCACCGACGGCCGCGGGCGACCCGCGGAGGGCGACGACCGCATCCTCGTCTTCGAGCCGTAGCGCCGCGACGGGCTCACGCGAGCGCGGCGTCGAGCCCCTCGAGCAGCCGGTCGACATCGGCGTCGTGGTTGTAGGGCGCGAGCCCCATCCGCAGGCCCGCCTCGACCCCGGTGCCGAGCGCGAGGAACGGCTCGTGCGCGTAGAAGGTGCCCGCGGGCGCGAGCACGTCGCGCCCGGCGAGCTCGCGCGCGACGGCGAACGGGTCGCGGTCGCGGAAGGTGACGAAGAGCGTCGAGGTGCGGTCCTCGGCGACCGAGTGCAGCGTCAGCCGCACGTCGTACGACCGCAAGTGCGACTCGATGCGCTCCCGCAGGCGCAGCTCGTGGTGCTCGATGAGCGCGTTGGCCGCGAGGAGCCGCTCGCGCCGGTCGCCCTCGCGACCGGCGATGCTCGCGATCACGTCGACGGCGGCGGTCGCGCCCGCCATGAGCTCGTAGGGCAGCGTGCCGAGCTCGAAGCGCTCGGGCACGGCGTTCGTCGAGGGCAGCAGCTTGTCGGGGTGCAACGACTCGAGCAGCTCCGGCGAGGCGGCGAGCACGGCGCAGTGCGGACCGAAGAACTTGTAGGGCGAGCAGACGAAGAGGTCGGCGCCGAGCGCGGCGACGTCGATCGCGTCGTGCGCGGCGAGATGCACGCCGTCGACGTGCACGAGCGCGCCGACCTCGTGCGCGCGGGCCGCGATGCGGGGCAGATCGGGCTTCGAGCCGATGAGGTTGGATGCGCCGGTGACGGCGACGAGGCGCGTGCGCTCGGTCACGACCTCGTCGAGCTCGTCGAGCCGCAGCTGCCCCGTGGCGGGGTCGAGCCGCAGCCACCGCACGGCCATGCCGACGCGCTCCGCGATCTGGAGCCAGGGCCGCACGTTCGCGTCGTGGTCGAGCTGCGTGACGACGAGCTCGTCGCCCGCCGACCAGCCCTTCGCGAGCGCGCGCGAGAAGTCGTAGGTCAGCTGCGTCGCGCTGCGCCCGTAGACGATGCCGCGCGGGCCAGCGCCCAGCAGGTCGGCGTAGGCGACGCGGAAGGCGGCGACGGCCGCGTCGGCGTTGCGCTCGCTCGCGACGCTCGAGCCGCGGTTCGAGAGCGGGCTCGTCAGCGTGCGCGCGATCGCCTCTCCGACCTCGGCGGGCGTCTGCGTGCCGCCGGGCCCGTCGAAGTGGGCGATGCCGGAGGCGAGCGACGGGAACCGCGCCCGCAGCGCGTCGACGTCGAATGCGGTCGCGGTGGCCTGCTCCATGGAGCGAGCATGCCAGACGCGACGTGCCCAGCCGGCGGCGACAGCTGCGACCACAGGTATATGCGCACCGGTCGTCATCCGTCCGTCGTTGCAGCCGGTGCGCATATACCTGCGTCGCGAGGGAGCCGCGCGGGCTAGCGTGGAGCGATGCCCACCCGACCGCCTGGTGCCCTACCCGGTGCATCACGACCCCGTGCATCACGACCCCGTGCATCCGCCGTCCTCGCGTTCGCGCTCGACGCCGCGCTCGTCGTGGCCTTCGCCGCGATCGGCCGCGCGAGCCACGACGACGACGGCGCCGGCGTGCTCGGCGAGGGCGGGCTCGGGCTCGCGACGACGGCGTGGCCGTTCCTCGCCGCACTCGTCGTCGGCTGGCTCGTGTCGCTCGCGTGGCGGCGCCCCGCGGCGCCGCTCCGCACCGGCGTGCCCGTGTGGCTCGTGGCCGTCGTCGGTGGGATGCTGCTGCGCACGCTGAGCGGGCAGGGCACGGCACTGCCGTTCGTCGTCGTCGCGACGCTCGCGCTGCTCGCGCTGCTCGTCGGCTGGCGCAGCCTCGCGGCCCTCGCGCGTGGCGGAGGCGAGCGCCGCTCACGTACCGTGGGGGCATGACCGACACGACGACGATCCGGGTCTACGGCGCCGACTGGTGCCGCGACTGCCGACGCACGAAGCAGCAGCTCGACGGGCTCGAGGTGGCCTACGACTACATCGACCTCGAGGAGGACGAGTCGGCGACCCGCGAGGCGCAGCGCATCTCGGGCCGCATGCAGATCCCGGTCGTCGTCTTCCCCGACGGCTCGCACCAGGTCGAGCCGACGGACGACGAGGTCGAGGCGAAGCTCAAGGAGCTCTCGCTCCTCTGAGCCCCGCCTCGCGGCGTCAGTCCCGCTTCGTCGCGCCGGCGGCGACCGCGTCGGCGCTGCCGGTGCTCGCGCTCGGGTGCCGCCGCTCGAGCGAGGCGCCCTCGACGTCGACGTTCGGGATGATGCGGTCGAGCCAGCGCGGCAGCCACCACGCGGCCTTGCCGACGAGGTGCATGATCGCGGGCACGAGCAGCATGCGCACGACGAAGGCGTCGAGCAGCACGCCCAGCGCCAGGCCGAAGCCCATCGCCTTGATGATGATCGAGTGCGAGGCGATGAAGCCCGCGAAGACGGCGATCATGATGAGCGCTGCGGCGATGACGACGCTGCGCCCCGCCCGGAACCCGCGCGCGACCGCGAGCCGCGCATCCGCCCCGTGCACGTACGCCTCGCGCATGCCCGTCGTCAAGAACAGCTGGTAGTCCATCGCGAGCCCGAAGAGGATGCCGACGAGGATGACGGGCAGGAAGCTCAGGATCGGGCCGGGCTCCGAGACGCCGAAGAGGCCGCCGAGCCAGCCCCACTGGAAGACCGCGGTGACCGCGCCGAAGGTCGCGAGGAGTGAGAGCACGAAGCCGCCGGTGGCGATGAGCGGCACGACGAGCGAGCGGAACACCATCACCATGATGAGGAACGACAGCCCGACGACGACCGCGAGGTAGGTGGGCAGCGCGTCGGCGAGGCCCTCAGAGATGTCGATGTTGCTCGCCGCCTGGCCCGCGACGCCGAGCTCGATGTCGCCCTCGACCGGCGGCCGCTCGCGCAGCTCGCGCACGAGCGCCTCGGTCGACTCGCTGTTGGGGCCCTCCGCAGGCACGACCTGGAAGACCGCGAGCCGTGCCCCCTCACCGGCGTCGTCGGAGACGGCGATCGGCGCGACGGCGACGACGTCGTCGGTCGCCGCGAGCTCGCGCGCGACGGTGAGCTGGCGCTGCTCGACCTCGAGCGCGTCGAGGTCGCCGGGCATCGTCGCGGTGACGAGCAGCGGGCCGTTCTGCCCCTCGCCGAAGGCCTCCTCGGTGAGGCTGTAGGCGCGGTGGGCGGTAGAGTCGGCGGGCTCGGAGCCACCGTCGGGCAGGCCGAGGCGCATCGAGAGCGCAGGGATCGCGATCGCGGCGAGCACCGCGACGGCGAGCACGGCGCTCAGGACCGCGCGCACGCTCGACATCGGGCGCACCGAGCGCATCGCATCCGCCTCGTCGCCCGCGGCCTCCGTCTTCGCCATCGCGCGACGGCTGAGGATGCGGCGGCCGGCGAGGCCGAGCAGGGCCGGCGTCGCCGAGATCGCGATGAGCACCGCGATCGCGACGCTCACGGCGCCCGCGACGCCCATGAGGCCGAGGAAGGGGATGCCGGTGATGCCGAGCGCGAGGAGCGCGACGATGACCGTGACGCCGGCGAAGACGACCGCGTTGCCCGCCGTGCCGTTCGCGAGGCCGATCGACTCGACGACGTCGGCGCCGCGCAGCAGCTGCTTGCGGTGGCGGTAGATGATGAAGAGCGAGTAGTCGATGCCGACCGCGAGGCCGAGCATGACGCCGAGGATCGGCGTCACCGACGCCATCTGCACGACCCCCGAGAACGACAGCACGGCCATCGCGCCGATCGCGACGCCGAGCAGCGCGGTGACGATCGGGAGGGCGGCCGCGAGCATCGAGCCGAGCACGACGACGAGCACGACCGCCGCGAGCGCCACGCCGACCGCCTCGCCGATGCCGAGGATCTCGGGCACGCCCTGCGCGATGTCGGTCGAGAACGAGATCTCGAGCCCGTCGATGGGCTGCGAGGAGAAGTGCGCCATCGTGGCGTCCTTCGACTCCTGCGGCAGCTCGAGGCGCGTCTCGGTGTACGAGACGGTCACGAGCGCGGTGGCGCCGTCCTCCGAGACGAGGCGGATGCCGTCGGCGAGCGAGAGGAGCTCCTCACCTCGCTCGAGCCTGGCGCTCTGCTCGTCGAGCTCGGCCTGCCCCTCGTCGAGCTGCGCTCGCTGCTCGTCGATCACGGTGCGTTGCGCGTCGAGCTGCGCCTGCTGCGCGTCGAGCTGCGCGGTCGGGAAGCCCGCGGCCTCGGCTTGCGCTCGCGCGGCGTCGAGCGCCGCCTGTCCCTCCTCGAGCGCCGCGATGCCCGCCTCGAGCTGGGCGAGGCCCGCGTCGAGCTGCTCCTCGCCAGCCTCGAGCTGGGCGCGGCCGTCCTCGAGCTGCTGCGCCTGATCGGCTCGCTCGGCCTCGGTCGCGAACGGGTCGTTGACGCCCGAGACGTCGGGCAGCGACTCCGCGCCCTCGATGAGCTCGGCGAGCTGCTCGCGCTGCTCGTCGGTGATCGCGCCGTCGGTCGCGTGCACGACGACGGTGCCGGTCGCGCCGGCGAAGTCCGGCAGCTCGCGCTCGAGCTCGGCGACGATCTCACCGGAGGCGGTGCCGGGGATGTCGAAGCTCGACGACAACCCCTTGAAGCCGACGAGGAAGCCGCCGATCGCGGCGGCGAGGATGACGATCCACGCGATGAGGACCGTCCACGCGCGGCGCGCGGCGAACGTCCCGAGGCGGTGCAGCAGCTCGGCCATGAGGCCCTTCCGATCCGCGCGCGAGCCGAGGCCGAGCGCTCCCGACGACGACAAGCGAGGACTAAGATAACACGCACCGTCTCGTCTTCTCTGTGGCCCTGGAGGTGCCATGTCCCTCCCCCGCACGGGTCCCGTCCGCAGCGAAGCCGTCCGCATCGCGATCCTCGACGCGACCGCGGCGCTCTTCGCCGAGCGCGGCTACGAGCACCTCACGATCGAGGGCGTCGCCGCGCGCGCCGGCGTCGGCAAGCAGACGATCTACCGCTGGTGGCGCTCGAAGGGCGCACTCGTCGCGGAGTGCCTGCTCGAGGGGCTGCTGTTCGACGACCGGCTGGCGCTGCCCGACACGGGCGACGTGCGCGCAGACATGCAGGAGTGGCTCACCACCGTCTTCGCGGTCATCGATGCTGAGCCGGGCCTCGTGCTCTCGCTGCTCGCGGCCGCCGCCGAGCACCCCGAGGTGGGCGCGCGCCTGCGCGACAGCCTCACGGGCTCCGCCTCGATCTCGGGCCGCCTCGACGCGGCGATCGGCACCACGACGGGCCTGCGGGCCGACGTCGCGACCGAGCAGCTCGCCGAGGCGCTCATCGGCGCGGTCGTGCTGCGCGCCCTCAGCCGCACCTCGTCGACCGCCGACGACGCCGCGCGGCTCGTCGACCTGCTCATCGGGCGCGCAGCCGACGACACCGTGTCGCCGAGCTGATCCCTAGGAGCCCTCGGGCCACGAGTCGGGCACCGACTCCCCCTCGGGGACGACGTCCTCGCCACCGGGTGCCGCATCCGCCCAGGAGTCCTTCGGCCGGTAGCCGAGCTCGAGCATGGTGTTCGTGAGATCCCAGCGGCGGTTCGGGTTGTCGGAGATCGCGTAGTAGAGCCCGAAGTCGACGGGCGCCTCGATCGCGCAGCGGAACACCTGCACGGCGTCGTCCTCGCTGAGCCACATCGCGTGCAGGATGTCGAGGTCGGCGCTCGCCGGGTCGTCGGTCATCCAGCCGATGCGGAGGGCGATGAACGAGAGCCCGTGCTCGTCGAAGTAGAAGCGGCCGAGGGTCTCGCCGAACGCCTTCGAGAGGCCGTAGAGCGAGTCGGGGCGCGGCAGCTGGTGCGGGTAGACCGGCCACTGCTCGAGCCGGTCGTACACGCCCATCGCGTGGTTCGAGGAGGCGAACACGACGCGGCGGACGCCCGCCTCGCGGGCCGCTTCGAGCACGTTGCGGGTGCCGACGATGTTGGCGCCCAGCACGTCGTCCCACGTCGACTCCGGGCTCGCGCTGCCGGCGAGGTGCACAACGGTGTCGATGCCGTCCATGAGCTCGAGCACGGCTTCGAAGTCGGTGAGATCCGCCTCGCGGAGCTCGCGCTCCTGCCGTGGGCTGCGCGGCGTGCGGCCGTGCATGACGACGTCGTAGTCGCCCTGCAGCCGCTCGGAGATCACGAGGCCGATGGCGCCCGTCGCGCCGGTGATGAGGATGCGGCGCCGTTGCTCCGTCATGTCACAGCTCCTCGTACGACGCCGGATCCTGCCCGCCGAGCCGCCCGTCGGGCCGGCGGAGCGCGGTGATCGCGGCGACCTCGTCGTCGCCGAGCGACACGTCGAGCGCGCCGAGGTTCTCGCGCTGCCGCTCGGCCGACGCGGCCTTCGGCAGTGGCACCGCACCGCGCGCGATCGCCCACGCGAGCAGCACTTGCGCGGGCGTCGCGCCGTGCGCCTCGGCGATCTCGACGACCTCGCCGCGCTCGAGCAGGTCGTTGCCGCGACCGAGCGGGCTCCACGCCTGCGTGATGATGCCGTGCTCGCGGTCGTAGGCGAGCTGCTCCTCCTGCGGGAAGTAGGGGTGCAGCTCGATCTGGTTGACCTCGGGGACGACGCCTGTCTCCGCCCGCAGTCGCTCGAGGTGCTCGGGCAGGAAGTTGCACACGCCGATCGCCTCCACGAGCCCGCGCTCCTTCGCCTCGATGAGCGCGCCCCACGCATCCACGTACTTCCCGACGCGCGGGTTGGGCCAGTGGATCAGGTAGAGATCGAGCCGCTCGAGCCCCGTGCGCGCGACGCTCTCCTCGATCGTCGCGAGCGCCGCGTCGCGCTCGTGGTGCCGGCCGGGCAGCTTCGACGTGACGATGAGGTCGTCACGACGACCGGATGCGCGCACGGCGGCACCGACCGTGCCCTCGTTCTCGTAGTTGAAGGCGGAGTCGAGCAGCGTGTAGCCGTGCTCGATCGCGCGGCCGACTGCATCGGTGCCCGCCCGGCCCTTGAGCTTGTAGGTGCCGAAGCCGAGCACGGGCAGGGTGAGGCCGCTGTGGGCTGTGGTGGTGGGGATCATCGGATGCTCCTCCGACGGGCCGGACGGGGCCCCTCGGCGTCACCCTACGCCGCGCGCCCAGATGGCGGCCGAGAGCGACGCGACGGCTGTGTCATGGGTGCGCTGCCAGTTGAGGCCGCCGCGCGCGAACGTCGCCTTCACCGCGGGCGGCACTGCGGCGTCGGCGATCGGCGCCCCGAGCCACTCGCACGGCCGCACGTGCACGAGGTCGGCAGCCGACGCATCCGGGCTCGCGTCGTAGCGCCACGGCCCGGCCAGCCGCCCGAGCCAGGCGAGCCCGTCGTCGTCGCGAGTCCAGACGAAGGCGCCGTCGGGCGCGTCGGCGAAGCGCTCGATGCGAGCGGCGAGCCGCTCGTCGTGCTGCTCGGCCGCGAGCGTCGCCGCCTCGGCGACGGAGCGCGGCGCAGGGTCGAGCGCGCCGCCCATGCCGACGAGGCCCTGGGCGAACGCCCGCTCGACGGCGGCACCGGCGGGGGCGTCAGAGCGACGGGAGCGCATGGGCGCGCGATAGACAGGCGGCTCGAGCTCGATCACGGGGTGGGGCGGTCCCCCGATGTCACGGTCAGCGGTCCCGCTGCCGATGATCCGCCGTGTCCGGCTCCGACCGCAGGACGTCGGCGATCTCCTCCTCAGGGCGCGGCGGCACGTCCTGGTCGGCTTCGAGCTCGGGGATGCTGTGCTCGTCGGCGCCCGGGATGTGCTGCGGCGCGGAGTGCTCTTCTGCTGGATGCACGATGACCCCTTCCGTCGGAGAGGACCACAGCGTATGCGACCCTCCTGCGATCCACGGCGCGCCGCCGGGCTGGGTCCGCATCAGTCTGCCCACCGCGAGACGCGGTAGTGGCTGTACCCCTTCAGGTGGATCGCCTGGAGACCGCAGACTGCGGCGACCGCGATGAGGTAGCACTGGAAGTCGCTCGTGACGATGAAGAAGTCGTCGACCTCGTCCGCTCCGCAGACCTTGCGCACCTTCCTGGATTGGACAGGCACACTCCGCGCGGCCAGGGCAGAGCCGCTCGCATTGCGGTCGCGGCGTCGTCCACGTGGATGAAGGAGATCGGTCATGCGGTCGCGGTGAGCGTCCCGTCGCGCGCGATCTGTGCGTTCGCGCCGTCACGCGAGTACCACGTCCCCGGTCCGTACAAGAGCCCATGGCGCAGCGCGGCTCCGTCGTCCAGCTCGAGCACAGCATCTTCTAGATCGAACACACCGGGGTAGGACCGGTCCACACAACTCCTCCCAACGGTCACGACGATGCCCGTCTCCTCGAGCACCTCGCGAGCAACGGCCTGGGGCATCGTCTCGCCTGGTTCGACGCTTCCGCCGGGCACACTCCATCGTCCAGCTTCCGCCGGATGTCTCCTTCGGACGAGCAGGAATCTGCCTGCGTCGTCCGTGACGCCACCGCTCGCGGCGAGGATGGGAGACATCGGTCATGCCTCTCTTGGCGTGGGTCGCCGTGAGGTGGGGACGGCGAAGAACTCGTGCTCGTGAGCGGCCGAGGCACGGAACGCCTCGCGCATCTCGGCTCTCTTCGTCTCGTCCACCGCGGCGGCGACTTGTGTGACGATGTCGATCGCACGCCGCGTGGAGGCCTCGAATGCCGGATCGGCGTAGGTGTCGAGCCAGGACCGGTAGGGATGCCGGGGATGGGAGAGGGGGTGGAGGCGGGTTCCGACGTCCTGGTAGAGCCAGAAGCACGGCAGCGCCGCAGCGATCAGCACCGGGTAGTCCCCGCGGGCCGCGCACGCGAGCAGATGGTTCAGATACGCGGTCGTGGTGTCGCTGGGCCGCGCACCCTCAATGGCCTCCGAGGTGAGCCAGCTCTCGTGCAGCTGCAGCTCGGCTGCGATGGCGCCCTGCGCGGATCCGGCCCAGAACGCCTGCTCCTCGGCCGTCGGCGCGAGACGGCTGGCGTCGGCGAGCACGCGGGAGTAGTCGCGGAGGTAGAGGGCGTCCTGCGCCAGATACCAGAGGAACGCGTCGCGGTCGATGGTGCCGTCTCCCAGCCCGGTGACGAACGGCAGTTCGTCGATCCCGTCCCGGAGTTCGCGGATGTGCTCCCACCACTGCGCCTCGACCTCCGCGGGCGCGGGACGGGTTTCGCTGCCGCCGCGTTCCCACAGCCCCGCGAAGTGACTGATCGGTCCGTGCCCCGAACCGACCTCCAGCTCGGCGCCGTGGCGGATGCTCTCGCTGAGCCACCGTTTGGACTCCCCCACCGCCTCGGTCCAGTCCCCCGAGCGTGCGTACCGGGTGGCGAGGGCGGAAGACAGCGAACAGCCGGTGCCGTGCGTGTTGGTCGTGTCGATGCGGATGCCGGGGAACTCGACGATCTCGACGGAGTCGCCGCGCGCGTCGACGAGCGCGTCGGGCAGCTCCGCCCCTGCGAGGTGGCCGCCTTTCGCGAGCACGCGCACCGCGTATCGCACGGAGACCCGTCCCGCCTGTGCTACCACCGCCGCCCAGTCGGTCGCGGCGGGCTCGCCGGCGAGGATGGCCAGTTCCGGGATGTTCGGGGTGAGCAGGTCCGTGCGGGAGAGCAGTTCGCGTAGCGCCTGTTCGGCGTCCGCGTCGAGGAGACGGTCGCCGCTGGTGGCGACCATCACCGGGTCGAGCACCACGACCGGCGGGCGGACGCGGTCGAGCCAGTCCCGCACGGTGTGGATGACGCCCGTGGTGGCGAGCATGCCGATCTTGACCGCGTCGATCTCCACGTCGTCCGACACCGCATCGAGCTGCTCGGCAAGGAACGGGACCGGAGGCACATGCACGGAGCGGACGCCGTGGGTGTTCTGCGCGACCAGTGCGGTGATTGCCGCCATGCCGTAGCCGCCGTTCGCGGCGATGCTCTTCAGATCCGCCTGGATGCCAGCGCCGCCCGTCGGGTCGGTGCCCGCGATGCTCAACACGCGCGGCGCCCGCCGAGCCCCGGTCACGATGCTGCCTCCCAGGCCGCGCGCAGCTCGCCCGCGGCGGCCTGGGGGTCGGGGGCCGAGCAGATCGCCGAGACGACCGCGGCTCCGGCCGCTCCCGCCGAGCGCATCGCCGGCAGATCGGCCCTCGTAACTCCCCCGATCCCGACCGCGGGCAGCGCGCTCGCCGCCACCAGATCGGCGAACCGGTCCAGGCCGAGCGGCTCGGGCGCGTCCTTCTTCGTGGTCGTGGCGTGCACGGCCCCGATGCCGACGTAGTCAACGCGGGCGGGACTGTCTGCGGCGAGACGGAGCTGCTCCGGCGTGGCCGCGCTCAGCCCGAGGACCGCATCCGGCCCGATCAGCTCCCGCACCGCCTCCACTGGCAGATCGGACTGACCGACGTGAACGCCGGCAACCCGGGCCCCGGCATAGCGGGCGGCGAGGAACACGTCCACCCGGTCGTTCACCAGAACTGCGACTTCAGAGGGGAGGACGTCGGCGACGCGCAGCACCATCTCCAGGAACGCGCCGGCAGAGGTGTCCTTCTCCCTCACTTGCACCACCGTCACGCCACCCTCCGCCGCCGCGCGGGCAAGGTCGGCCAGCTCGTGGCCGGCCGACGCGGCAAGGCGAGAGTCCGTCACGAGATACAGCGACAGATCGACGCTCACGACAGCACCGCCCTGCTGCGGACGGTGTCCGCGTCGACAGCGGCGAGCGCGTCGAGGAACGCCGGCTGGAAGCTGCCCGGCCCCGCGGAGCGCTCGGCGGCGAGCTCCGCCGCGACCGTGTAGACGGCGATCGCGGCGACCGTGGTCGCAAACCGATCTGCGTCCACCGCTGCAAACGCGGCCATCACCGCGCCGAGCGCGCACCCGCCTCCGGTGATCCTCGTCAGCAGCGCGTCGCCGTTGGCGATCCGCACCAGACCGCGTCCGTCGGTGACGACGTCCACCGGCCCGGATATCGCGACGACTCCCCCGGTGCGCTCGGCCAGCGACTGCGCGGCCGACACGGCAGCGTCCACCCCGTCGGAGGCGTCCACGCCCCGTCCACCCGCACCAGAGCCGGCCACGGCGATTATCTCCGACGCGTTCCCCCGCACGATGGTTGGGTGCAGATCCTTCAGTGTGTGGCTCAGGGATGTCCGCACTGGGAGGGAGCCGACCGCGACTGGGTCGAGCACCCACGGCGTTCCCGCGCCGTTCGCGGCCTCCACCGCCTCGAACATCGCCTCCCGCTGCTCCGTGGCCGGCGTCCCGAGATTTACGAGGAGGCCGGACGCGACCCGGGCGAACGGTCCGGCCTCGCCGGGGATGTCGACCATCGCGGCCGATGCGCCGAGGGCGAGGAGTGCATTGGCGGTGACGTTCACCACCACGCTGTTGGTGATGCAGTGCACGAGCGGCGCTTGGGCGCGCACCCCGTCCAGGGCGTAACAGGTGAAATCGAGCAGGTTCTCTGGCGTGCGCGTCATGCGCGACATCCCTTCGCTAGTACGAACTAGATCAGGTTCGACGGGTGTGATCTCAGCCCTGCCGGGCACC
This sequence comes from Agrococcus sp. TSP3-2-1, assembly GCF_049897585.1. Classification (NCBI taxonomy): domain Bacteria; kingdom Bacillati; phylum Actinomycetota; class Actinomycetes; order Micrococcales; family Microbacteriaceae; genus Agrococcus; species Agrococcus sp. TSP3-2-1. The sequence continues at coordinate 26,409 of NZ_JAFCWN010000010.1, forward strand.
CCGTGTCACGTGGTTATCCCTCCACGCTACCCGCAGGAGAGCCGCGACGCGACGTCGAGCAGAGCGTCCGCGGTCGATTCGAGATTCGCAAGGTCGCGAGCGCGGAACCGCTCGATAGCGGCGGTGAACACCTCCGCCTTGTCGCCGAAGTACGCGTAGATCGTGCGTTTGGTGACCCGGGAAGCGGTGGCGATCTCGTCGATCGTGACCTGGCCGTAGCCGCTCGCGACGAACGAACCGACGGCCGCATGGAGGATCTGATCCCTGCGTTGCGCGCGCTCTTCAGCGGTCGGACGGCCCCGCTTGCGAACCCTGTTCGCTGAATCGTCGCTCTTGGTGGCCTTCCCCGCTTATGGGCCTCGTGAGTCGACGCCCGTCGCCAACCATGCGATCCGTCGATTCGAGGAGCGTGCGGCTCGCTCGTACACGCAGGCGGAGATCGGCGGCTATTGCCATCTGGACCTGGGCGAGGAGGCCACCGTCGACACCCCGATCGCCGAGGAGGGCTTCACCGGTGCCGCGATCGGTGCCGCCATGCTGGGGCTTCGCCCGGTGGTGGAGATCATGACCATCAACTTCTCGCTGCTCGCGCTGGATCAGATCGTCAACCACGCCGCGAAGATCTACGGCATGGCCAGGCCTGCGCCCCCCTCGTCATCCGTACCCCTTCGTGCCCGGTATGAAGGTCGTCGCTCCGTCCAGCCCGGTCCCGGCCGTGTCCCGGCCCGCGGCAGCGCACCCACTCACGGCTTTCGCGACGCATCGCGCCTGGGTCGGCGAAGGTCTGCGCAAACCCTCCGACACTGACGACGAAGCCCAGGCAAGAAACGTGCTCTCACCTGGGCTTTCCTGTCGGGATGACAGGATTTGAACCTGCGACCCCCTGACCCCCAGTCAGGTGCGCTACCAAGCTGCGCCACATCCCGTCGCTCTCGCGACCGAGTCGCCCGGAGGCAACCAAGACAGACTACCGCATGCGGGAGGTGCTGCTTCGCCCTTCGACACGCTCGGCGCCTTCGGCGCGGACCGGCTCAGGGAGCGGAGCGACCGGAGCGGCGGCGGACGAAGTCGGCGAGGTCCGCCGCTTGCGCGACGCGCGAGGGCTCGTGCACGTACATCATGTGGCCGGCCTCGTAGTAGCGGTGCTCGAGGTTGTCGCGCAGCGCCTCGGGGATCTGCAGGTGCGCGACCGAGTCCTCGGCCGCCGAGAACGGCGTCGCCCCGTCGAACCAGCCGTACGCGAAGTGCACCGCGAGGTGCGGGTTCTGCCGCATCGCGCGCGAGAGCCGGTCGATGACGTAGACGGGCGCGTTCTCGAACTCCTTGTAGCTCCAGTGCTCGATGACGTCCTTGCCGAACACGTGGTACGGCCCGGTGTCGCGCACGCCGAGCTCGTGGTGGAGGTAGTGCTGGTAGGCGGCCGCGTACGGCCCGAGGATGGCGTCCATCGACGGGTCGGCGTCCATGTGCTCGGCGATCCCGCTCGCCGCGGGGCCGGTGAAGCGGGAGTCGAGCCGGCCGACGGTGAGGCCGCGGTCGCGCAGCAGCTCGCCGAAGTAGCGCCAGTGCTCGATGCGCAGGTCCGCGCGGTCGACGTAGGACTCGCTCAAGCCGGTGAGGCGCGCGACGCGAGCCACCGCATCCGCCCTCTCCTCCGCCGTCAGCCTGGCGCCTCGAGCCAGCGCGTACGGGTAGTCGCGTGCCGCGTAGTCCTGCGCCTCGGCGACGACCTCCTCGAGCGAGCGGCCTCCGTGGAAGCCGTGCTGCCACGCCGTCGCAGCATAGAACGGCAGGTACATCGCGTGCGCGCGGTCGCCGCCGCGCTCGAAGTTGGCGGTCGAGAAGTCGAGCACGCTCGAGATGAGCAGCAGCCCGTTGAGGTACATGCCCAGCTCGCCCTGCAGGTGCTGCGCGAGGCCCGCGGCGCGCGTCGTCCCGTACGACTCGCCCGCGAGGAACTTCGGGCTCAGCCAGCGGCCCTCGGCCGTCACCCACTGGCGGACGATCTCGGCGACCGACTCGATGTCGGCGGTGAAGCCGTGGAAGTCCTTCGCCTTCTCGCCCTCGGCGGGCCGCGAGCGACCGGTCGAGACGGGGTCGATGAAGACGAGGTCGGAGACGCGCAGGAGCGACTCGGGATTGTCGGCGATGCCGTAGGGCGGCGCGGCGAGCGAGCCCGCGTCGCCCATCACCACGCGGCGCGGCCCGAGCACGCCCATGTGCAGCCACACGCTCGCCGATCCCGGACCGCCGTTGAACGCGAAGGTCACCGGACGCTGCGTCGGATCGGCGCCGTCGAGCGTGTAGGCGGTGATCGCGACTTGCGCGCGGGCGCGGCGGCCGCGGAAGACGTCGTCCTCCGTCTTCTCCTGCCACAGCACGACGCGGCCCGATCGCGCCGTGTAGGCGAGCTCGCCCTCGTCGGTCGCGAGCGTGTGCCGCGTGGTGATGAGCTCGTCGTCGAGCTGCGTGATGCCGGTGTCGGGTGCGGGCTTGGAGTCGTCGCTGCGCTGCGTGTCGTTCACGCGCCGACGCTATCGAACCGCAGGCCGCTCAGCCCTCGCGCGCCTCGCGCGTCGCGCGCTCGACCCGGGCGGTGAAGCGCTCGAGCCGCTCGAGCAGCGCGGCACCGCGCGCAGCGATGCGCGCCGGGCTCGTCAGGTGCGGCGGGCCGCTGCGGATGATGTGCGAGCACGCGAGGTCGTCGCAGAGGTACGTGCCGATCGAGCTGCCGGTGTCGCCGTCGAGGCTCGCGAGCCGGGCGCTGAACATCCGCACCTGGGTCGCGGGCTGCGTCGAGTGGCACATCGAGCACATCGCCGCGATGCCGGGGCGCAGGCCGCCGGGCGCCGCGCGCACGACGACCCCGACGAGCTCGTCGCCGCGCCAGTGGACGATGTAGCCGACCCGGCTCGAGCGCTGATCGCGCCAGCCGAGGTACTCCCGCTCGTCCCAGATGGTCTCGTGCAGCCCCGGCATGGGCAGCTGCTCGAGCTCGCGCCGCGTCGCGTTCACGAAGCACGCGCGGAGCTGCTCCTCGGTCACCTCGCGCATGCCGACGACGCTATCGGATGCGCGCTGGGCATCGAGGGGTTTGCCCCCGTCGGGCCTCCACCCAGGAGAGTCCCGACGGGGGCAAGTCGTGTCAGGCCGGGGCGAGCTGCCGGGCCTTGGCCATCTGGTCGGCCATGTGCTCGATGACGCGGATGACCTGCGACGAGTAGCCGAACTCGTTGTCGTACCAGACGTAGAGCACGAGGTGGCGGCCGGTCGCGATCGTCGCGAGTCCGTCGACGATGCCGGCGCGGTTGTTGCCGACGAAGTCGGAGGAGACGACCTCGGCCGAGTCGGTGAAGTCGATCTGCGCGCGCAGCTCGCCGGTGAGCGACGTGCGGCGCAGCAGCTCGTTGACGGCGTCGCGCTCGACGGCCTGCTCGAGCGAGAGGTTGAGGATCGCCATCGACACGTTGGGCGTCGGCACGCGGATCGCGTTGCCGGTCAGCTTGCCCTCGAGCTCGGGCAGCGCCTTCGAGACCGCCTTCGCCGCACCGGTCTCGGTGAGCACCATGTTGAGCGCCGCCGAGCGGCCGCGGCGCGCGCCCTTGTGGAAGTTGTCGATGAGGTTCTGGTCGTTCGTGTACGAATGCACCGTCTCGACGTGGCCGTGCTCGATGCCGTAGGCGTCGTTGATGACCTTGAGCACCGGCGTGATGGCGTTCGTCGTGCAGGATGCGGCGGTGACGATGCGGTCGTCGGCGCCGATGGTCTCGTGGTTGACGCCGAAGACGACGTTCTTGAGCGGGCTCTTGCCCGGCGCGGTGAGCACGACGCGGTCGACGCCGGGGCACTCGAGGTGCTGCGCGAGGCCCGCCTCGTCGCGCCACCGGCCGGTGTTGTCGACGACGACGGCGTGCTCGATGCCGTGCTGGGTGTAGTCGACGCTCGACGGGTCGTCGGAGTAGATGACCTGGATGAGCGTGCCGTTCGCGAGGATCGTGTTCGCCTCGCGGTCGATCTCGATCGTGCCCTGGAAGGCGCCGTGCACCGAGTCGCGGCGCAGCAGGCTCGCGCGCTTCTCGAGGTCGTTCTCGCCGCCGCGGCGCACGACGATCGCGCGCAGGCGCAGGCCGAGGCCGCGGCCCGCGTGGCCGATGAGGATCCGCGCGAGCAGGCGGCCGATGCGGCCGAAGCCGTAGAGCACGACGTCGGTCGGCTGGTCCTGCTCCCACGTCGGCAGCTCGGCGACGCGCTCGCGCGCCCACTCCTCGAGGCCGCTCTCGGGCGCATCGCCCAGCAGCAGGCCGAGGTCGAGCGAGACGCCGCGGATGCCGAGCTCGTCGACGAGGCGCAGCACCGCCATCGAGTCCTCGATGCGCAGCACGCGCTCGCCCACGCGGCGGGCCCACTTGTGCGCCTTGAGGATCTCGATCGGCGACTGGTTCACGAGCTGCTTGCCGTGCACGTGCGTGACGACATCGCGCTCCCGGTAGAGCCGCCCGATGATGGGGACGGCGGACTCGGCCAGGGCGACGCGGTCGAGCCACGCCTGGTGGGCGCTGTCGACGGCGGGAACGGTTGCGGATGCCACGAATTACACGTTAGGCAAGCGGATGCGTCACGACCGTCGAAACGGACGGCCAGGATGGCGGCAACGTCACCAGGGCGAAAGTTCGCGCGAACTTTCCGACGCTCGCCTCAGGAGACGTACGCCTTGCCGAGCTTCCAGTAGCCCGTGAAGGTGATGCGCCGCTTGTCGATCCCGCGATCGCGCACGAGGTGGCGGCGGGCACCCGTGGCGAGCTGCTGCTCCCCCGCCGCGTAGGCGTAGCCGAACGCCTCGGGCATGCGCATCCCGCGCAGCTCCTCGAGCGCCGCCTGGCCCTCGCGGAGGCTCCCGCGCTCGATCCAGCGGATGTCGACGCCGGCCGGGCGGCGGAACTCCTGGATGTCGTCGCGGTGGCCGACCTCGAGCACGACCGTGCCGCGCGCGTCGTCCTCGAGCGAGCCGCACACGCCCGCGACCGCCGGCAGCACCGACTCGTCGCCGACCATGAGGATCTCGCCCTCGAGACCGTCGTCGTTGTAGAGCAGCCCCTCGTCGAGCAGCACGGCGCGCTCGCCGCGCTCCGCTGCCATCGCCCATGCCGCGCCGGGGCCTGGATCCTCGTGGCAGACGAAGTCGATGTCGAGCTCGCCGAGGTCGAGCCGGAAGCCGCGCACCGTGTAGTTGCGGATCCAGGGGCGGTGCTGCTCCCGCATCGCGAGGTACTGCGGGAACCACGTGGAGGGGCTCTTCGGCACCCGCAGCACGTCCTGCCCCTCGCGGCGCATGAAGAAGCGGAACCACTGGTCGAAGCCCTGCGGCGTCATCGCCGAGACCTCGTCACCGCCGAGGGTCACGCGACGGATGTGCGGCGACACCTGCTGGTTGTCGAGCACCTCGAGCTCGATGAACTTGGGTGCGACCGCAGCGACGCGCTCGGGTCCCGCCATGCGAATCCTCCTGGGGATGGGTGCCTCAAGTGAGGCAAGCCTTACCAAGGTAGCAAGCGAGGCCGCCGGAGCGCATCCGTCTCGATCCCCGGCGCGTAGCATCGACAGCAGCATGCAGCTGACTCCCGCGCGACGATCCCTCGCGCTCTTCACCCTCGCGCTCGGCGGATTCGGGATCGGCACGACCGAGTTCGCGACGATGGGCATCCTCCCCCTCGCCGCGAGCGACCTCGTGCCCGCGTTCGACGCCGACCCGGCCGGCGGCATCGCGCACGCCGGCTGGCTCATCACCGCCTACGCGCTCGGCGTCGTCGTCGGCGCGCCGCTCGTGTCGGTCTGGGCCGCGAAGATGTCGCAGAAGACGCTCGTGCTGCTGCTCGCCGCCGCGTTCGCCGTCGCGAACCTCGCGAGCGGCCTCATGCCGACGTTCGAGCTCACGGTCGCCGCGCGCTTCGTCGCCGGGCTGCCGCACGGCGCCTACTTCGGCGTCGCGGCGCTGCTCGCCGCGCGCATCATGGGGCCTGGGCGGCAGGGCGCGGGCGTCGCGCTCGCGCTCTCGGGGCTCACGATCGCGAACGTGATCGGCGTGCCGCTCGGCACGTGGCTCGGCCAGGTCGCCGGCTGGCGCTGGACGTATGCGGCCGTCGCCATCATCTTCCTCATCACCCTCGTGCTCGCCGCGATCGCGCTGCCGCGGCAGCCGGGCGACCCGACGCGGAGCGCGAAGCGCGAGATCTCGGCGTTCCGGAACCCCAGGCTGTGGCTCATGATCGCCGTCGGCTGCATCGGCTTCGGCGGCTTCTTCGCCGTCTACTCGTACGCGGCCGAGATCGTCACGCGCGTCGCGGGCCTGCCCGAGCCGGCGATCGCCTGGCTGCTCGCGACGGTCGGCGTCGGCATGACGATCGGCAACGCGATCGGCGGGTGGGCGAGCGACCGCAGCATCCGACGCACGATCCTCATCGGCTTCCCCGTGCTCATCGCATCCCTCGCGCTCTTCGGGATGCTCGGCTCGCAGCCGGTCGCGCTCTTCGTGCTCGCGTTCATGATCGGCGGCGCCGGCTCGGTGCTCAACCCCGCCATCCAGGCGCGGATCATGGGCATCGCGGGCGACGCCGAGCTGCTCGGCGCGGCGACGAACCACGCGGCCTTCAACGTCGGCAACGCGATCGGCGCGGCCCTCGGCGGCGCGGTCATCGCAGCAGGCCTCGGCTACCTCGCGCCCGCGTGGATCGGCGTCGCGCTCGCGGGCACCGGCTTCCTCATCGCGATCTGGAGCCTCGCGATCGACCGCCAGCCCGACACCGCGACGCACCACGTCGTCGCGACGGTGCTCGGCCCCACCACGGCGGGCATCGAGGTCATCGACCGCTGACGCACGGCTCGCCCGGCGCGCAGTGCGAGAATCGACAGATGAGGTTCCTGTCGATCCAGTCGCACGTCGCCTACGGGCACGTCGGCAACTCCGCGGCCGTCTTCCCCCTGCAGCGCGCGGGGCACGAGGTGTGGCCGGTGCTCACCGTCAACTTCTCGAACCACACAGGCTACGGCGCGTGGGGCGGGCCGCTCATCCCCGCCGGCGACGTGCGCGCGGTCGTGGCCGGCATCGAGGACCGCGGCGTGCTCGGCTCGGTCGACGGCGTGCTCTCCGGCTACCTCGGCGGTGAGGCGATCGTGGAGGTCGTGCTCGACGCCGTCGCCCGTGTGAAGGCCGCGAACCCGCAGGCGACGTACACGTGCGATCCCGTGATGGGCAACGCGAAGTCGGGCTGCTTCGTCGCCCCGACGATCCCGCCGCTCATCCGCGAGCGCGCGCTGCCGGTCGCCGACATCATCACGCCGAACCAGTTCGAGCTCGGCTTCATGACCGGCACCGACCCCGACACGATCGAGTCGACGCTCGAGTCGGTCGACCGCGCGCGCGACCTCGGTCCCGACACGGTGCTCGTCACGAGCGTGCTGCGGCCCGACCGCGAGCCCGACACGATCGAGATGCTCGCGGTCGACGGCGAGGGCGCGTGGATCCTCCAGACCCCGCACCTGCCGTTCAAGGCGAACGGCTCCGGCGATGTCACGAGCGCGCTCTTCACCGCGCACTACCGCGAGAGCGGCTCGGCGAAGGTCGCGCTCGAGCGCACGGCATCGAGCGTCTTCGACCTGCTGCAGGTGACGCTGGACTCCGGCGAGCGCGAGCTGCGGATCGTGCAGGCGCAGGATGCGTTCGCGCACCCGCGCATGCAGTTCGAGGCGCGCCAGGTGCGCTGACCAGCCACTCGCTCGTCTCCCGCTCGTCGAGTAGTCCCGCAGGCCACCCCGCTCGTCGAGTAGTCCCGCAGGCCACCCCGCTCGTCGAGTAGTCCCGCAGGCCACCCCGCTCGTCGAGTAGGCCCGCAGGCCACCCCGCTCGTCGAGTAGGTCCGAAGGGCCGTATCGAGACGATCGTGACGCGTCTCGATACGCGTCCTTCGGCCGCTACTCGACGAACGGGTGGTGTCGCCTCATTCGTCGGGGACGATCGTGACGCGTCTCGATACGCGACCTGCGGCCGCTACTCGACGAACGGGTGGTGTGGCCTCACTCGTCGGGGACGATCGTGACGCGTCTCGATACGCGACCTGCGGCCGCTACTCGACGAACGGGTGGTGTGGCCTGATTCGTCGAGGTCGATCGTGACGCGTCTCGATACGCGACCTGCGGCCGCTACTCGACGAACGGGTGGTGTGGCCTCATTCGTCGAGGTCGATCGTGACGCGTCTCGATACGCGGCCTTCGGCCGCTACTCGACGGGCGGGGACAGGTCAGCGGCGCTCGCGCTTCTCGCGCACTCGCATGTTCACCGCGATCGGCGTGCCCTCGAAGCCGTAGTCCTCGCGCAAGCGGCGCTCGATGAAGCGGCGGTACTGCGGGTCGAGGAAGCCGGTCGTGAACAGCACGAAGGTCGGCGGGCGCGTGCCCGCCTGCGTCGCGAACAGGATGCGCGGCTGCTTGCCGCCCCGCAGCGGGTGCGGGTGCGCGGCGACGAGGTCGGCGATGAAGGCGTTGAGCTTGCCCGTCGGGATGCGCTTGTCCCACGACTCGAGCGCCGTCTCGAGCGCCGGCACGAGCTTCTCGAGGTGGCGGCCCGTGCGGGCGGAGATGTTGACGCGCGGCGCCCACGCGACGTGCGCGAGGTCCTGCTCGATCTCGCGCTCGAGGTAGCGGCGGCGCTCGTCGTCGAGCTGGTCCCACTTGTTGAACGCGAGCACGAGCGCGCGCCCCGACTCGAGCACGAGGTCGATGATGCGCACGTCCTGCTCCGAGAGCGCCTCGGTGACGTCGAGCAGCACGACCGCGACCTCGGCCTTCTCGAGCGCGGCCTGCGTGCGCAGCGTCGCGTAGAAGTCGGCGCCCTGCTGCAGGTGCACGCGGCGGCGGATGCCGGCCGTGTCGACGAAGCGCCACACGCGCCCGCCGAGCTCGATCTGCTCGTCGACCGGGTCGCGCGTCGTGCCGGCCATCTCGTTGACGACCACGCGCTCCTCGCCCGCGGCCTTGTTGAGCAGGCTCGACTTGCCGACGTTCGGGCGCCCGAGCAGCGCGACGCGGCGCGGCCCGCCGAACTCCTCCTTCGCGACTGCCGAGACCTCGGGCAGCGCCTTGATCGCGAGGTCGAGCAGGTCGGCGACGCCGCGGCCGTGCAGCGCCGAGACGGGGTGGGGCTCGCCGAGCCCGAGGCTCCACAGCGACGCGGCCTCGAGGTCGCGGCGCGAGTCGTCCGACTTGTTGGCGACGAGCAGCACGGGCCGCTGCGACTGCCGCAGCATCCGCACGACGTGCTCGTCGGTGGATGTGGGGCCGACGTTGACGTCGACGACGAAGAGCACGGCGTCGGCGAGCTCGACGGCGATCTCCGCCTGCTGCGCGACCGAGCGGTCGATGCCGCGCGCGTCGGGCTCCCAGCCGCCCGTGTCGACGAGCGTGAAGCGGCGGTCGTTCCACTCCGCCTTGTACGAGACGCGGTCGCGCGTGACGCCCGGCGTGTCCTCGACGACGGCCTCGCGGCGCCCGAGGATGCGGTTCACGAGCGCCGACTTGCCGACGTTCGGGCGGCCGACGATCGCGAGCACGGGCAGCGCCGGCTCGATCCGGTAGCCGTCCTCGTCCTCGTCGCCGATGTCGAGGAGCGCGGCGTCCTCCTCGTCGAGCTCGTAGTCGGCGAGACCCGCGCGCAGCGCAGAGACCCGCGCCTCATCGGCATCGGCATCGGCATCGGTCTGGACGTCGGTCTCGAAGTCCGGCTCGAGCTCCCGCTCGTCGCCGTGCAGCTCGTCAGTCATGGCTCTCCTCGTTCACGAGGCGCACGATGGCCTCAACGGTCTCGTCGAATGTCAGGTCGGTCGAGTCGACGACGGTCACGCCCTCCGCGGCGCTCAGGAAGTCGACGACCTTGGCATCGGATGCGTCGCGCGCGGCCAGGCGGGCACCCACCTGCCGCTCGTCACCGCCCACGTCGCCGAAGCGGCGGCGGATGCGCACGGCCTCGTCGGCGGTCAGCAGCACGCGCACGTCGGCGTCGGGCGCGACGACCGTCGTGATGTCGCGGCCCTCGGCGACGATGCCGGGCCGCGCCTCGGCGATGATCGCCCGGAACCGCAGGTTGACGGCCTCGCGCGCCGGCAGCGTGCGAGCGACGCCCGAGACGGCGACCGAGATGCGCTCGCTGCGGATCTCGTCGGTCACGTCGTGGCCTGCGATCGCGACGCGCTGGCCGGCGGCGTCGACCGTCAGCTCGAGCGAGTCGAGCGCGTCGAGGGCGCCGATCACGGTCGCGGGGTCGTCGGTGTCGCCGCCGCGCTCGACGATGAGCCACGCGAGCGCGCGGTAGGCGGCCCCGGTGTCGAGGAACTGGAAGCCGAGCTCGCGCGCGACCGCGCGCGCGACCGACGACTTGCCGCTGCCCGCGGGCCCGTCGATCGCGACGACCGTCGCGCCCTGCGCCCCGGCACTCATGCGACCACCTGCCAGCCGAGCTGCTCGAGCGCCTCGTGCAGCGGCTGCAGCGCGTCGGGCAGCACGGTGATCTCGACGACGCCGAACTGCGCGCCCTCCGCGTGCTCGATGCGCACGTCCTCGAGGTTGACGTCGGCGTCGCCGATGTCGGCGAGCAGCCGCGCGAGCTGGCCGGGTCGATCGTCGATCCGCACCTGCACGCGCGTGAAGCGCGCGTGCGTGCCGTGCTTGCCCGGCAGGCGCGCGACGCCCTCGTTGCCGGCGCGCAGCGCATCCGCCACCGCCTTCCGGCTCCCGGTTGCCTCGAGGGCGTCGAGCGCGTCGACGAGGCTCGCGAGGTCGGCCTGCATCGCGCGCAGCTGCTCGACGACGGCGGGGGCGTTCGCGCCCAGGATCTGGATCCACAGCGCCGGATCGGAGGCCGCGACCCGGGTGACGTCGCGCACGCCGCCGCCCGCGAGCCGCAGCGCCTCGTCGGGCGCGTCGGCGAGCCGCGCGGCCATGAGCGACGAGACGAGCTGCGGCACGTGGCTCACGATCGCGACGGCGCGGTCGTGCTCCTCGGGCGTCGACTCGATCGGCACGGCGCCGAGGTCGAGGATGAGGTCGTCGACGAGGCTGCCCCGCTCGTAGGAGATGTCGTCGTGGCCGGCGATGACCCACGGCCGGCCGACGAAGAGGTCGCCCGAGCCGGCGAGCGCGCCGGAGCGCTCCCGGCCCGCCATGGGGTGCGAGCCGAGGTAGCGGCTGATGTCGGCGCCGAGCTCGCGGAGCTCCACGAGGGGCACGGCCTTGACCGACGCGACGTCGGTGACCACCGCATCCGGGAACGCCTCGAGCTCGGCCGCGACGACGCGCGCGGTCACGTCCGGCGGCACGGCGACCACGATGAGCTCGGGCTGGTCGCCCGGCCGCGCGAGCCGGCCGGCGCCGAAGTCGGCGGCGAGCCGCTCGGCGGTCGGGCTCGCGTCGCTCAGCTGCACCTCGACGCCGCGCGCCGAGAGGCCGAGGCCGATCGAGGTGCCGAGGAGCCCGGTGCCGACGATGCGCACGGGACCGCGCAGTCGGTGGGTCACGGACGCTCCTCCAGGGGTGGTGTCGGGGGCCGCGGTCGGCGGCGGTTCAGCGCTCGGACCTCGCGAGGGTGAGGATGGCGCCTCGCTCCATGCTAGTGAGTTCGCGCACGCGGCCCGACCGGAGGGTGCCGAGGTGGAGCGGACCGAACGAGCGCCGCACGAGCTCGACGACCGGATGGCCGACGTGGTCGAGCATGCGCCGCACGATGCGGTTGCGGCCCGAGTGCAGGGTGAGCTCGATCATCGAGTGCCCCTGGGAGGGGCGGCCGACGAGCCGAGCCGCGTCGGCGTGGATCTCGCCGTCGTCGAGCTCGAAGCCGTCGAGCAGCCGGCGGATGACGCGCTGGTCGGCGACGCCCCGCACCTTCGCGACGTACGTCTTCTCGACCCCGAACGAGGGGTGCGCGAGCACGTGCGCGAGCTCGCCGTCGTTCGTGAGCAGCAGCAGCCCCGAGGTGTCGGCGTCGAGCCGGCCGACGTTGTAGACGCGCTCCCCCACCTCGTCGGCGAACTCGCGCAGGTCGCGCCGCCCCTGCTCGTCGCGCATGGTCGAGACGACGCCGGTGGGCTTGTTGAGCATGAGGTAGCGCTTCGAGACGTCGAGCTGCACGGCGGTGCCGTCGACGCTCACGCGGGCGTCGGGGCGGATGCGCGTGCCGAGCTCGGTGACGACCCTCCCGTCGACCTCGATGCGGCCGGCGACGATCATGTCCTCGACGACGCGGCGGCTCGCGACGCCCGCGGCCGCGAGCACCTTCTGCAGGCGCTCGCCCTCGGCCTTGGTCGGATCGGTCATGCGAGCACGTCCTCCTCGCCGTCGGGCAGCAGCGGGCTGATCGGCGGCAGCTCGTCGAGCGAGTTGAGGCCCAGCTGGCTCAGCAGCAGCTCGCTCGTCTCGTAGTGGATCGCGCCGGTCTCGGAGTCGGCGAACGCCTCCCGGATGAGCCCGCGGCCGAGCAGCGTGCGCACGACCGAGTCGACGTTCACGGCGCGGATCGCCGCGACCGCGCCGCGCGTGATCGGCTGCTTGTAGGCGATGACCGCGAGCGTCTCGAGCGCGGCTTGCGAGAGCCGCGTGGGCGTCTGGGTGAGCACGAAGTCGGCCGCGTCGGCGTCGTACGCCTCGCGCACGTAGATGCGCCAGCCGCCGCCGACCTCGCGCAGCTCGAAGCCGCGCTCGGGGCCGGCGGGACGGTCCCCGACCTGCTGGCCGTCGTAGTCGGCGCGGAGCGCCTCGATCGCCGCCTTGACCGCCTTCACCGGCGCCTGCAGCGCGGTCGCGAGGTGCACGGCGCCCTGCGGCTCGTCGGCGACCATGAGGATGGCCTCGATGCGGCGCTCGAGCGGCAGGTGCGCACGGCCCCGAGCACCCGCGTCGTCCACGCGCGCGTCGTCGGTCAGTGCATCCGTCTCAGGCATGGTCATAGTCTGCCCCCAAGCTCACGAGGTCCTCGTCGCGGAAGTCGTGGCCGGTCCAGCTGATCGAGAGCTCGCCGAGCGGCTCGACCTGCTCGAACGTGATCGCGGCGTGCCGGTAGAGCTCGAGCACGGCGAGGAACCGAGCGACGATGACGCCGCGCGTCGCCTCGCCTGCGATGAGCTCGCGGAAGGTCGTCGTGCCCGCGGAGCGGAGCGTCGCGACGATGTGGGCGGCCTGCTCGCGGATCGATACGAGCGGCGCGTGCAGGTGGCCGAGGCCGACGGTCGGGATCTCCTTCGGCGTGAGCGCGAGGAGCGCGAGCGCGGCGAAGTCGTCGGGCGAGAGCGTCCACGTGAGCTCGGGCACGCGCTGCCGGAAGCGCTCCTCGAGCCGCACCGAGCGCGCGTGGCGACCGCTCTCGGCCGTGATGCGCTCCTCCATCCACGCTGCTGCCTGCTTGAACGCGCGGTACTGCAGCAAGCGAGCGAAGAGCAGGTCGCGCGCCTCGAGCAGCGCGACGTCCTCGCTGTCGACGACGTCGCCAGCGGGCAGGAGCGACGCGATCTTGAGGTCGAGCAGCGTCGCCGCGACGACGATGAACTCGCTCGCCTGCTCGAGCTCCTCCTGGGTGTCGAGCGTGCGCACGTAGGCGATGAACTCATCCGTCACGCGCGAGAGCGCGATCTCGGTGACGTCCATCGAGCGGTTGCCGATGAGCGTCAGCAGCAGGTCGAAGGGGCCGTCGAAGTTGTCGAGCGCGAGGCGGAAGCCGCGCCGCTCCTCGTCGGCGGCCGACTCCCCGGCTGCCTCGGGCGCGACCGGTTCAGGCGATGGCGCCACGGTGGATCAGCTCGCGGGCGAGCTGGCGGTAGACCTCCGCTGCGCTGTGCTCGGGGGCGAACTGCGTCACCGGCACCCCGGCGACGGATGCGTCGGGGAACTTCACCGTGCGGCGCACGACGGTCTCGAGCACGGTCTCGCCGAACGCATCCACGACCCGCTCCATGACCTCGCGCGCGTGGAGCGTGCGGGCGTCGTACATCGTGACGAGGATGCCGTCGAGCTGCAGGGCGGGGTTCAGGCGGTCCTGCACCTTGTCGATCGTCTCCTTCAGGAGCGCGACGCCGCGGAGGGCGAAGAACTCGCTCTCGAGCGGGATGAGCACGCCGTGCGCGGCGGTGAGCGCGTTGACCGTCAGCAGGCCGAGCGAGGGCTGGCAGTCGACGAGGATGAGGTCGTAGTCGTCGGCGACCTTGCGGAGCACGCGCGCGAGGATCTGCTCGCGGGCGACCTCGTTGACGAGGTGCACCTCGGCGGCCGAGAGGTCGATGTTCGCGGGGATGACGTCGAGGCCCGGGGTGCTCGTCTGCTGGATCGCCTCGCGCGGGTCGAGGCGCGGGTTCAGCAGCAGGTCGTAGATCGTCGTCGCGTCGTGGTTGTCGACGCCGAGGCCGGCCGAGAGCGCGCCTTGCGGGTCGAAGTCGACGGCGAGCACCCGGCGGCCGTACTCGGCGACCGCGGCACCGAGGTTGATCGAGGTCGTCGTCTTGCCGACCCCGCCCTTCTGGTTGCACATCGTGATGATGCGCGCCGGGCCGTGGCTCGGCAGCGGCGCCGGCACCGGGAAGTCGCGCGCGGGACGCCCGGTCGGCCCGAGCGCGGGCGCCTCCAGGCCGGTCAGGGTCTCGCTGCTCGTGCTCATGGCTCCGAGTCTAGGAACGCGGCGCGCCTCCGCCCCGCAGGCGGGGACGGCGTGTATCTCAACCTCTGGTTGAGGCTGAGCGGGCCGCGAGCGCGGCTCCGCCAGGCTGGCGTTCCGGTCGACGGCGTATCGGTCAGCGCGCACCGACGCCCCGGCGACAGGGGCGCTTCGGCCGCGCGGGGGCGGGCGTGCCCGCCCCCGTCGGGCGCAAGCGCACCCGGCGGCGGATGCATCGGCGGCGGATGCATCGGCGGCGCGGGCGGCGAGTGCGACGATGGGCGCATGGACGTCGAGGTGCGGGTGGCGGCGGATGCGGAGCTCGAGGCGGTCGCGGAGCTCCGTTGGCGGTGGGTGCGGGAGTCGGGCGACGGGCCGCTGCCCGAGCGGAGCGCGTACGCGGCGGAGGCGGCCGCGTGGGCTCGCGCGCACGCCGGCTCGCACGTGCCGATCGTCGCGATCGCGGGCGGCGAGGTCGTCGGCATGGCGTGGCTCGCGATCCAGCCGCGAGTGCCGACGCCGCTCTCGTTCGAGCGCCGCTCTGGCGACCTGCAGAGCTGCTACGTCGTGCCCGAGCGGCGCGCCGCGGGCATCGGCCGGCGGCTCGCCGAGGCGGTGCTCGACGAGGCCCGGCGGCGCGGGCTCGAGCACGTGACCGTGCACGCGAGCCGCGACTCGATCCCGGTCTACGAGCGCGCGGGCTTCCGCGCGAACCCGCGATCGCTGTGGGCGGAGGGAGCCGAGCCCGAGCGGTAGCCGCTCAGCGGGCGCGCGGGTGCGCGGTCGTGTACATGTCGCGGAGCGTGTCGGCCGTGACGTGCGTGTAGATCTGCGTCGTCGCGACCGATGCGTGACCGAGCAGCTCCTGCACGACGCGCACGTCGGCCCCGCCCTCGAGCAAGTGGGTCGCGAACGAGTGGCGGAACGTGTGCGGCGAGACGTGCTCGACGCCCGCCTCGTCGGCGACGCGCTGGATGATCTCCCACGCCGCCTGGCGGCTGAGCCGCCCGCCGCGCGCGCCGAGCAGCAGCGCCGGTCCCCCGCGGCCCTTCGCGGCGAGCGCGGGCCGGCCTCGCACGAGCCACGCCTCGACCGCCTCGCGTGCGAACGAGCCGACCGGCACGAGCCGCTGCTTCGCGCCCTTGCCTGTGACGCGCACGAGCCCGTGCTCGCTCGCGAGGTCGTCGACGTCGAGCCCGAGCACCTCCGAGATGCGCGCGCCGGTCGCGTAGAGCAGCTCGAGCAGCGCCCGATCGCGCAGGCCCGCCGGGTCGTCGCCGCTCGGCGTCTCGAGCAGCCGCTGCATCTGCGAGACCGAGATGCCCTTCGGCAGCCGCTGCGGCAGCTTCGGCGGCCGCTCGTCGCGCGTGACGTCCTCGCTCGCGACGCGCTCGTCGACGAGCCAGCGGTGCAGCGCCTTGACCGCCGAGAGGTGGCGCGCGACGGAGGAGGCGGCGAGCCCGCGATCCGCGAGGGCCGATCGGAAGGCGGCGACGTCCGCGCGCACGATCGCCGACGCATCCGTCACGCCGCGCGCCTCGAGCACGGCGACGTAGCCCGCGAGGTCGCGACGGTAGGCGGCGACGGTGTGCGCCGAGAGGCCCCGCTCGATGGCGAGCTGCCGCAGCAGCCGGTCGACCGCGACCGCCGGTGACACGGTCACAGCGTCACGGCCGGTGCGCGGGGTGCCAGTCGAACGGCGCGTCGACCGCGTGCGGCTCGGCGCCCCGCGCGCGCATGGCGTGGAGCGCGAGCACGGCAGACAGGAGCGTCGCGTTGTGCAGCCGCATCGCGAGCGCCGCCTCGACGACCTCCTCGAGCGGCACCCAGCGGCGCTCCATCGCGGCCTCCTCGTGGACGCGCGCGTGCTGCTCCGGCAGCTCCCGCACGTCGGTCGCGAGGTAGACGCGGATGATCTCGGTCGAGCCGCCGCCCGACGGCGAGAGGTCGACGAGCGTGCGCCACGAGCCGGCCTCGAGGTCGGTCTCCTCGGCGAGCTCGCGCTGCGCGGCGACGAGCGGGTCCTCCCCGTCGACGTCGAGCAGGCCCGCGGGCAGCTCCCACAGCGTGCCGCCCGCCGGGTGGCGGTACTGGTGCACGAGCATGACCTCGCCCAGCTCGTTCAGCGCCGCGACCGCGACCGCGCCGGGGTGCACGATGACCTCGCGCACGATCCGCTCGCCGCCGAGCTCGAACTCCTGCCGCTCGACATCCCAGATGCGCCCCGAGAACAGCTGCTCGCCCGCGAGCACCGGCTGCCGCCCGAGCGCGTCCTCGAGCATCAGGGGGTCTCGATCGACTCGTCGGTCTCGTCGAAGAGCTTCGAGGCGCGCTGCCGGTCGAGGGCGGCCGCGACGAGGCCGCGGAAGAGCGGATGCGCGCGGTTGGGCCGGCTGCGGAGCTCCGGGTGGGCCTGGGTGGCGATGTAGAACGGGTGGCCGGGCATCTCGACGTACTCGACGAGGTGGCCGTCGGGCGAGGTGCCGCTGAACCAGAGCCCCGCCTCGGCGATCTGCTCGCGGTAGGCGTTGTTGACCTCGTAGCGGTGGCGGTGGCGCTCCTCGGCGGAGTCGGCGCCGTAGAGCTGCGCGGCGAGCGACCCCTCGGCGAGCTTCGCCTCGTAGATGCCGAGCCGCATCGTGCCGCCGAGGTCGCCGCCGTGGATGTGCTGCTCCTGCTCGGCCATCGTCGCGATGACCGGCGCCGGGGTGTCGACGTCGAACTCGGTCGAGGAGGCGCCCTCGATGCCGGCGAGGTTCCGCGCGGCCTCGATCACCATGCACTGCAGGCCGAGGCAGATGCCGAGCGTGGGGATCTCGTTCTCGCGCGTGAACTTCAGCGCGCCGAGCTTGCCCTCGATGCCGCGGATGCCGAAGCCGCCGGGCACGACGATCCCGTCGAGCTCGCCGAGCTGGGCGGCCGCGCCCTCCGGGGTCTCGCAGTCGTCGGAGCGGATCCAGCGCAGGTTGACCTTCGTCTGGTTCGCGAAGCCGCCGGCCTTGACCGCCTCGGTCACCGACAGGTACGCATCCGGGAGGTCGATGTACTTGCCGACGAGGCCGATCGTGACCTCGTGCTTCGGGTTGTGCACGCCGTCGAGCACGGGCTGCCAGCGCGACCAGTCGATCTCGCCCGCCGTGAGGCCGAGCTGCTCGATGATGTAGGCGTCGAGGCCCTGCTCGGTGAGCATGCTCGGGATGTCGTAGATCGAGGGCTTGTCGATCGCGTTGACGACCGCGCGCTCCTCGACGTCGCACATGAGCGCGATCTTCTTGCGGTTCGACTCGCTCACCGGCCGGTCGCTGCGCAGCACGAGCGCGTCGGGCTGGATGCCGATCGAGCGCAGCGTCGCGACGGAGTGCTGCGTCGGCTTCGTCTTCTGCTCGCCGGAGGCGCCGAGGAACGGCACGAGCGAGACGTGCACGAAGAAGACGTTCTGGCGGCCGAGCTCGTGGCGGATCTGGCGCGCCGACTCGATGAACGGCTGCGACTCGATGTCGCCGACCGTGCCGCCGATCTCGGTGATGATGACGTCGGGCTGCGGGTCCTGCTCGGACTGCAGCCGCATGCGGCGCTTGATCTCGTCGGAGATGTGCGGGATGACCTGCACGGTGTCGCCGAGGTACTCGCCGCGGCGCTCGCGCTCGATGACGCGCGAGTAGATCTGGCCGGTGGTGACGTTCGCCGCCTGCGAGAGGTCGACGTCGAGGAAGCGCTCGTAGTGGCCGATGTCGAGGTCGGTCTCGGCCCCGTCGTCGGTCACGAACACCTCGCCGTGCTGGAACGGGTTCATCGTGCCCGGGTCGACGTTGAGGTACGGGTCGAGCTTCTGCATCACGACGTGCAGGCCGCGCGCGGTCAGCAGGTTGCCGAGCGACGCGGCGGTGAGCCCCTTGCCGAGGGAGGAGACGACACCGCCCGTGACGAAGATCTGCTTGGTCACCTTGGCCGACGTGTCGGTCCCGTTCGCACTGAGGTCCACGGGCTTCGAGCCTAACCCACCGCGCCCGAGTCTTCGAGCAACTCGCGGGCATGGGCGAGCGCGGTCTCGGATGCGCTGCCGGAGAGCATGCGGGCGAGCTCGGCCAGTCGCTCCTCGCCCTCGACCGGGGCGACCTGCGAGGCCGTGATGCGGCCGTCGGTGCCCTTCTCGACCCGCACGTGGTGCTCGGCGAAGGCCGCGACCTGCGCGAGGTGCGTGACGACGATCACCTGGCAGTGCTGCGCGAGCCGCGCGAGCCGCCGGCCGATCTCGGTCGCGGCGGCGCCGCCGACGCCCGCGTCGACCTCGTCGAAGACCATGGTGGGCACGCTCTCGTCGGCGAGCGCGACCTCGATCGCGAGCATGATGCGGCTGAGCTCGCCGCCCGACGCGCCGCGCTGGATGGGTCGCGGCTCGGCGCCCGGGTGGGGCGCGAGCAGCATCGTCACGCGGTCGCGCCCGGCCGGGCCGAGCGCGTCGGCCTGCGCGACCTCGACGACGAGCCGCGCGTTCGGCATCGCGAGCGCGCGGAGCTCCTCCCCCACCGCCGCCTCGAGCCGCCCCGCCGCATCGCGCCGCAGCGCGCTCAACCGGTCGGCGAGCGCCGTCGCCGTCTCGAGGTGCCTGGCTTGCTCTGCCTCGAGCCGCTCGAGCTCCGCCTCGTCGCCCTCGAGCTCCGCGAGCCGCAGCGCGGCGCCGGGCGCCGCCTCGAGCGCCTCGTCGAGCGGACGGCCGAGCCGGCGCTCGAGCCCCGAGAGCTCGGCGCGCCGCTGCTGCACCTCGTCGAGGCTCCGCTCTGGCCGCTCGAGGTCGTCGAGCGCCGTGACGATCGACGCCGACGCCTCCTGCAGCAGCGCATCCGCCTGCACGAGCAGCTCGAGCGCCTCCGCGAGCGCCGCGTCGTCGCCCGCGGCGCGCTCGACGAGCCGGCGCGCCTGGCCCGCGAGGGTCACCGCGTCCGGCACGTCGTCGTCGTTCGAGAGCGCCTGGTGCGCCTCGCCGAGGTCGGCGCGCAGCGACTCCGCGTGCTCGAGCCGGTGCGCGAGCGCCGCGAGCTCGTCCTGCTCCCCCGGCTGGGGGTCGACGGCCTCGAGCTCCTCGAGCTCCTCGCGGATGCGCGTCGCCTCGGCGGCGCGGGCGTCGTGCTCGGCGCGGATGCGCTCGGCCGTCTCGCGCGCGTCGCTCCAGGCCGCGTGGGCGGCCCGGTACTCGGCGAGCAGCTCCTGCAGCGCGGCTCCGGCCGCGCGGTCGAGCGCCGCCGCCTGCGCCTCGGCGGAGCGCAGCCGCTGCTGGTCGGATTGCCCGTGCACGGCGACGAGCCGGTCGGCGAGCTCGCGCAGCAGCCCCGCCGGCACGGCGGCGCCGCCGGCCTGTGCGCGCGAGCGCGCGGTCGCGTCGGGCGTGCGGGTGAGCGCCCGCCCGAGGATGAGCTCGCCGTCGTCGACCGTGCCGCCCGCGTCCTCGACGAGACCCACCGCATCCGCGTCGTCGACGATCCACACGCCCTGCACGGCCGCGCGCTCCTCGCCCGAGCGGATGACGCCCGCGTCGGCGCGCTCGCCGCGCAGCAGCGCGAGCGCCTGCACGACCATCGTCTTGCCCGCGCCCGTCTCGCCCGTGATGGCGGTGAAGCCGGGACCGATCGGCACGCGCGCGTCGTCGATGACGCCGAGCGAGCGGATCGTCAGCTCGTCGAGGCGCGTCACTGCCGCTTCCGCCGGAATCCCTCCACCGGCAGGTGGAACTTCGCGACGAGCCGGTCGGCGAACGGCGCCTTCGACAGGCGAGCGAGCCGCAGCGGCTTCGCGTCGCGCGTCGCCTCGACGCGCGAGCCCTGCGGCAGGTCGAACGAGCGGCGCGAGTCGCACCACAGCACCGCCGGGTGTGTCGAGTCCTCGGCGATCGTGACCGCCATCGTCGACGTCGGCGCGACGACGAGCGGCCGGGTGAAGAGCGCGTGCGCGCCGAGCGGCACGAGCAGCAGCACCTCGGCGGTCGGCCAGACGATCGGGCCGCCGGCGGAGAAGGAGTAGGCGGTCGAGCCCGTCGGGGTCGACAGCAGCACCGCGTCGGTGCCGAACGACGACACCGCTCGGCTGTCGATCTCGAGCAGCGTCGTGATCATGCGGCCCGAGCCCGACTTCTCGATCGCGGCCTCGTTGACCGCCCACGTCTCGTGCACGAGCTCGTCGCCGCGGAAGACGCGCACGCACAGCGTGAGCCGCTGCTCGACCGCGTAGTCGCGCAGCAGCGCCCGCTCGACGACCTCGGCCGACTCGGCGACCTCCGCCTCGGCGAGGAAGCCGACGTGGCCGAGGTTGATGCCGAGCAGCGGCGCGTCGAGCTCGCGCTGCAGCTCGGCCGCACGCAGGATCGTGCCGTCGCCGCCGAGCGTCATGATGAGCTCGATCTCGAGGCGCCTCTCGCGGTCCCAGCCCTCCACCGCGGTGAGCGCCGGCTCCGCCTCGAGCAGCACGGGCCGGTCGTCGCTGAGCACGACGGGCGTCACGCCCGCCGCGAGCAGCCGACGCGCGATCGTGACGGCGCTCTCGACCGCCTCGGCGCGGCCGGGGTGGAACGCGAGCAGGAAGCGGCGCTCCGCCACATCCCCTGCCTCGTTCACCGCGCCTCCTTCGACAGCCGCACGCACTCGTCCAGCCATTCTGTCGGATTCGACCCGACGCTCGCCGAGAGGTGCGCGAGGTACTCGAGGTTGCCGCGCGCGCCCACGATCGGGCTGCCGATGAGACCCGCGGTGCCGAGCCCCGCATCCCACGCCGCCCACAGCACGCGCTCGATCGCCTGCGCGCGCAGCGCCGGGTCGGTCACGATGCCCTCGCGCACGCCCGTGCGCCCCACCTCGAACTGCGGCTTGATGAGCACGACGAAGTCGGCACCGGTCGCGGCGACGCCGACGAGCGGCCCGATCGCGAGCGCGAGCGAGATGAACGAGAGGTCGGCGGTCACGAGGCTCGGCGCGGGCGCGATCGAGCCCGGCTCGAGGTCGCGCACGTTGCGCCCCTCGAGCAGGGTGACCGGATGCCTCGACACGTCGAGCTGGAACTGGCCGTGCCCGACGTCGAGGGCCGTGACGTGCCGAGCGCCGCGCGCGAGCAGCACCTGGGTGAAGCCGCCCGTCGACGCGCCCGCGTCGAGCGCGTCGCGACCCGACGCATCCACCCCGAAGGCGTCGAGCGCCGCGATGAGCTTGTGCGCCGCGCGCGACACCCACGCGTCGGTCTCGGAGACGGCGATCTCGGCCCCGGCCGGCACCTTCTGGCTCGCCTTCACGACGCCTCGGCCGTCGACCGAGACGAGCCCGGCGGCGATGCGCTGCTGCGCCTGGCTGCGGCTGCGCGCGAGGCCGCGCTCGACGAGCGCCTGATCGAGCCGGATGGCGTCAGCCACGCGGGTCAACCACGGACTGCCCCGAGCTCGGCCTGCAGCCGGTCGTGGATGCGGGCCAGCTGGTCGGCGCGCTCCTCGAGCGGCTGCTGCTCGAGCAGCTCGAGCTCGTCGAGGAGGTGCTCTTCCGTCATGTCGTCGAGGCTAGCGAATCGATGACCTCCAGCTCGTCGGCGCGCGAGAGCCTGTTGGCGCTCGGCCGGTCGAGGCCGCGCCCCTGCTCGTCGGCGAGCACGTCGGTGAGCATGCCCTCGAGCGGGCGGTGCTCGCCGCCCGCCGCGCGGTAGCGGGCGCTCGAGCGCTGCGCGTGCGGCTCGAGCGAGGCGGGCAGCGTGAGCGGCAGCGCGCGCGGCCCGGCCCAGTGGCCGACGTCGGCCGCCTCGAGCTGCTCGTCGGTGGCGAGCACGAGCTCGCCCGTGTGACCGGCGATGCCGCGCGCGGTCTCGATGAGCGCGTGCAGCCGCCGCTCGGCGCCCACGGCGTTGACGACGCCGTCGATCGCGGGGGCGCGGTCGACGAGGAACGCGGCGAGGTCGCGCACGTCGATCGTCTGGGTCGCCTGGTCGCGCGCCGGCACGAGCACGGGACCGTCGGCCGCGAGGGCGAGCCGCGCGACCCAGTGGCCGAAGCGGTCGCTGCCGTCGCCGGGCCCGCCGATGAGCCCGGGGCGCACGACGAGGAGCCGGGCGCCGAGCCGCTCGCGGGCGACGCGCTCGATCCACGCCTTCGCGCCGCCGTAGTCCTCCTCCGACGCCGACTCCGGCACGAGGTCGTCGTCCTCGTCGGCGCCGACGGGCGCCTCCAGGCGCTGCGCGGAGACCGACGACACGAACGTCCAGTGCGCCGCGCGATCCGCGAGCGCGTCGAGCGCACTGCGCGCGTGCCGCGGGATGCGGGTGACGTCGACGACCTCGTCCCACTCCCCCGAGAGCCCGTCGTACGCATCCGGCGCATCTCGATCGGCCCGCTCGAGCCGCGCACCGTCGGGCGCTGTGCCCGACTCGCCGCGCGCGAGGCACGTGACGTCGGCGCCGCGCTCGACGTGACCCCGCGCGATCGCGCGGCCGAGCCACTGCGTGCCGCCGAGCACCAGCACCCGCCGGGGATCCGTCTCGCTCATGGCGTCACGCTAGCGTCACGGCGTGACCCTCCGAGCCGCCGACGTGCCGCCGCCGGGCACCCGAGCGCCCGACGCGATCGCCGCGATCCCCGCCGTGTCGATCGTCTCGCCGGCGGGACGCCGCTCCCCCGCCGCGGCCGCGGCTGCGCTCGGTGCGGGGCTGCGCGCGATGCACGCGATCGACGCCGCGTCGTGCCCCTTCCCCGCGCCGGACTAGGTGTACCCGGTCATGACCTTGGTGCATCGGGTGGTGGCGTGAGGAGGACCCCCGCGGGTTGAGTGGAGTTGTTCAACCCTTCACCGACCAACGGAGGTCCTCGTGTCCCACGCTAACGCT
>NZ_JAFCWN010000011.1:0-45444 GCF_049897585.1 Agrococcus sp. TSP3-2-1
CGTTGAGCACGTCGAGGTCTTTCGGACGGTGAGTGTAGGAACTTCCATCCTGGAAGACCTCGACCCCTATCCCCGAACCGACGCGACCCGAACGTCTACACCGTCAACTGCGAAGAGCCATTAAACCGGGGACGGTTCAAAGTCCTCTCCACCCACACCGTCGACCCCGACCGCCCCTACTGGCGCAACAACGACAGAAGCCCCGGCCGATGGCCAGGGCTTCTCCCCAATATGAACGATGACGCGGAACATCTATGAACGATGTCCCGCGTCATCACAACGGTGCCCCTGGAGGTGTCGGGGTTCGTGACATAGGTCTCACTTGATAGGTCCCTGATGAGTCGCGACATCGGTCACAGTCGCTGGCATGTCTCGCGCTCGCGTCGCCGTCCTGATGATCGTCTCGAAGCAGCTGACGGTGACCGCTGCGGCGGCCGAGTACGGCATCACCCGCCGGCACCTCCATCGACTCCTGGCCCGGTACCGGGAAGGCGGCATCGACGCGATCGAGCCACGCTCCCGCGCGCCTCACAGCAGCCCGAGACGGACGCCGCCCGAGGTCCGCGAGCGGATCGTGCAGCTGCGGCGGCAGCTGAGCGCCGAGGGCCGCGACGCCGGCCCGGTCACCATCGGCTGGCACCTCGAGCGAGAGGGACACCTCGCGCCTTCGACGTCCACGATCCGCCGCATCCTGCACGAGGCCGGACTGATCACCCCCGAGCCGCGCAAGCGCCCCCGGTCGTCGTGGATCCGGTTCGAGGCGGCGCAGCCCAACGAGACCTGGCAGTCCGACTTCACCCACTGGCGACTGGCCGACGGCAGCGACGTCGAGATCCTCAACTGGCACCCCACCGCGCCAACAACCGCGCAACACCCGGCGACACCTACCGCGCCACCCCGAAAGCGCTCGAAACCGGCGAAGTCCTCGCCACCAACGACATCGACCCCGACCGCGCCTACTGGCGCAACACGAGAAGAGCCCCCGGCCGATGGCCAGGGGTTCTCTCTTCGTGACCTATGTCGCGACTCAAGTGAGACCTATGTCACGACTCATCACACGGTGCCCCTGGAGGGACTCGAACCCCCAACCAGCTCCTTAGGACGGAGATGCTCTTCCATTGAGCTACAGAGGCAGGCCCGACGAGTCTAGCGCCGGGCAGAACGCGGAGCGCCCGCCCCAGCGGGACGGGCGCTCAACGAGTCGACGATCAGGTGATGTCGATGAACACCGGGGCCGAGCCGCCGATGTTGACGCCCGCGACCACCGTGTTGTAGCCGGACCAGCCGCCGTGCACCGCACGGCCGCCACCGATGTAGATGGCGATGTGCGCGCGACCGGTGCCGCCGTTCGAGTAGTAGATGACATCGCCGGGCGAAGCCTGCGACATCGGGATGGTCGGACCGAGGTTGAAGAGCGACTGCATGCCCGAGTACGGGAGACCGGCGGCAGCGATCGAGCGACGCACGAGCTGCACGCAGTCCTGCGACACCCCGACCTGCGCGAGCGCGGCGTTGGCGATCGCGCTGCCGGTCGCGCCCGCCGGCGCTGCAGCGGCAGGTGCCGGCGCCGACGAACCGCCCGCGGTGCCCGAATTCGTCGTGGCGCGCTCCTGGCGCTCCGCGGTCGCACGCTCCTCCGCCGCCGCCGCCTGCTCGCGACGCTCGGCCTCTGCAGCCGCCTCGAGCTCTGCTCGGATCTCCTGCAGCTCTGCCGCAGTCGTGGCGGACACCTCGAGCCGCGAGCCGCTCAGCTCGCTCTCGCCGGCCGTCACGATGCCCGAGACGGACTGCGCGTCCTGGGCGACGAACGCCGAGTAGGACTGACCGGTCTCGCTGTCGCTGCTGGACGCGAAGGCCGGGAGTGCGAGCGGGGTGGCCAGCGCGGCCGCCACGGCGATCACGCCGACGCGTCGTGCGTTCCGGACCACGGCAGCGCGATCGATGCGCTTCTTGCCGGGCTGGTCGGCCGACATCTCGGTAGGACTCGTCACAGGCTGATACTCCAAAACTTTCGTGAGAACGATGCGCCGCCGGGCGGCACCTCGGGCAACGTTACCAAACCGTTACCTCTTTGTCACCCTCTGCAGAGCAACTCGTGGAAGCGGCTCAGAACCGCCGGACCTGCGGAGTCCCGAACGCGGCGACCATGGCCGAGTAGCTCGAGTACTTCACAGGCTTGCCGCTCGTGGCCGCGTGGATGATCTGGTTGCCGCCGACGTAGATGGCCACGTGGCCGCTCCACACCAGCAGGTCGCCGGCCGCGACGGCCGACGCCGACACCGGCGAGCCGTAGCCCGCCTGGGCGTTCGAGGAGTGGGGCAGGTAGTGGCCGGCCTGGCCGTAGACCCACTTCGTGAAGCCCGAGCAGTCGAAGCCCGTCGCGGGGCTCGAGCCGCCCCAGACGTAGGGCACGCCGAGCTGGGACTGGGCGATGCCGACGATCGAGCCGTTGGCAGGCGGCGCGTTGACCGGCAGGGCGGCCGCGGCGGTCGTCGCCGACGCGGCGGTGCCGCCGGCGGCGGTCGTCGCCGTCGCGGCGAGCTGCGCGCGCGCCTCGGCGAGCTCGGCCTGGCGGGCCTCCTCCGCCTCGCGCGCCGCGTTCCGGATCTCCTCGAGCTCGGCAGCCGTCGTGCCCGAGATGCCGTCGCGGGCGACGAGGTCGACCCGGGCGTCCTCGGAGACCGTCACGCGCTGCGAGTTCTCGGCGATGATGCTCGCGAGCTCGGCCTGGCTGTACGACTCCGACTGCGGCGCGAAGGCGGCGGCGGGGAGCGAGAGCGCCCCCACGAGGCCCGCGGCGATGCAGACGACGCCGAAGCTCTTCGCACCCTTGCGGAGCGAGCTCGTCATCGTCGACGCGGGCGCTCCACGCTCGGCCATCGGTGAGACGGCGATGGCCGTCGTCGAGTGCTGTCCCATGCGTTCGTGTTCCCCCAAGCGGTGCAGTTCCCGCACCGCGAGGTGCAGGGCTGACCGTGCGAGAGTACCCGAGCGTTACCGAATCGTCACAATCGTCCACAGGCTACCGGCGAGCCTCCGAGCGGCCTGGACGAAGGCTGGAAGCGAGGCGTCCTCAGGCTGTGAGGTAGACGTGGCGGGCCAGCTCGACGGGCAGCTCGATCGCTTCGCCGCCGGCGACATCGAGGCGGATGCGGCCGGCAGCCGCGCTCACCACGACCGTCGCGCCGGGCACGAGGCCCGCCGCCTGCAGCTCGCCGAGCCCCTCGACGTCGGCCTGGATCGGCTCGCCGAGCCGGCGCACCACGTGCTCGCCCCGCGCATCCGTCGCCGTCATCACGCCGTCGAGGAACGGCTCCGCGGCGGGCAGCCCCAGCTCGTCGAGCCCCGGGATCGGCGTGCCGTAGGGCGACTCCGTCGGGTTGCCGAGCAGCGTCAGCAGCCGGCGCTCGACCTGCTCGCTCATCACGTGCTCCCACCGGCAGGCCTCGTCGTGCACGAGGCTCCAGTCGAGGCCGATCACGTCGGCGAGCAGCCGCTCGGCGAGCCGGTGCTTGCGCAGCACGCGGATCGCGAGCGCGCGCCCCTCCTCGGTGAGCTCGAGGTGCCGGTCGGCGCCGACGATCACGAGCCCGTCGCGCGACATGCGGTTGATCGTCTGCGAGACGGTCGGTCCGGAGTGGTTCAGGCGCTCGGAGATGCGGGCGCGCAGGGGCGCGATGCCCTCCTCCTCGAGATCGAGGATCGTGCGGAGGTACATCTCTGTCGTATCGACGAGATCCGCCACGCCCAGTACCGCTTCCTCTGCCTCAGCCATCCCTGGCGCATTCCAACCCATCCCACCCTATGCTTCAGCCGCTCGTAGGATCATCGGTGTGAACGATCTGCGCATCCCTGCCGAGCTGCTCCCCGCCGACGGGAGGTTCGGCTGCGGGCCCTCGAAGGTGCGGCCCGAGCAGGTCGCGCATCTCGAGGCCAACATGGCGCTGCTCGGCACGAGCCACCGGCAGGCGCCGGTCAAGGCGCTCGTGCGCTCGGTGCGCGAGCAGCTCGGGCAGCTCTTCTCGCTCCCCGACGGCTACGAGGTGCTGCTCGGCAACGGCGGCTCGACCGCGTTCTGGGACGCGGCGGCCTTCTCCCTCATCCAGCACCGCTCGCACCACCTCGTGTTCGGCGAGTTCGGCGGCAAGTTCGCGAAGGCTGCCGCGGCGCCGTGGCTCGAGGCGCCGAGCGTCGCCGCCGCCGAGCCCGGCTCCCGCCCCACGCTCGACCCCGTGGAGGGCGTCGACGTCGTCGCCTACCCGCACAACGAGACCTCGACGGGCGTCTTCCACCCGGTGATCGGGGCCCAGGCGGATGCGCTCGCGGTCGTCGACGCCACGAGTGCGGCGGGCGGTCTCGCGGTCGACGTCTCCGCGGCCGACCTCTACTACTTCGCCCCGCAGAAGAACTTCGCCTCCGACGGCGGTCTGTGGTTCGCGATCGCCTCGCCCGCCGCGATCGAGCGGGTCGAGCGGGTCGCGGCGTCCGGGCGCTACATCCCCGAGTTCCTCTCGCTGCAGCAGGCGGTCGTGAACTCGCGGCTCGACCAGACCCTCAACACCCCCGCGCTCTCGACGCTCCTGCTGCTGCAGGAGCAGCTGCGCTGGATGCTCGAGCAGGGCGGCCTCGACGCGATGGCGGCGCGCACGGCCCAGTCGGCCGGCACCCTCTACGCGTGGGCCGAGGCGCGGCCCGAGGCGACGCCCTTCGTCGTCGACCCCGCACACCGCTCGAACGTCGTCGTGACGATCGACTTCGACGCGTCGGTCGACGCGGCGGCGCTCGCGAAGGCGCTCCGGCAGAACGGCGTCGTCGACACCGAGCCCTACCGGAAGCTCGGCCGCAACCAGCTGCGGGTCGCGACGTTCGCGGCGATCGAGCCGGCCGACGTGGTGCAGCTCACGCGGAGCCTCGACTTCCTGCTCGACGCGCGGTAGCCGCCGGGGCGCTACTCCTCGTCGTCGTCGGCGACGTCGTCGGCGTGGTCGCCGTGCCCGTCGCCGTCGTCGTCGACGTCCTCGAAGTCGTCGTCGAAGTCGTCGTCGAGGTCTGACTCGAGATCCGACTCGAGCTCCTCGTCGTCGCCCTCCTCGGCGGCGGCCTCCCTGGCCGCGAGGTAGTCGGCGAGCCGCTCCGACCACGGCACCCACGCGGGCGCGAGCAGCGAGCCCTCGCTCGGCAGCAGCGCGACCTCGAGCACCGTCGGGCCGCCCTCGATGCCGCGCGAGAGCAGCACGGTCCACGACCAGTCGGGGTAGCCGGGCAGCTTCGACGCGTGCCGGATCGCGACGACGCGGTCGCCCTCCGCGAGCGCGTCCTCCACCTCGCCGACCGCGCCCTTGGGCGCGACCTCGTCGAGCGCCGAGAGCGCGAGCTCGAGCTCCTCCATCGACGGCACCGTCGGGACGGGCACGACGGCGGGCTGCTCGGGCGCCGGCTCCGCGGTCTCGTCGGCCGCTTCCGCGGGCTCGTCGGTCGACGCCTCGTCGGCGGTCGTCGGCTCGTCGACGTCAGCGGCGCTCGTCGGTTCCGAGATCTCGGGCGCCTCCGTCGCCTCCGGCGCGTCGGCAGCCGGAGCCGAGCCGTCGTAGCCGGGCACGATGTCGAGGGCCGCGCCGTCGACGGTCGCGCTCTCCGCGCGCTCAGGCGTCGAGGTCATCAGCGACCCTCCGGAGCATCTGCGCGACGGTCGAGCCGTGCGCGGCGCTCGGGTAGCGGCCGCGCCGCAGGTCGTTGCCGATCGTGTCGAGCAGCCGCACGAGGTCCTCGACGATGATCGCCATGTCCTCGGTGTCGCGTCGCGCGGCCTTGACGGCCGTGCTGCCGAGCACGCGCAGCGAGAGCGCCTGCGGGCCGCGCCGGCCCTCGGCGATGCCGTACTCGACCTTGGAGCCCGGCTTCACCTGCACGCCCTCCGGCACCGCCGACGCGTGCAGGAAGACCTCGACGCCGTCGTCGCCGGCGATGAAGCCGAAGCCCTTGGCCTCGTCGAAGAACTTCACCCTGCCCGTCGGCATGGCACCCTCCCGCTCAGGATCGAGGTGCGG
This sequence comes from Agrococcus sp. TSP3-2-1, assembly GCF_049897585.1. NCBI lineage: Bacteria > Bacillati > Actinomycetota > Actinomycetes > Micrococcales > Microbacteriaceae > Agrococcus > Agrococcus sp. TSP3-2-1. Next base: position 6,048 of record NZ_JAFCWN010000011.1, read on the forward strand.
CACCCCGCCGCACGGCACCCAGCGTAGTGGGCGTGCCGGGGCTGCCTCCCACGGCGGTATCCTGGTGGGATGCCGAAGGCGAGCAGCAACCCGACGCAGCGCCCCCGCAAGAAGGCGCCGCAGCAGCAGGCGCCGGTCGCGCGGTCGCCGCGCGACGCGGTCGAGCGCGTGCTGGCGTTCCTGGTCGTCGCGCTCGCCGCGATCGCGGTGCTCGGCTTCGCCGGCGCCATGCTGCACGTCGCGTTCCGCGACAGCGTCGAGCTCTTCGCGGGCATCGCCTGGCAGTACGCCTACTGGCTCCCGCTCATCGCGCTCCCCCTCGCCATCGTCTGCCTCGTGGTGCTCGTCATCGTGAGCGCGGCGGGCAAGTCCCGCAGGCGCTGATGGACGTCGTCGCGCTCGCGGCCCGCATCCAGGCGATGCCCGACGACGCGCTCGACCTGCTCGTCACCGAGCGGCAGGCACCCCCGCAGCTCGCCTCGACGTTCGACCTCGCCGAGCACCTGCTGACGGATGCGTCGATCGCGCTAGCGCTCCGGTGGCGGTCGGGCGCAGAGCTCGCCGGGCTCGCGGCGCGCACGTCGTCGCCGAGGCTCGACATCCTGCTGCTCGGCGTCGACGGCGTCGCGCTGCCGCCGGTCGCCGCGCTCGCAGCCGACGCGCTCGACCGTCGCGCCGCGAGCGCCGCAGCGGGCGCGGCGCCCATCGACGCGGCGCCCATCGACTCCCCCACCGCGCCGCAGCTCGCGATCGACGAGGCGATCAAGATCGCCGAGCTCGTGCATCGCATCGCCGATCACCCCGTCACGCTCCGCTCGCGCGCGCAGCTGCCGGCGGCCGTCGTGCGCGACCTCGCCGCCTCGATCGACGCCGAGCCGGGGCAGCTCGACGAGCGGCTCGAGCTCGCGAGCGCCGCGGGCCTCGTCGACAAGCACGACGGCCGGCTCCGCGCGACCGTCGACGCCGACGCGTGGCTCGCCTCGCCCGTGCCCGACCGCTGGCTCCGGGTCGCGACCGCCTGGCTCGAGGCGACCGGCGACCTCGCGGCCGTCGCGACCGGCGACTTCCCGCTCGCCGACGACGCCGTGCGGGCCGTCCGCGAGCGGCAGGCGCGGCAGGCGCGCCGGCTCGGGCTCGTCGACGGCAGGCACCCGACGACGCTCGCCGCCGTGCTCGCCCACGACCCGGGTGCCGCGCGCGAGACGCTCGCCGCCCACGTGCCGCCCGCCACCGCATCCGTCTACCTGCAGCCCGACCTCTCGGCCGTCGCCCCCGGGCCGCTCCGCGCCGCCGTCGACGCGCGCCTGCGCGGCATCGCCCGCATCGAGCGCGCCGGCATCGCCTCGCAGTGGCGCATCACCGCGCAGAGCGTCGCCGCGGGCCTCGCGAGCGGCGAGAGCGCCGACGGGGTGCTCGAGTTCCTCGCGGGCATCTCGCTCACCGGCGTGCCGCAACCGGTCGCCTACCTCGTGCGCGACACCGCCGCGCGCTTCGGCAGCGTGCGGGTGCGCTCCGTCGACCCGACCGCCGAGGGCGGCGCCCGCGCGCAGGTGCGGAGCGACGACGAGCAGCTGATCCGCACGATCGCCGTCGATCGCGCGCTCGTCAACGCGGGCCCCGTGCAGACCGGCCCGCACCGCCTGACCTTCCGGCTGAGCGCCGAGGAGGTGCTCGAGTCGCTGCTCGAGGAGCGCTACCCCGCCGTGCTCGAGGACGACGAGGGCGAGCTCGTGCTGCGCCGCCCCGAGCGCGCGCCGCGCCGGGAGCGCGAGCGGCACCGGCTCGTCGCGCGCTTGCGCGACGCGGGCTTCGAGGTCGGCGAGCAGGAGCGCGCGTGGCTCGAGCGGCAGCTGCAGTCGGCGGTGCGCGAGCGCATGCCCGTGCGCCTCACGGTGACGACGTCGAGCGAGCCGGTCGACGTCGAGCTCGTGCCGCTCGCGGTCGCGAACGGCAGGCTGCGCGCCCGCGACGCGAACCGCGACGTCGAGCGCACCCTCCCGCTCAGCGCGATCACGAAGGTCGCGGGGCTCGGCGTCGCGAACTGACGCGCCATCGGGCCGGAACGCCGTCGGCGAACGCTGGGGCTGTACCCCTGCAGGGCAGTAGGCTGGAACGCTATGACTCTCGGCCCCCTGATCGTCCAGTCCGACCGGACCGTGCTGCTCGAGGTCGCGCATCCCGACGCGGCCGCAGCCCGGCAGGCGCTGCAGGTGTTCGCCGAGCTCGAGCGCGCTCCCGAGCACATCCACACCTACCGCGTGACGCGCCTCGGTCTGTGGAACGCGCGCGCCGCCGGCCACACCGCCGACGAGATCATCGGCACCCTCGACCGCTACGCGAAGTTCCCCGTCCCCGCCGGCGTCGCGCAGGACATCCGCGAGACGATCGGTCGCTACGGCCGGCTCGTGATCGAGCGCGACGACGAGGGGCTCGTGCTCCGCAGCCAGGACCGCCCCGTGCTCGAGGAGGTGCGGCGCTCGAAGAAGATCGCGCCGCTGCTCGACGGCCCCGCCGACGGCGGCATCCGCGTCGTCGACTGGGCGCGCGGCGAGCTCAAGCAGGAGCTCGTCAAGCTCGGCTGGCCCGCCGAGGACCTCGCGGGCTACACGCCCGGCACTCCGCTCGACATCGAGCTCGTCGAGGACGGCTGGACCCTGCGGCCGTACCAGGCGGATGCGGTGACGCACTTCGCCGACGCCGGCTCGGGCGTCGTCGTGCTCCCGTGCGGCGCCGGCAAGACGATCGTCGGCGCGGCCGCGATGGCGGCGACCGACACCACGACCCTCATCCTGGTCACGAACACCGTCTCGGCGAGGCAGTGGCGGGCCGAGCTGCTCGCCCGCACGAGCCTCACCGAGGACGAGATCGGCGAGTACTCCGGAGCGTCGAAGGAGATCAAGCCGGTCACGATCGCGACCTACCAGATCCTCACGGTCAAGCGCGGCGGCGAGTACGCCCACCTCGGCGTGCTCGACGCGCTCGACTGGGGCCTCATCGTCTACGACGAGGTGCACCTGCTGCCCGCGCCGGTCTTCAAGCTCACCGCCGACCTGCAGGCGCGGCGCCGGCTCGGCCTCACCGCGACGCTCGTGCGCGAGGACGGCCGCGAGTCGGACGTCTTCAGCCTCATCGGGCCCAAGCGCTTCGACGCCCCGTGGAAGGAGATCGAGGCGCAGGGCTTCATCGCGCCCGCCGAGTGCTTCGAGGTGCGCATCGACCTCGACGAGGACGAGCGGCTCGAGTACGCCGCCTCCGGCGACCGCGACCGCTACCGCATCGCCGCCTCGAGCCCCCGCAAGATCGACACCGTCCGCCGCGTGCTCGCGCAGCACCCCGACGAGCCCACGCTCGTCATCGGGCAGTACCTCGACCAGCTCCACGAGCTCGCCGCCGCGCTCGACGCGCCGCTCATCACGGGCGAGACGCCCGTCTCCGAGCGCGAGGAGCTCTTCCAGGCCTTCCGCACCGGGCAGGAGCGCGTGCTCGTGGTCTCGAAGGTCGCGAACTTCTCCGTCGACCTGCCCGACGCATCCCTCGCCGTGCAGGTGTCGGGCTCGTTCGGCTCGCGCCAGGAGGAGGCGCAGCGGCTCGGCCGGCTGCTGCGGCCGAAGGGCGGCCGCACGGCGAGCTTCTACACGATCGTCGCGCGCGACACGGTCGACCAGGAGTTCGCGCTCGGCCGCCAGCGCTTCCTCGCCGAGCAGGGCTACGCCTACACGATCCTCGACGAGCACGAGCTCGGTCTCGCCGACCGCGCAGCGGTCTGAGCGCGTTCCGGCGACTCCCAGACTCTTCTCAGGCAATCACCAGAGACTGTCCGCATGACCGAGCCGAACGCCAAAGTCCTCGTCGTCGACGACGAGCCGCACATCCGCGACCTGCTGACGACGAGCCTGCGCTTCGCGGGCTTCGACGTGCGCGCCGTCGGCGCGGGAGCCGCCGCGATCTCCGCCGTCCTCGAGGACGAGCCCGACCTCATCCTGCTCGACGTCATGCTCCCGGACATCAACGGCTTCGGCGTGACCAAGCGGCTGCGCGCATCCGGCTTCACCTCGCCCATCCTCTTCCTCACCGCGAAGGACGACACCGAGGACAAGATCAACGGCCTCACCGTCGGCGGCGACGACTACGTCACGAAGCCGTTCTCGCTCGACGAGATCATCGCCCGCATCAAGGCGATCCTGCGCCGCACGATGGCCGAGACCGACGACGCGACGATCCACGTCGGCGACCTCGCGATGAACCAGGACACGCACGAGGTGACGGTGCGCGGCGAGGAGATCGAGCTCTCCCCCACCGAGTTCAAGCTGCTGCGCTACCTCATGCTCAACGCCAACCGCGTGCTGTCGAAGGCGCAGATCCTCGACCACGTCTGGGAGTACGACTTCAACGGCGACGTCGGCATCGTCGAGTCCTACATCTCCTACCTGCGGCGCAAGATCGACGACGGCGCGAGCGAGCCGATGATCGTCACCAAGCGCGGCTTCGGCTACATGCTGAAGTCCCCGAAGGCGTAGGTGCGACGGGCGCTGATCCGCCTGCTCGGCCGCGCGTCGCTGGCCGGGCGGATCAGTGCACTCATCGTCGTGGTGATGACCTTCGGGCTCGTGCTCGCGGGCATGGGCACGCTCAGCATCATCCGCGACGCGCAGGTCGCCGACATCGACGTCGAGATCGAGGAGGCGCTGCTCGCGTTCACGAGTGAGCCGGTCACTCGCCGCGACTCGCCCGAGCAGTGCGACCTCGCGCAGCGGATGCCCAACACCTACTACCTGGGCGTCGCCCAGGCCGACGGCGTCATCGTCTGCGACAACAAGCTGCCCAACCCCGAGAACCCCGACCTGTCGGGGCTCTCGCTCGCGACGCTCGTCGAGCAGCCGAAGGCGTTCACGATCCCCTCGATCGACGGGCAGTCGACGTGGCGCACGCTCGTCGCGCCCACGACGGTCGAGGGCACCGGCGAGCTGCTCATCTCGGTCGTCGCGGTCAACACCGAGCGGCTCGAGGCGACCACCGGCACGTTCATGCTCGTCTTCGCCGGCTTCTCGGTGCTCGCGGTCGTGCTCGGGGCCGCCCTCACGCGCATCCTCGCCGTCTCGACGCTCCGCGGCCTGCGGCGCACGGCGAAGCAGGCCGAGCGCTTCGCCGACGGCGACTACGAGACTCGCCTGTCGACCGAGCACCCGCGCACCGAGGTCGGCTCGCTGCAGCGCTCGCTCAACGGCATGCTCGATCGCATCGAGGCCGCGATCGAGCAGCGCGACGAGTCGGTGAAGCAGATGCGGCAGTTCGTCGGCGACGCGAGCCACGAGCTGCGCACGCCGCTCGTGTCGGTGCGCGGCTACGCCGAGCTCTACCGGATGGGCGCGATCTCGCGCCCCGAGGACGTCGCGAGCGCGATGGAGCGCATCGAGGGCGAGGCGAAGCGCATGGCTCGGCTCGTCGAGGACCTCCTGCAGCTCGCGCGGCTCGACGAGCGCCGCCCGATGGACCTGCAACCGCTCGACCTCGTGCCGCTCGTCAACGACGCCGCCTCCGACACGCGCGCCGGCTCGCCCGACCGGCAGGTGCACGTGCTCCCGATCGACGCGGATGCGATGGGTCCCGTGGAGGACGACGTCGACGACGCGCTGCCCGACGCGATCTTCACCCCGCCGCCGCTCACCCCGCCCGCGATCGTGCTCGGCGACGAGCTCGCGCTGCGCCAGGTGATCTCGAACCTCATCGGCAACGCGCTGCGCTACACGCCGGAGGGCTCGCCGATCGAGCTCGCGGTCGGCGTCACCGCGCGGCGGCGCCGCGCGGTCGTGATGGTCGTCGACCACGGGCCGGGAGTGCCGGCCGACCAGCGCGGCAAGGTCTTCGAGCGCTTCTTCCGCACCGACGAGTCGCGCGCTCGGGAGACGGGCGGCTCGGGCCTCGGCCTCGCGATCGTGCGCGGCATCGTGCGCGCGCACGGCGGCCGCATCGACGTGGTCGAGACGCCGGGCGGCGGCGCGACGTTCCGCTTCGCGATCCCGCTCGCCTCCGACGAGGCGGTGATGGCGCTCAGCCACAAGCTCCGCCCGGCGGACTACCCCAACACGATCTCGGGCGACCATCCACAGGCGCACGCCGGCTCGCGCCGCTGACCCGACGCATCCCCCTACCGTCTGACTCGAGCGCGGATGCTCCGCGCGGGATCGAGGGATCATGAGCAGGTACGTCGTCGACGGCGACGCCATCCACGGCGCGCACCTCGCGGTGCGGTCGACCGCGTCGCGGCTGCAGTCGGAGTCCGCGGCGATGCTCGCGCAGCTGCAGGCGCTGCAGGACTCGTGGACGGGCCAGGCGTCGATCGCCTTCCAGGGCGTCGTGCAGGACTGGCGCGCGACGCAGCTGCGGGTCGAGGAGTCGCTCGCGAGCATCAACGAGGCGCTCGCGATGGCCGGCCGCCAGTACGACGAGGTGGAGCAGGGCAACACGCGGCTGTTCGCGGGCTGACTCCCCCGTTGGTCGAGCAGCCCGGCCGCAGGCCACCCGTCCCGTTGGTCGAGCAGCCCGGCCGCCGGCCGCACTTCCCGTTGGTCGAGTAGCCCGGCCGCAGGCCGGGCGTATCGAGACCCGGACACGGCGAAAGGCCCCAGCGTTGCTGCTGGGGCCTTTCGACTGGTGGAGCTCCTGGGTCTCGATACGCGAGCGGCTGCGCCGCTCGCTACTCGACCCTGATGCCTCCGCGCTCAGGTCCGCTGTGCGGACCTGAGCGCTGCGGCATCAGAAGTCCATGCCACCCGTGGGGTCGGCCGGCATCGCCGGCTGCTTCTCGGGCTTGTCGGCGACGACGGCCTCGGTCGTGAGGAAGAGGCCGGCGATCGACGCGGCGTTGGCGAGCGCCGAGCGCGTCACCTTCACCGGGTCGGCGATGCCCGCGGCGAGCATGTCGACGTACTCGCCGGTCGCGGCGTTGAGGCCGTGGCCGACCTCGAGGCTGCGCACCTTCTCGGCGACGACGCCCGGCTCGAGGCCGGCGTTCGTGGCGATCTGCTTGAGCGGCGCGTCGACGGCCACGCGCACGATGTTCGCGCCCGTCGCCTCGTCGCCGACGAGCTCGAGGCCCTCGAACGCGGTCTTCGCGGCCTGGATGAGCGCGACGCCACCACCGGCGACGATGCCCTCCTCGACAGCAGCCTTCGCGTTGCGGACGGCGTCCTCGATGCGGTGCTTGCGCTCCTTGAGCTCGACCTCGGTCGCGGCACCCGCCTTGATGACGGCGACGCCGCCGGCGAGCTTCGCGAGGCGCTCCTGGAGCTTCTCGCGGTCGTAGTCGCTGTCGGTGTTCTCGATCTCCGAGCGGATCTGGCGAACGCGGCCCGCGATGGCCTCGGCCTCGCCTGCGCCCTCGACGATCGTCGTCTCGTCCTTCGTGATGACGACCTTGCGGGCACGGCCCAGCAGGTCGAGCGTCGCGCTCTCGAGCTTGAGGCCGACCTCCTCGGAGATGACCTGGCCGCCCGTGAGGATCGCCATGTCGGCGAGCATCGCCTTGCGGCGGTCGCCGAAGCCGGGGGCCTTGACGGCGACCGACTTGAAGATGCCGCGGATCTTGTTGACGACGAGCGTCGCGAGCGCCTCGCCCTCGACGTCCTCGGCGATGATGACGAGCTGCTTGCCCGCCTGGATCACCTTGTCGACGATCGGGAGCAGGTCCTTGATGTTCGAGATCTTCGAGTTGACGATCAGAATGTACGGGTCCTCGAAGACCGTCTCCTGGCGCTCGGGGTCGGTCACGAAGTACTGCGACAGGAAGCCCTTGTCGAAGCGCATGCCCTCGGTGAGCTCGAGCTCGGTGCCGAAGGTGTTCGACTCCTCGACGGTGACGACGCCCTCCTTGCCGACCTTGTCGATGGCCTCGGCGATGAGCGCGCCGATCTCCTCGTCGGCGGCCGAGATCGAAGCCGTGGCGGCGATCTCCTCCTTGGTCTCGACCTCCTTGGCGTTGGCGAGCAGCTGCTCGCTCACCGCGGCGGTGGCCTTCTCGATGCCGCGCTTGAGGCTGATCGGGTCGGCGCCGGCTGCGACGTTGCGGAGGCCCTCGCGGACCAGCGCCTGCGCGAGCACGGTCGCCGTCGTCGTGCCGTCACCGGCGACGTCGTCGGTCTTCTTCGCGACCTCCTTGACGAGCTCGGCGCCGATCTTCTCGAAGGGGTCCTCGAGTTCGATCTCCTTGGCGATCGACACGCCGTCGTTCGTGATGGTGGGGGCGCCCCACTTCTTCTCCAGCACGACGTTGCGGCCGCGCGGGCCGAGGGTCACCTTCACCGCGTCGGCGAGCGTGTTGAGTCCACGCTCCAGCCCGCGGCGGGCCTCCTCGTTGAATGCGATCATCTTTGCCATTGCAGTTCGTCCCTCCTGGACGCTGTGGACGTTCATCTGGCACTCCGACGATAGGAGTGCCAGTACACGAGTCTGGCACTCTCACCTGACGAGTGCAAGCCGCGCGGGGGTCGGCGTCAGGGCGCGCTGGGCGTGGGCGAGTGCGTGACCGCACCGCCCTCCTGCGGCTCGGCGCTCGGGGCCGTGCCCACCGCATCCGCACCGAGCACGATCGTGATCGGCGTGCCGGTGATGCGGCCGTCCGAGAGCCGCGCCTCGCCGACGCCGAGGCCCTGCGCGAGCCCGCGCGCGACGGGCGCGAGCGACTCGTCGTCGTACCAGACGACGGTGCGCTCGACGTCGCCGCCTTCCGAGCCGCCGGTCGCGAGCACGCTCCAGCCCGCGTCCGAGAGCGCTTGGCCCACGCCGGCGGCGAGCTCGTGCTCGCCCGACTGGTCGAGGACGGTGATGGATGCGTCGACGCCGGGATCGATCTGCCCCGGGTCGGAGACGACCTCGGCGGCCTCGCTCGCGATCGGCGCGGGCGGCGCCGACTGCGGCCGCAGCCGGTCGAGCAGGAAGAGGCCGATCGCGATGAGCACGATCGTCGCGGCGAGCGCGCACAGCAGGATCACCCAGCGCGGCGTGCGCTGCGATGCGCTCGAGCGGTGGGCGCCGACGCGCTGCGTGCGGCTCATCGGCCCTCGCGCACGCGCAGCAGTCGCCGCACGAGCATCGGGTCGTGGTGGAGCGCCTCGGGCGTCTCGAGCAGCCCGTCGAGCACCTGGTAGTAGCGGGTCGTGGTCCAGCCGAACTCGGCGCGGATCGCGCGGGCCTTCGCGCCGCCGTGGCTCGTCCAGCCGCCCTCGAAGTCGAGCACGCGGCGGATGCGCTGCTCGCGCGCCGACTGCAGGTCGTGGGCCGACGCATCCGTCGTCGACTGCCCCTCGGGCTCGACGACCGAGTCGGCGGCCGCGAAGGCCAATGCGGCGGAGTCCAGCGCGGCGGAGTCCGGGGCCGCAGCGTCGTCGGCAGCCGGTGCGCTGGCGGGTCGCGGCTCGGTCGGCATGGTGCCGATCCTACGGGCGGCGGGGCGTTCCGCCCGCCGCGAAACACAGGGAGCGCAATGGCGCCGCGCGTACCATTGCGACATGACCGATCCCATCGAACGCTCCGACTCCGAGTGGCGCGAGGCCCTCTCGCCCGACGCCTACCGCGTGCTGCGCGAGGCCGGCACGGAGCGTCCCTGGACGGGCGCGCTGCTCGACGAGTCGCGCCAGGGCGTCTACGCGTGCGGCGCATGCGGCAACGAGCTCTTCGACGACGAGACGAAGTTCGACTCCGGCTGCGGCTGGCCCAGCTTCTTCGACGCGCGCGAGGACGCCGTCGAGCTCGTCGAGGACCGCTCGCTCGGCATGGTGCGCACGGAGGTGCGCTGCGCGAAGTGCCACAGCCACCTCGGCCACGTCTTCAAGGACGCGCCCCAGACGCCGACGGGCGACCGCTTCTGCATGAACTCCGTCGCGATGAGCTTCACGCCCGAGTCCTGAGGCACCGCGTCGAGGCACCGCGTCGCCGCTAGCGTGGCGGCGTGATGACGCTCGACGAGATCTGGCCGCTGCTCGGCCTGCGGCTGACGACCCCGCGGCTCGAGCTCCGGCCGCTCGCCGACGACGACATCCCGCACTACGTCGCCGCGGCAGCGGCGGGCATCCACGACCACGCGCCGCGCACTCCCTTCGGCCGGCCGTGGGACGAGTCGCCCGACCTGGCGGCGAGCTCGGCGCGCTGGATCTGGCAGGCGCGCGTGCGCGCAGAGCGCGACGACTGGGCGGTGATGCTCGGGGTGTGGGCCGACGGCGCGCTCATCGGCGCGCAGGACGTCGTCGCGCGCCGCTTCCCCGCCGAGCGCACGATCGAGACGGGCTCCTGGCTGCGTCGCGACGCGCAGGGCCGCGGCTTCGGCACCGAGATGCGGCTCGCGGCGCTGCTCTGGGCGTTCGACTCGCTCGGCGCCGAGGTCGCCGAGACCACCGCGTACGACTGGAACGCCGCGTCGCTCGGCGTGAGCCGCGCGCTCGGCTACCAGCCGAACGGCGAGAGCCGCCACTCCCCGCGCGAGGGCGTCGTCGAGCGCGAGCTCGACCTGCGGCTGACGGCGGATGCGCTGCGGCGCCCGACGTGGACGCTCGGCATCGAGGGCGGCGAGGCCGCGGCCCGCTTCCTCGGCCTGCGCTGACGATGGAGCTCAGGCCGAGCGGACGGCCCTGACGGGCCGACGGAGCGACGACACCGCGACCGCGACGATCGTGAGGCCCGCGCCGAGGAGCGACCACGCCGTCACGGGGTGGCCGGCCGGGAACAGCCAGTCGAGCAGGAGCGACGCGACGACCTGCCCGCAGATGACGCCGAGGCCCATCGTGAGCACGCCGAGGTGGTGCACCGCGACCGACATGAGCGCGATGAAGACGATGCCGAGGATGCCGCCCGCGTAGAGCCACGGCTCGGCGGGCAGCGGGCGCGCGGTGACGCCCGCGAGCGACTGGACGCCGACGAACGCCGCGAGCGCGACCGTGCCGACGAGGAAGTTCGAGACGGTCTGCGCGATCGCCGAGCGCGAGTGCCGCTGCACGAGGCCGCCGAACGCCTGCTGGAACGACTGCAGCAGGCCCGCGATGAAGGGCAGCACGACGAGCCACGCGCCCTGCAGCTCCCCCGCGCCGACGAGCGCGATGCCGACGGCGACGAGCGCGAGCAGCGCCCCGATGACGCGCGGCGCGGTGATCGGCTTCCGCGCGAGCCCGCCGAAGCCTGCCCGGTCGACGGCGAGCGCGCTCGTCGTCTGCCCAGCGACGACGCCGACGGTGTAGAGCGCGACGCCGGTCGTGCCGACGACGACGCCCTGTGTCGCGACGAGGAACGCACCGAGCAGCCCCGTCGTCGCGTACCACCACGGCATCGATCCGTCGCGGATGACGCCGACAAGCCTGCGCACTCCGGCCCTCGCGCCGGGCGAGACGAGCAGCAGCACGGCGAGCAGCCCGAGCCCGACGCAGAACGAGATGAGGGCGGCGAGCATGCCGTGGTCGAGCCGAGCGCCGAGCTCGCCGTTGATGCGGCTCTGCACCGCGAGGCCCGCACCGGCCGCGATCGACGCGAGCAGCCAGAGGAGGTGGATCACGCGACCGCCAATGGCTCGAGGTCGGGCGCGGGGTCGGGCGAGAGCCGCGCGAACCGCACGACGTCGAAGCGCGTGGCCATGCCGTGCTCGTCGACGTAGCGGAGCCGCTCCCGCTCGACGCCCTCGCGCACGTAGCCCGCGCGCTCGGCGACCGCGATCGAGGCCGGGTTGTTCGCGCGAGCGCCGAGCTCGAGCCGGTGCAGCCCCTCGGCGAACACGCGGCGGGAGAGCGTGTCGAGGGCGCGGCTCGCGAGCCCTCGGCCGCGCGCCGCGGGCGCGAGCCAGTACGACATCCAGGCGGTGCCGTGCACGGGTTCCCGCTCGGCGGCCACGACGCATCCGACCGCCTCGCCGCCCTGGTCGATCGCGAGCGCGTCGGTCGCGATCGCGCCGAGGTAGTCGCGCGCGGCGTCGAGCGTCTCGAGGGGCGGCGCCTGCCGGTGCAGGTCGGGCGAGGCGAGGAAGGCCGCCAGCACCGCGGCGGCGTCGCGCTCGGGATCCCAGGGGCGCAAGCGGCTCACCGGGCAAGCCTAGAATGGCTGGGCGCCGCGGGCGAACCCGCGCCGCGCCTCCTTAGCTCAGTGGTAGAGCAACGCTCTTGTAAAGCGTAGGTCGTCAGTTCGATCCTGACAGGGGGCTCTTGCGTCCGCAGCGCTCAATGCGCCGACGGCGCGTTGAGCGCGGAGGACGCAAGGTCGAGTAGCCCGGCCGCAGGCCGGGCGTACCGAGACCTACCGGCCCTCCGCGATGAACGCCGCCAGCGCATCCGCATCGTCAACGTCGCCGTCGAACGTGACGCCGTCGACGGTCACCGTCGGCACGCCGCGCAGCGGCTCGACTCCCTGCAGCGGCTCCTCGATCGCGCGCACGGTCGCTTGCCGCACCCACCACGCGAAGCGACCCTCGGCGATGCAGTCGCCCGCCTCAGCGCCGTGCTCGGCGGCGAGCGCGGTGACCGAGGCCGCATCGAAGGGCTGCCGCTGCAGCATCGCCAGCAGCGCGGTCTGGAACGGGCGGTACGCCTCGGGCTCCGCATCGGCGACGCACGCGAGCCCGTTGGCACCGAGCGTCGACGCGTAGCCGTTGCCGATCGAATCGCCGAGCGAGACGGGCAAGTAGGCCACGCGCGCCTCACCCGCGTCGGCGAGCTCCTCGAGCCGCTCGCCGCTCGCCTCGAGCAGCCGGTCGCAGTACTCGCACGCCGGGTCGACCACGACGAGCACATCGGGCACGTCGGATGCGTCGGGCAGCGGCTCGGGCGCGCCCTCGGCGGGCACGGGGTCGCGCTCGATCGCGCCGTCGGCGTCGAAGGCGATCGCGTCGGCCATGTTCGCGGGGCCGTCGGCGGGCGCGAGGGTGACGATCTGGCCGCCGAGCTCCTGCTGGATCGTCTCGAGCTCGGGGTCGCGGATCACCCAGCGGTCGAAGACGAGCACGGTCTGCTCCTGCAGCTGCCGCTCGGTCGCGACCGCGAGCGCCGCATCGGCGCTGGCGGCGAGGATGAGCTCGGTGTCGGCGCCGCACGTCGCGACGACCGGGTCGACGTCGCTCTCGCGGTACTGCTCGACGAGGTCGTCGCACTGCCCGCCCGCGTCGAGGTAGGCGGCGCCGAGCTCGCCGATCGTGGTGATGGGCGGGGGCGGCGACGCCGCGCACCCTGCCAGCACGGCGAGCGCGACGAGCGCGCCACCTGCCGACAGGGTGCGCATGCGCTCAGCCGTCGCTCGGGGCGGGCGACTCCGCGGGCTCGGGCGACTCGCTGAGCGAGCCGGCCGTGGCCGTGACGAACGCCTGGAAGCCTGCCGCATCGCCGGGGGCGCCGGGGTAGCGCTCGCCGTTGACGATGACCGTCGGCGTGCGGTCGGCGACCTCGCCGTCCGTGCCGGGCAGCGGCTCGGTGCCGGCGCGCACGGTGGCGTCCTCGACCCAGCTCATGAAGCGGCCTTCGGTGATGCAGTCGGCGAGCCCGCCCGACGTGTCGATGCCCGCCGACTCGGCGACATCGACGATCTCGTCGTTCGTCAGGCCCGGCGCGCCCTCCTCGGGGCGGTTGTCGAACATCGCGGAGTTGAACGCCCAGAACTGGTCGGGCGCGTGCTCGGCGACGCACGCGGCGGCGGAGGCGGAGCGCGTCGAGTACTTCGTGCCGAGCGACGCGCGGTCGAGGATCGAGATCGGGTGCACCTCGACGGTCGCCGCGCCGGTCTCGAGCAGCTGCTCGAGCGTCGCGCGGTTGGCCTCGTCGAAGGCGCCGCACGCGGGGCACATGTAGTCCTGGTAGATCCGGATCTGGATCTGGTCGTCGCGCGGCTCGGTCGGCGTCGGCTCGCCCTCCGGCGGCGTCGCCGGCGTGCGCTCCGCCTCGAAGCCGGCGCCGATCACGATGCCGTTGCTCGCCATGTTCTCGGGTCCGGGGCCCGCGGGGCGGATGCTGTTGACGATCACGACCGCCACGATGGCGACGATCGCCACGGCAGCCACGATGATGCCGCCGATCGTCAGGCCCTTCTTGAGGCGCTCCTTCTTGCGGCGCTCCTCCTGCATCCGGCGGGCCTGCTCGCGGGCCTGCGCACGACGCTCGTTCTTCGTCAGCTTCTCGCTCATGCGTCCTTGTCCTGGGTCGGCCGTGGTCACGGCGGTGGGCGCCGCTGGGGAAGGCGCGCCGTCTTCTAGGGTACCGGCAGGCCGACGTGCCAGGATGAGCACGCGGGCGACGACGCCCGTCCTCACCACGACGGATCGTCCGGCACGTACCTGCCGGTGGAAAGGGAGTATCGACAATGGCGTCTGTGACGTTCGACAAGGCCACCCGGGTCTACCCCGGCGGCAACCGCCCCGCAGTCGACGCGATCGACCTCGAGATCGGCGACGGGGAGTTCCTCGTGCTGGTCGGCCCCTCCGGCTGCGGCAAGTCCACGACCCTCCGCATGCTCGCGGGCCTCGAGGAGGTCAACGACGGCCGCATCCTGATCGGCGACCGCGAGGTCACCGACATGCCGCCGAAGGACCGCGACATCGCGATGGTGTTCCAGAACTACGCGCTCTACCCGCACATGACGGTCGCCGAGAACATGGGCTTCGCGCTCAAGATCGCCGGCGTCGCCAAGGAGGAGCGCGCGAAGCGCGTCGAGGAGGCAGCGAAGCTGCTCGACCTCGAGCCGTACCTGAGCCGCAAGCCGAAGGCCCTCTCGGGCGGTCAGCGCCAGCGCGTCGCGATGGGCCGCGCGATCGTCCGCCAGCCGCAGGTGTTCCTCATGGACGAGCCGCTGTCGAACCTCGACGCCAAGCTGCGCGTGCAGACCCGCACGCAGATCGCCTCGCTCCAGCGCCGCCTCGGCGTCACGACGGTCTACGTCACGCACGACCAGACCGAGGCGCTCACGATGGGCGACCGCATCGCGGTGCTCAAGGACGGCGTGCTGCAGCAGGTCGGCACCCCGCGCGAGCTCTACGGCCAGCCGGCGAACCAGTTCGTCGCCGGCTTCATCGGCAGCCCCGCCATGAACCTCATGGAGCTGCCCGTCTCCGAGCGCGGCATCGAGTTCGGCACGCACGTGACGCCCATCCCGCGCGAGCAGCTCGCGGCCGCGAAGGGCCACGTCGTCGTCGGCGTGCGCCCCGAGGACATCTCGGTCGCCGAGTCGGGCGGCGACGGCCTGCCGGTGCTCGTCGACCTCGTCGAGGAGCTCGGCGCCGACGGCTACCTCTACGGCCACGCCGACGTCGAGGGCAAGCGCGTCGACATCGTCGCGCGAGTCGACGGGCGCACGCACGCCTCGCTCGGCGACACCGTGTACATCACGCCCGACCCGGAGCACATGCACCTGTTCGACTCCGACAGCGGCAACCGCCTCTGACCGGCACCGAGCGACGGCCCCGTCCTGGCGACGGGGCCGTCGTCGTCGACGGATGCGTGCGATCGGCCCGAGCGCGCGCGCCCGGTCGCGCCTACCATGGCGGCATGCGGTCCGACCTGCGCATCACCTCCGCCGTGATGGACGCGACGCTGCTCGACCTGCCGTGGGACGAGCCGCTCGAGCAGTGGACCGAGGCCGACGTCGTGCAGCTGCCGAAGGGCATCTCACGCCACCTCGTGCGCTTCGCGCGGCTCGGCGGCCGCGTCGTGGCGATCAAGGAGACGACGCCTGAGATGGCGGCGCGCGAGTACGCGATGCTCCGCACGCTGCAGCGGCTCGAGGTGCCGTGCGTCGAGCCGCTCGCGGTGATCGCCGACCGCGTCGACGCCGACGGCAACCCGCTCGCCGCGGCGCTCGTCACCCGACATCTGCGCTTCTCGCTCCCCTACCGCGCCCTCTACTCCTCCGCGCTCAAGGCGCCGACCGCGCAGCGCCTCGTCGACGCGCTCGCGGGGCTGCTCGTGCGGCTCCACCTCGTCGGCTTCTACTGGGGCGACGTCTCGCTCTCGAACACGCTCTTCCGCCGCGACGCCGGCGCCTTCGCCGCCTACCTCGTCGACGCCGAGACCGGCACGCTGCTCCGCGACGGCCTCTCGGACGGCCGCCGCGAGGACGACCTCGAGCTCGCGCGCGTCAACATCGCGGGTGAGCTGCTCGACCTCGCCGCGGGCGACCGCCTCGACGAGTCGATCGACCCCGTGCGGGTCGCCGGCTCGATCGTCGACCAGTACCGCTCGCTCTGGCACGAGCTCCACAGCGACGAGGTGCTGCCCGCCGACGAGCGCTGGCGCATCTCGGCCCGCATCGAGCGGCTCAACGCGCTCGGCTACGACATCGGCGAGCTCGCGATCCGCACGGGCGACGGCGGCACGACCGTGCGCATCCAGCCCAAGGTCGTCGACCCGGGCCACCACCACCGCCGCCTGCAGTCGCTCACCGGGATCGACGCGCAGGAGAACCAGGCGCGGCGGCTGCTCAACGACCTCGACCAGTACGTCGCGACGCAGCGCGACCTGCGGCCGTACGTCGGCGACGAGGCGCTCGTCCACGAGTGGCTCGAGCAGGTGTTCCAGCCGATCGTGCAGTCGGTGCCGATCGAGCTGCGCGGCAAGCTCGAGCCCGCCGAGATCTTCCACGAGGTGCTCGAGCACCGCTGGTTCCTCTCCGAGCGCGAGCAGCGCGAGGTGCCGCTCGCCGAGGCCGCCGAGCAGTACATCGCGACGCAGCTCGCGTTCCGGCGCGACGAGGCGGCGCTGCTCGACCTGCCGCTCACGATGACGATGCCCATCATCACCGTGCAGGGCTTGCTCGACGAGGAGGACGACGAGGGCGACTGGCGCGACCGCGTCTGACCCTCGCAGCAAGACGTACCGCCCACCGGGGCGCATCCGCCCGAGCGGGGCCGGCGTGCCCGCCCCCGTCAGGCGGAACCGCCCCGGTCGCAGAGGGGCGGCCGCTGCTCGATCAGCGGGAGGAGCGGCGCTTCGCGACCTCGTAGAGCGTGACGGATGCGGCGATGCCGGCGTTGAGCGACTCGGTCGCCGACGAGATGGGGATCGAGACGATCGCATCGCACGTCTCGGCCACGAGCCGCGAGAGCCCCTTGCCCTCGCTGCCGACGACGATCACGAGCGGACCGCCCGCGAGGTCGAGCTCGTGCAGCGGCACGTCGCCGTCGCCGTCGAGCCCGACGACGAACACGCCCTGCGACTTCAGCTCCTTGAGCGTCGTCGTGAGGTTCGTGGCCATCGCGACCGGCACGCGCGCGGCGGCGCCGGCGCTCGTCTTCCACGCCGACGCGGTCACGCCGACCGAGCGGCGCTGCGGCACGATGACGCCCTGCGCGCCGAACGCGGCGGCCGAGCGGATGATCGCGCCGAGGTTCCGCGGGTCGGTGATGCCGTCGAGCGCGACGAGCAGCGGCGTCTGCTGCCGGTCGACGATCTGCTCGAGCAGCTCGATCGGGTGCGCGTACTGGTACGGCGGCACCTTGAGCGCGACGCCCTGGTGCACGGCGTCGTGGCCCGAGAGCCGGTCGAGCTCGGGCCGCATGACCTCGAGCACCGGCAGTCCGCGCTTGTTCGCGATCGAGAGGATCTCCTTGACCCGCTCGTCCATCTCGAGCCGGGCGGCGAGGATGAGCGTCGTCGCGGGCGTCTTCGTGCGCAGCGCCTCGAGCACGCTGTTGCGGCCGGTGACGAGCTCGGAGTCGTCCTTCGCCGACGAGGGCTTGCGGTGGCGGGGCGGCTCGGGGCGGCGGCCCTTCTGCGCGGCTGCCTCGAAGCGCTCGCGCGCCGACTTGCGCTTGCCGGCGACGTGCCACGAGCGGTCCTCGGCCTTCGGCGTGGGGCCCTTGCCCTCGAGCGCCTTCCGGCCGTGGCCGCCCGTGCCCTTCTGCGGGCCCTTCTTGCGCGGCGATCGCTGCGACTTGGTCATGAGATGCTCCAGGTGGTGGTGTCCTTGCCGTCCTCGACGGCGATGCCGGCGGCGGCGAGCGCATCGCGGATGCGGTCGGAGGCGGCGAAGTCCTTCTTCGCGCGCGCCTCGCGGCGCTCTGCCAGCAGCGACTCGACGAGGCTCGAGAGCGCCCCGGTCGCGGCCGACGTTCCAGAATGCCACACCTCGTCCGCCGGGTCGAGGCCCAGCACGCGCAGCATCGCCCGCACCTCCCCCGCTCGCGCGAGCGCGGCATCCGCCTCCCCCGCGTCGAGCGCGGCGTTCGCGGCGCGCGTCGACTCGTGCAGCACCGCGATCGCTTGCGGGGTCGAGAGGTCGTCGTCCATCGCCGCGCCGAACGCAAGCGGCACGTCCGACTCCGGCAGCTCGCCCGCGCGCGCCGCGCGCTCGAGCATCGACTCGACGCGGCCGAACGCGGCCTCTGCCTCGCCGAGCGAGCCGCCATCCAGGTCGCCGCCCGCGGTGCGGAGGTCGATCGTCGAGCGGTAGTGGGGCGCGAGCAGGAAGTAGCGCACGACGATCGGGCGCACCGCGCGCACGAGGTCGGCGGCGAAGATCGAGTTGCCGAGCGACTTCGACATCTTCTCGCCGTCGACGTGCACGAGGCCGTTGTGGCTCCAGACGCTCGCGAAGCCCAGCCCCGCCGCCGTCGACTGCGCGAGCTCGTTCTCGTGGTGCGGGAAGCGCAGGTCGAGCCCACCGCCGTGGATGTCGAACGCGTCGCCGAGGTAGCGGCGCGACATCGCCGAGCACTCGATGTGCCAGCCCGGCCGGCCGCGGCCCCACGGCGAGTCCCACGAGGCCGAGGCGGGCTCCTCGGGCTTCTGCGCCTTCCAGAGCGCGAAGTCGCGCGGGTCGCGCTTGCCGCGCGGGTCGGCGTCGGCGGCCGGCTCCATGTTGTCGAGCGACTGGCGCGTGAGCGCGCCGTACTCGCGCCAGGAGCGCACGTCGAAGTAGACGTCGGCCGAGCCGTCGAGCGCCGGGTAGGCGTGGCCGCGCTCGATGAGCTCGGCGATGAGCGCGTGCATCTCGGGCACGGAGGCGGTGGCTCGCGGCTCGTACGTCGGCGCGGCGACGCCGACGGCGCGGTACGCCGCCGAGAACTCGAGCTCGACGCGGTAGGCGAGCGCCCACCACGGCTCGTCGACCGCGTTGACGAGCACCTTGTCGTCGATGTCGGTGACGTTGCGCACGAACGTGACGCGGTGGCCGCGGTGCTCGAGCCAGCGGCGCCAGACGTCGTAGGCGACGGCGCTGCGCACGTGGCCGATGTGCGGCGCCGACTGCACCGTCGGACCGCAGACGTACATCGAGACCTCGCCGGCCTTGAGCGGCTGCAGGTCGACGATCGCCTGCTGCTTCGAGTCGTAGATGCGCACGGTCACGGTGCCCAAGGCTACTGGGCTCATCTCGCCTCCACCGCTGATCGAGTAGGCGCCGCAGGCGCCGTATCGAGATCGGCATGCGCCAGCGGATTCGTCTCGATACGTGCCTGCGGCACTACTCGACGAGCGGTGAGCGGCGGCGGATGAGGGCCGTCGCGATCGCCTGCACGCCCTCGCCGCGGCCGATGGCGCCGAGGCCGTCGGCCGTCGTGCCGCTCACGCTCACCGGGGCGCCGAGCATCGCGCTGAGCGCCGCTTGCGCCTCGTCGCGGCGGGCGCCGATGCGCGGGCGCACGCCGAGCACCTGCACGGCGACGTTCACGGGCGCCCAGCCGTCCGCGCCGAGCCGCTCGAGCGCGGCGCGCACGAACACCTCGCCGCGTGCGCCGGCGTATTGCGGGTCGTCGACGCCGACGAGAGAGCCGATGTCGCCGAGCCCCGCGGCGCCGAGCAGCGCGTCGACGATCGCGTGGCACACCACGTCGCCGTCGGAGTGGCCGGCGAGGCCCTGCCCCTCCCACTCGAGCCCCGCGAGCATGAGCGGCCCGTCGCCGCCGAAGGCGTGCACGTCGACGCCGATCCCGGTGCGCAGCTCGTCCACGCGACCCCCCTCCGGCGCGAGCAGCGCCTCCGCGCGGTCGGCGTCCGCCGCCGTCGTGATCTTGAACGCGAGCTCGTCGCCCGGCACCGACGCGACCGGTTCGCCGAGCGCCTGCACGAGCTGGGCGTCGTCGGTCGAGTCGGCGCGCGCGAGCGCCTCCGCGTAGGCGGCACGGAGCAGCTGGGCGTCGAAGCCCTGCGGCGTCTGCATCGCGCGGAGCGTCGAGCGGTCGACGATGCGCCCGAGCCCCGCAGCCCCCGACTCGCGGATGGTGTCGACGACGGGCAGCACCGGCACGGCGGCGCGCGCCCCGCCCCGCAGCGCCTCGACGACCCGCTCGACGAGCGAGCGCGGCGCGAGCGCCCGGGCGGCGTCGTGCACGAGCACGAAGCGCTCCTCGCCCACCCGCTCGAGTCCCGCCGCGACCGAGTCGGCCCGCGTCGCGCCGCCGACGACCACCGACGCGACGGCACCGGCGCGCTCGGCCGCCGCCGACGCATCCGCCTCGAACCCTGCAGGCACGACGACGACGATCGATGCGTCGATGCCGGCGAGCCCGCGCAGCGCATGCTCGAGGATCGTCGCGCCCGCGAGCTCGGCGAAGGCCTTCGGCACGCCGCGCCCGAGGCGCGTGCCGCTGCCCGCGGCGACGACGATGATGGCGGTGTCGGTCACGCGCTCGAGCCTAGATGCCTCGCGCGGCCGCGCCCGGACGTGGGACGAGGCACCCGATCGAGAGATCGGATGCCTCGCCCCAGGTACGTGCCTGCAGGCCTGCGGGTCAGCTCGCGGGGGCGAGCGCCTCGTCGAGGCGCGCCGCGGCGGCGTCCTCATCGGTGTGCTCGGCGAGCGCGAGCTCGGAGACCAGGATCTGCCGCGCCTTCGCGAGCATGCGCTTCTCGCCGGCCGAGAGGCCGCGGTCCTGGTCGCGGCGGCTGAGGTCGCGGACGACCTCGCTCACCTTGATGACGTCACCGGACGCGAGCTTCTCGACGTTCGCCTTGTAGCGGCGGGCCCAGTTGGTGGGCTCCTCGGTGAAGTCGGCGCGCAGCACCTCGAAGACCTTGTCGAGGCCCTCCTCGCCGATGACGTCGCGGACGCCCACCATGTCGACGTTCTGCGCCGGCACCTCGATCGTCAGCCCGCCCTGTGCGACGTTGAGCTTGAGGTAGGTGGTCTCGACGCCCTTGATCTTGCGCACCTTGACCTCGGTGATCGTCGCGGCACCGTGGTGGGGGTAGACGACCGTCTCTCCGACCTCAAAGTTCATCGAATGCTCCTCGTCATAGCCAGAACCTCGATTTTATCACAGCGTGTCGCTCGCTCAGGCCCGCGGGGCGTGGTTGGATCACGCCCCTCAGCCCCGCGCGGAGCGTCCATCGGGCGGGTATTAGAGTGGTCGTGACCGCGGTCGCGCACTCTGCGCCCGCGGCCATCGTCGAAAGGGATCCCGTGCAGCACCGCCCCCTCGCCGCAGCCGCCGCAGCCGCGGTCGTCGTCCTGGCAGCCACCGGCTGCAACCTGCTCACCCCGCAGGCGACGACGATCGAGTACGACCCCTCCGACGGCGTCTCGGGCTCGACCGGCACGGTCGAGTGGCACAACGCGCTGCTCATCGGCGACCCGGACGGCGACACGCTCAACCTGCTCGTCACCTTCACGAACCCCGGCGAGGCGACCTTCGTCGAGGTGCGCGTCGACGACGAGGCCGAGGAGGTCCGCGTCGGCCAGGGCACGACGACCTTCGGCTTCCCCGACGGCGAGCAGCTGCTCTTCGAGGTCGGCGAGATCGAGTTCGGCGGGCTGCGCAACGTCTCGTTCCAGGCCGACGGCGCCGAGCCGACGGGCGTGGGCGTGCCCGTGCACTCGACCGAGTTCCCCGACTACGCAGACTTCGGCCCGGCCCAGTAGCCCACCGGGCTCAGACCTGAAAGGGTCTGCGCTTCAAGCTCCAGCGCGGAGCTCGAAGCGGTAGCCCAACCCCCGCAGCGTCACGAGCTGGGTCGGGCTCGAGGGCTGCTCCTCGATCTTCGCCCGCAGCCGCTTGATGTGCACGTCGAGCGTCTTCGTGTCGCCGAAGTAGTCGCTCCCCCACACCCGGTCGATGAGCTGCCCCCGCGTGAGCACGCGGCCGGCGTTGCGCATGAGGTACTCGAGCAGCTCGAACTCGCGCAGCGGCATCGCCACCTCTGCCCCGTCGACCGTGACGGTGTGGCTGTCGGCGTCGAGCCGCACGCGCCCCACCTCGACGACCGAGTCGTCATCCGCGTCCTCCTCCTCGACTGCGCGGCGACGGAGGACGGCACGGATGCGCGCCACGAGCTCGCGGGTCGAGTACGGCTTGGTGACGTAGTCGTCGGCACCGAGCTCGAGCCCGACGATCGTGTCGACCTCGGAGTCCTTCGCGGTCAGCATGATGATCGGCACCTTCGAGGTGCGGCGGATGTGCCGGCACACGTCGGTGCCGCTGCGCCCCGGGAGCATGACGTCGAGCAGGATGAGGTCGGCCCCTTCCCGCTCGAAGCGCTCGACCGCCGCGTCCCCGTCGGCCGCGTGCGCCGTCTCGTACCCCTCGAGCTCGAGCAGGTAGGCGAGCGGCTCGGCGAGCGCGAGCTCGTCCTCGACGATCAGGATGCGCGTCATGCAGTCTCCTCGCGGGCAGGCGTCTCGGCGACGGGCAGTCGCAGGGTGAACGTCGAGCCCTGACCCGGGCGCGACCAGAGGGTGACCTCGCCGCCGTGGCTCACGGCGACGTGCTTCACGATACTGAGGCCGAGGCCCGTGCCGCCGGTCACGCGGCTGCGCGCGGGGTCGACGCGGTAGAAGCGCTCGAACACCCGCTCGCGGTCCTCCTGCGCGATGCCGACGCCCTTGTCGGTCACCGCGATCTCGACCACTCCGTCGACGACGCGCACGCCGATGCCGACGTGCGTCGCCTCCGGCGAGTACTGCACGGCGTTCGCCACGAGGTTCTGCACCGCCATCGTGATGAGCTCGGCCGAGCCGAGCACCTCGGCGTCCTCCAGCACGCGCGTCACCACGCGCATCCGCTTCGCATCCGCGAGCACGCGCGTGCGGTCGACCGCGACGTCGACGACCTCGGTGATCTCGACGAGCTCCGGCTGATCGAGCGGGTCGTCGGCCTGGATGCGCGAGAGCTCGATGAGCTCCTTCGTCATGCGGCCGAGCCGATCCGCCTCGAGCTGCATGCGCTGCGCGAACGTGCGCACGCGATCGGGATCCTCGGCGGCCGCCTCGATCGCCTCGGCGAGCACCGCGACGGCGCCGATGGGCGTCTTGAGCTCGTGGCTGACGTTGGCGACGAAGTCGCGCCGCACACCCGCGAGCCGCAGCTCCTCGGTGCGGTCGGCGGCGAGCACGAGCATGAAGCGGTTGCCGAGCGGGGCGACGCGCACGCGCAGGTGCAGCTCGGTGCCGACACCGATGCGGCCGCGGCGGTGCACGAGGTCGAGCACCTCCTCGTGCCCCGTGCGCCACACGCGGCGCACGGCCTCGAGGATGTCGTGGCTGCGCAGCGCGCGCCCGTCGACGAGGTCGAGCGTCACGGCGCCGGGCGACGAGAGGAGCACCTGGTTGGAGCCGTCGAGCACGACGCCCGCCGACTCGAGCACGTCGACCATCGCGGCGATGCCGTCGGGGACGGGCTCGCTCGCGATCGCCATCACCTGGCGTCCGCGCTGCGCGGCGATGCCGAGCAGATGCACCGAGAGCGCTCCCAGACCGAAGCCCAGCAGGAGCGCCAGGAGCACATACCAGGACGCATCCACGCCCCCATCGTAGCCAGCGCGACGCGCGCCTCCCGCGGTTCAGCGTCCGGACACCGCCCGGTAACCTGGCCCCAGGACACTGGCAGTCCGTACCGTGCCGCTGCCGCTCGACGCCGTCGAGCGTCGGCGCACCGAAGGAGCAGGAGCAAATGCGCGACGTCTTCCAGCAGGAGCTCGCCGAGGTGCAGGAGCGCCTCGTCGACATCGCCAACCACGTCGTGGTCTCGATCGAGGCGGCCGTGCGCGCCTTCGGCGACTCGAACGTGCAGCTCGCCGAGCAGGTGATCGCGACCGACCCGATCATCGACGACAAGGCGTCGTCGCTCGACGAGCTCGCGATCAACATCATCGCGCGCCAGTCGCCCGTCGCCCGCGACCTGCGCATCACCGTCTCGGCGCTGCGCATCTCGGCGTCGCTCGAGCGCATGGGCGACCTCGCCCGGCACATCGCGCTGCTGGCCCGCTACCGCTTCCCCCTGAACGTCGTGCCCGACTCGCTCGCGCCCACGTTCGCCGAGATGGGCGCGAAGGACATCGAGATCGCGAAGCTGCTGCGCGACCTGCTCGAGACGCAGGACCTCGCGATCGCCGAGCAGATCGAGCAGGCCGACGAGATCGTCGACCAGCTGCACCGCGACGTCTTCGCGCACGTGCTCGGCACCGAGTGGCAGGGCGCGGCGCACACGACGGTGGATGCGACGCTCGCGAGCCGGTACCACGAGCGCTTCGCGGACCACGGCGTGAGCATCGCGAAGAAGGTCAAGTACCTCGCGACCGGCGACTGGGTCGGCGACGAGGACCCGCACCCGGAGATGGCGCCCGAGCCGGTGCAGCCGGCGTCGCCCGACCAGGGCTGAGGCGCACACGGGGAAGGGCCCGACCGCTGCGGTCGGGCCCTTCCCCGTCTCGGCTCCTACCGAGGCCCGAGACGGGCCTCGGCGCTGGGGTCGCGGCGGAGACCCGAAAGGGTCTCCGCCCTAAGCTCCACCGCGCTTGCCCTGCGCCGCGACCGCAGCCGCACCAGCCGCCGCCGCCTCGGGGTCGAGGTACTCGCCGGGCGCGACGGGCATGTTGTCGTCGCCGAGGCGGTAGAGCAGCGGGATGCCCGTGGGGATGTTGAGCGCCGCGATGTCGTCGTCCGAGATCTTGTCGAGGTGCTTCACGAG
Source organism: Agrococcus sp. TSP3-2-1 (assembly GCF_049897585.1). Classification (NCBI taxonomy): domain Bacteria; kingdom Bacillati; phylum Actinomycetota; class Actinomycetes; order Micrococcales; family Microbacteriaceae; genus Agrococcus; species Agrococcus sp. TSP3-2-1. The sequence continues at coordinate 30,895 of NZ_JAFCWN010000011.1, forward strand.
CGCGCGCAGGGAGTTGCCGTGGGCGGTGACGAGCACCGTCTTCCCGGCCTCGAGGTCCTTCGTGATCGTCGACTCCCAGTAGGGCAGGAAGCGCTCGATGACGTCCTTGAGGCACTCGGTGCGCGGCATCTCGCCGTCGATGTCGGCGTAGCGCGGGTCGCCGGCCTGCGAGAACTCGTTGTCGTCGGCGATCTCGGGCGGGGGCGTGTCGAACGAGCGGCGCCAGATCATGAACTTCTCCTCGCCGTACTGCTCGAGGGTCTCCGCCTTGTCCTTGCCCTGCAGGTCGCCGTAGTGGCGCTCGTTGAGCCGCCAGGAGCGGTGCACCGGGATCCACGAGCGGTCGGCCGCGTCGAGGGCGATGTTCGCCGTCTGGATCGCGCGCGACAGCAGCGACGTGTAGAGCACGTCGGGCAGCACGTCGTGCTCGCGCAGCAGCTCGCCGCCGCGCTTCGCCTCCTCCTCGCCCTTCGGCGTGAGCCGCACGTCGACCCAGCCGGTGAAGAGGTTCTTCTCGTTCCAGGTGGACTGGCCGTGGCGGAGCAGGATGAGGGTGCGCTCGGTCATGCCGCCAGCCTAACCCGGCGCATCCGCTCGAGTGCGACTGGGGCCGCTGCGCCCGAGCGGGGCTGGCGCGCCGAGCCCGGTCGGGCGCAGCGGCCCCGCTCGGGCTCGAGGATGCGCGCTGGGCGGTCAGCCCGGCGCGCGATGCCCGAACCTGGCGATGAGGTGCCAGACACGCTTGACCGACTGCGGGTCACGGCCCTCGGCCGCCTCGCCGAGGATGCGCGCGTCGATGCGGCCGGCGACGGCGAGCTCCACGGCGAGCGCGAGCGCATCGATGCCGCGATACGCCTCGAGCTCCTCGATGCGGTCGACCTCGAGCTCGAGCCCCGGGTGCCACGCGACCGGCACGCCGAGCTCGGGCGTCGGCGGGGAGCGGCCCGCCGCTCGAGCGCGACGCGACGTGCTCGACCGCCCGGCGCCACGCATCCATGCCCGCCACCGTACCCACGCCCCGACGGGCGCGACAATGGTGGGGTGGCGAAGCCGACCGGACGCATCACGCGCGGCACGACCGGCGTGAACCGGCTGCGCCGCGTCGACCGCTGGATCGCGGCGCAGCCGGCCGCGCGCGTGCCGGGCTGCCTCGTCGTCGACCTCGGCTACGGCGCGAGCGCGACGACGAGCCTCGAGCTGCACGAGCGGCTCTCGCGCGGCAATCCCACGGTCGAGGTGCTCGGGCTCGAGATCGATCCGGAGCGCGTCGCGCTCGCGACGGCGGAGCTCGAGGCGGCGTGCGCGGCGGGCCCTTCGCGCTACGGGCGCGCGATCGCGGCGGATGCGCGGGTGTCGTTCGCGCTCGGCGGCTTCGAGGTGCCGGCGCGGCGGCCGCCGCACGTGATCCGCGCGATGAACGTGCTGCGGCAGTACGACGAGCACGAGGTCGCCGGCCACTGGGCGACGATGCTCGCGCGGCTCGCGCCCGGCGGGCTGCTCGTCGAGGGCACGTCGAACGAGGTCGGGCGGGTGTGCTCATGGGTCGCGCTCGACGCCGCGGGGCCGCGCTCGCTCACGATCGCGCTCAAGGTCGACGAGCTCGGCTCGGCGCCGATGGAGGCGCCCTCGGTCGTCGCCGAGCGGCTGCCGAAGGCGCTCATCCACCGCAACGTGCCGGGCGAGCGCGTGCACGCGCTGCTGACGGAGCTCGACCGCGCGTGGGCCTCGCACGCGCCGCTCGCCGATTTCGGGGCGACGCAGCGGTGGGTCGCGACGGTCGGGCGGATGCGCGACTCGGGCTGGCCGGTGAGCGGCGGCCCGGCGCGGTGGCGGCTCGGGGAGCTGACGGTCGCGTGGGAGGCGGTCGCGCCGCTGCCGTGATGCGTGGGCGTCGGCGCTCCGCCACGCGCAGTGCGACGCCTCCCAGCAGCGGAGACCCGGTCCACCAAGTCCCGCTCGGTGGAAGAGGTCCCCTGCCGGCCCTCGATCGGCGCGCGGACCGCTTCACGCCGACGGGAGCCGCTGCAGCAGGTGGCGTCGACGCGAAGCGTTCGAGTCGCTGCGGGAACCGGTCGCGTCGACGCGAGCGGTTCGACTCGCCGCTGCGTGAGCGCGCGGCGCGAAGCGGACCCCATCTCGGTTCGCGGACCCGACATATCGGGTCCGCGTGCCGAGAACGGGTCCGTTCCGCCGGGCGCACGTGGAGCCGCTCCGCGGGCGGCGCCGCGGGCAGGCGCGCTACGCGGGCGGCGCGTCGGGGCGCGTCGGGCGCTTGACGGCGCCGAGCCTCGGCAGCCGCGGCGGCCGGTTCGCGTGGCCCGCGCTCGGCGGCACGAGCACCTGCTGGCCCGCCGCGACGTCGAGGCCCTCGGCGCTGCGCACGACGAAGTCGCCGTCGGCGGGCGCCGAGCGCTTCACGACGGCGAGCGCGATCGGACCGAGGTCGTCGTGGATCGCCGCGGACGTCACCGCGCCGACCTCCTTGTCGCCCGCGAGCACGACGTCGCCGGCCGCGACCGGCGCGTTCTGCGAGCCGTCGAGGTGCAGCAGCACCACGCGGCGCGGCGGCGCGCCGAGGTTGTGCACCTTCGCGACCGTCTCCTGCCCGCGGTAGCAGCCCTTCTGCAGGTGCACCGCCGTCGTCAGCCAGTCGAGCTCGTGCGGGATCGAGCGCTCGTCGACCTCCGCGAGGCCGGGCCTGCCCGCGGCGATGCGCAGCGCCTCGGCCGCGAGCGTGCCGATGAAGCGCTCCGGCTCGAGCGCGGCCGCCTCCTCCGGGCTCAGCACCGACTCCGACCAGCTCCACGGCTCCCCCGTCGGCTGGCCGAAGCGCACCCCGCCGGGCGCGACCTCGGGCCAGCCGTCGAGCCACGCGACGGGGCCCGCAGGCTCGCCCGCAGTGCCCACGACGACCGCCTCGGGTCGCTCGATCTCCACTTGCTTGAAGAAGCGCATCCGCGTCAGCCACGACTCGAGCGCGTCACCGCTGCCGGCGTCGACGATCACCCAGAGCGCGTCGCCGTCGCGCCGCAGGCGCAGCACGTGCTCGATGCGCCCCTCGGGCGAGAGCACGAGCGTCTCGCTCGAGGCGCCGTCGGCGAGCGCGGCGATCGCCTGGCTCGAGATCGAGTCGAGCCACGGCAGCGCGTCGGGGCCGGTCAGCCGCAGCACGTCGCGCGGCAGCAGCACGAGCGCGCCGGCCCGCAGTCGGCGCTGCTCGGCCATCGGATTGCCGACGTGCAGCGGCAGGCCGGTCGACTCGTCGAGCACCGCGCCGGGGATGCGCGAGGCGAACGTCGCGAGCATGCTCACGCCTCGTCGCCGCCTGCGGGGGTCGCGCGCGCGAGCCGGGCCGAGGCGTGGCTCTCGAGCCCGCGGCCGAGCGCCGCGAGGTCCCACGCCCACAGCAAGTGACCCTCGACGAGCCCGAGCATGCGGGTGGATGCGGTGTGCTCCTTCGCGCTCGCACCTCGCAGCACCGCGTCGGTCGCGAGGTCGATGCGGGGGCCGGCGATCGTGCCGAGGTAGAGCTCGGCGACGCCCGCGGGGTGGGCGATGAGCGCCTGGATGTCGAAGGCGCCGTCGGGGCGGCGGAGCGACTCGACCGCGTCGAGCGAACCGAACGCGGGCTCGCCCTCGGGCGGGAGCATGCCGGGGCCGGGGTCGGCCGCCTCGGCGGGGCGGGCGAGGCGCCAGAAGCCCGACTCGGCCGCGAGCGGCGTCAGCTCGTCATCGAGCATCCACGCGTAGGCCTCGTAGGAGAGGTACGGATGCCCGTGGTGGGCGAAGGAGACGCGCTGGCCGAACTCGTGCTCCACCGTGCGGTCGCCGACCGGGAAGGAGAGCACGCCTGTGCCCTCCCAGTCGCCGACGAGCCACTGGAGCGGGCCGAGCTCCGCGGGCAGCGTGGGATCGAGCTCGAGCACCGCGCTAGCGCTGGCCCTTGAAGAGGTTGCGGATGACCACGTAGGAGACGCCGAGGATCGCGATCATGGCGAGCCCGAGCAGACCGAGGTAGAAGATCTCGAAGGCGATGATGGGGATGGCGTCCATGGCTCGATCCTACCCCCGCGCCCCGAGCGCGGGCGCTACAGCTGCGTGAGCGGCACCAGCACGGCGGAGGCGATCGCGAGCACCACGACCGAGCCGAAGACCGCCGCCGCGAGCCGCGCGACGACGCCGGGCTCCGTGGGCCCGCCGAGCTGGATCGCGAAGGCGACGAGCGTGCAGACGCCGAGCACGATCGGCAGCCAGACGATGCCGTCGGAGGGCTGCAGCACCCCGACCGCGGTGCCGCCTATGGCCGCGAGCAGCCACACGGGCCACACGCTCCCCCATCGCCACGACGTGGCCTTGCTCGCCATGGCCTCATCATGCCGCAGTCGCCTCGGGCCGTCGAACCGGGCCGCGCGCCAGGCCGCCCGCCCTCGAGCGCGCCGGCGCCGTCAGGACGGCCTCCGCGCAGACCCTAGGATCGGAATCGGCAGGAGGCTTGATGGCGCACGTCGTGATCTTCACCCGCCGCGATCAGGGAGCGCTGCCCAGTCTCGAGCTGCTGGAGCACCGCGTGACGACGCTCCCCGGCACGGCGGAGGCCGTCGCGCACGCCCCCGCCGGCGACGTGCTCGTCGTCGACGGCGCCGTCGAGCTCGCGAGCGCGAAGGCGCTGTGCCGGCTGCTCGACCGCGACGCGGCGCCGGTGCTGCTCGTGCTCTCCGAGGGCGGGTTCGCGGCCGTGAGCGCCGAGTGGGGCGTGACCGACGTCGTGCTCGACTCGGCCGGTCCCGCCGAGCTCGAAGCGCGCATCCGCCTCGCCGTCAGCGCGCGCACCGAGGCCAAGCCGATCGTCGCGAGCGGCCTCAGCATCGACGAGGCGAGCTACCAGGCGAGGGTCGACGGCCGACCGATCGACCTGACCTACAAGGAGTTCGAGCTGCTGCGGTTCCTCGCCGCGCACCCCTCGCGCGTCTTCACGCGCGAGCAGCTGCTGAGCGAGGTGTGGGGCTACGACTACTTCGGCGGCACCCGCACCGTCGACGTGCACGTGCGACGGCTGCGCGCGAAGCTCGGCGACCTCGAGGGCCTCATCGGCACCGTGCGCGGCGTCGGCTACCGCTTCGACCTGGAGACCGCATGATCGACACCGCTCGCGCCCTCGGCGCCGCGTGCGCCGCGCGCGACGGCATGCCGCCCTTCAACGACCAGGCGCTCGTCGAGCTCGCCCGCGGGCAGCGTCGCGCGATCGGCGACGAGACCGCGCTCGCGGTCGTGAGCGACGCCGATCGGGAGGTCGAGCTCGCCGTGCACCCCGAGCACCGCGGCCGCGGGCTCGGCCTCGCGCTCGCCGAGCGCGTCGCGGCCGAGCTCGGCGACTTCGACGCGTGGGCGCACGGCGACCTGCCCGCGGCGCGCGCGATCGCCGAGCGCCTCGGGATGCGGCGCGTGCGCGAACTGCTGCAGCTGCGCTCCCCCGTGCCGGCCGCCGCCGACGGCGCGGAGCCCGACCGCCTGCCCGACGGGGTGCGCGCGTTCGAGCCCGACGACGCAGCCGCCCTGCTCGCCCTCAACGCCGCCGCGTTCGCCGACCACCCCGAGCAGGGCCGCATGAGCGCGAGCGACCTCGCCGCGCGCATGGCGGAGCCGTGGCACGACGACGCGAACCTCGTCGTGCTGCCGGGCGAGGCGGGCCTCGACGGCTTCGCGTGGGTCAAGCCGGGCGGCGACGTCGCCGAGCTCTACGTGCTGGGCGTCGCGCCCGGCCGGCAGGGCGCGGGCATCGGGCGACGGATGCTCGAGGCCGCGTTCGCGCGGATGCGCGCGGTGGGCGCGACGACCGCGCACCTGTATGTCGAGGGCGACAACGAGGCTGCGCTCGGGCTCTACCGACGGGCAGGATTCTCGCAGTGGGCGATCGACGTGCGATGGAGGCACGGGACGGTCACCCAGGACGATGGCACCTCGGATTGAGAGGATGGCGCCATGACTGACGGCACCGCCACCAGCGCTCCCGCGAGCTCGGAGACGCTCCGCGAGCGCCCGGCTCGCACCCTCGGCGAGGAGCGCAGCTTCCACGACGCCAACAAGGCGGACTTCGACGACTACGACGATGAGTCGAGCTGGTCGGCCGAGCTGCAGGGCACCGCGACCGAGGACGGCCTGCCCGCCGACCGCTTCCTCGACCGCGAGCTCTCCTGGCTCGCCTTCAACGAGCGCGTGCTCGAGATGGGCGAGGACCCGCGCGTGCCGCTGCTCGAGCGCGCCAACTTCCTCGCGATCTTCGCATCGAACCTCGACGAGTTCTTCATGGTGCGGGTCGCGGGCCTCAAGCGCCGCATCGCGACGGGCCTCGCCGTGCCGACGAACGTGGGCCGCTCGCCGCAGGAGCTGCTGCACGCGGTCGTGCAGCGCGCGCACGACCTGCAGCTGCGGCACGCGCGCGCGGCGCGCGAGTCGTTCCAGGTCGACCTGGGTGAGGCCGGCATCCACGTCGTCACGTGGCACGACCTCACCGACGAGGAGCGCGAGGCGATGTCGGCGCGCTTCGAGGCCGAGATCTTCCCCGTCCTGATGCCGCTCGCGGTCGACCCCGCGCATCCGTTCCCCTACATCTCCGGCCTCTCCCTCAACCTCGCCGTGCGCGTGCAGGTGCCGGGCGAGGACGAGCCGCAGTTCGCGCGCCTCAAGGTGCCGGCGGTGCTGCCGCGCTTCATCGAGCTCCCCCGCGCCGCCGACGGCGCGCAGCGGTTCCTGCCGCTCGAGGGGCTCATCGCGAACAACCTCGACGAGGTGTTCTCGGGGATGAGCATCATCGACCACCACGTCTTCCGCGTCACGCGCAACGAGGACGTCTCGATCGACGAGGACGACACCGAGAACCTCATCAGCGCGCTCGAGGAGGAGCTCTCGCGGCGCAAGTTCGGCCCGCCCATCCGGCTCGAGGTCGCGGAGGACATCGACGCCGACACGCTCGACCTGCTCGTCGACGAGCTCGGCATCACCGAGCACGAGGTCTACCCGTTGCCGGGGCTGCTCGACCTCACCGGGCTCTTCCAGCTCGCGGGCATCGACCGGCCCGACCTGCGCTACACGAAGCGCGTGCCGGTCACCGCGACGCCGTTCCTGCCAGGCGACCAGGACGAGAAGCCCGACCTCTTCGCGGCGATCACGCGCAAGGACGTGCTCGTGCACCACCCCTACGAGTCGTTCGCGACGAGCGTGCAGGCGCTGCTCGAGCAGGCGGCCGACGACCCCGACGTGCTCGCGATCAAGCAGACGCTCTACCGCACCTCGGGCGACTCGCCCGTCGTCGCGGCGCTCATCCGCGCGGCCGCAGCTGGCAAGCAAGTGCTGGCGCTCGTGGAGGTGAAGGCCCGCTTCGACGAGCAGGCGAACATCCGCTGGGCCAAGCAGCTCGAGCGCGCGGGCGTGCACGTCGTCTACGGCATCGTCGGTCTCAAGACGCACTGCAAGCTCATGCTCATCGTGCGCCGCGAGCAGGGGCGGCTGCGCCACTACTGCCACATCGGCACCGGCAACTACAACCCGAAGACGAGCCGCATCTACGAGGACTTCGGGCTCTTCACCGACAACGACCAGGTGGGGCGCGACATCACGCGGCTCTTCAACGAGCTCTCCGGCTACGCGAAGGAGAAGTCGTACCAGCGGCTGCTCGTCGCTCCGCGCCACTTGCGAAAGGGGCTGCTCGACCGCATCGAGCGCGAGACGGAGGCCGCCAAGGCCGGCCGGAAGGCGCGCATCCGCTTCAAGATCAACGCGATCGTCGACGAGCAGCTCATCGACGCGCTCTACCGCGCGAGCCGCGCGGGCGTCGAGGTGCAGATCTGGGTGCGCGGCATCTGCTCGATCAAGCCGGGCGTGCCGGGGCTGAGCGAGAACATCACGGTGCGCTCGATCGTCGGCCGCTACCTCGAGCACTCGCGCGTGTTCGCGTTCTGGAACGACGGCGCCGAGGAGGTCTTCATCGGCTCGGCCGACATGATGCACCGCAACCTCGACCGCCGCGTCGAGGCGCTCATCCAGCTCACCTCGACCGAGCACATGCGCGACATCTCGCAGCACTTCGATCGCGCGATGTCGCCGCAGACGGCGTCGTGGTGGGCGGAGGCCGACGGCACCTGGACGCGCCGCTTCTACGACGACGAGGGCGCGCCGCTCGACGACCTGCACCGCGACCGGATGATCCAGATCCAGCGCCGCAAGCGCGCGGGCGGCCGGTGACCGCCGCGGCCGCACCCGTGCTCGCCGCGGGCGCGCTCGTGTGGCGGCGCGGGAAGAGCGGCGTCGAGGCGCTGCTCGTCGAGCGCACGCAGCACCGCGACCTGTCGCTGCCGAAGGGCAAGCTCGACCCGGGCGAGTCGCTGCCCGAGTGCGCCGCGCGCGAGATCGAGGAGGAGACCGGCTGCGCCGTGACGCTCGGGGCGCCGCTCGGCACGAGCGAGTACCGACTGCCCGACGGCCGCGACAAGGTCGTCTACTACTGGCAGGCGCCGCTCGGCGATGCGGGCCTCGGCCCGTTCGAGCCGAACGACGAGATCATGGCGCTGCACTGGCTGCCGCTCGACGAGGCGCGGCGGCGCGTGAGCTACGAGCACGACGCGGCGATCATCGCGCGCTTCGAGGAGCGCCTCGCGCGCGGCCAGGAGCAGACGTTCCCGATCGTCGCGCTGCGGCACGGGAAGGCCGCGGATCCCTACTCCTTCGACGGCGAGGACGTCGCGCGGCCCCTCACGTCGCGCGGCGAGCGCCAGTCGGCGTCGATCGCGCGCGGGATCGCCGCCTTCGGGCCGGAGCGCATCCTCTCCTCCGACGCCCTTCGGTGCCTGCAGACCGTCGAGCCGCTCGAGGCGGTGCTCGGCGTCGCGGCGAAGGCGCTGCACGAGCTGAGCCAGGAGTGGCCGGTCGGGCAGCGCGAGGAGATCGAGCGGCGCATCGCGAAGGCGGTGCGGAAGCGCCGCGGGACGGTGCTGTGCAGCCACGCGCCGGTGATCGGCAACATCGTCTCGGCGGTCGTGCACGTGACGGATGCGGCGGAGACCGAGCGCACGCACCGCGCGTCGATGCTGCACACGGCCGAGTTCACGGTGCTGCACGTGAGCGCGGGCGCCGAGCCGTCGCTCGTCGCCCTCGAGACGCACGGCCCGCCGGCCGACTGACCGCGCGCTCCCCGCCGTCCCCTCCGCTCGTCGAGCAGGTACCGCCCACCCGTTCGTCGAGCAGGCGCCTCCTCCCCGCTCGTCGAGCACGCGCCTCCTCCCCGCTCGTCGAGCAGGCGCCCCCTCCCCCTCGTCGAACAGGCACCCCTCCCCGCTCGTCGAGCAGGCGCCCCCTCCCCGCTCGTCGAGTAGGTGCCTCCTCCCCGCTCGTCGAGTAGGTGCCTCCTCCCCGCTCGTCGAGTAGGTGCCTCCTCCCCGCTCGTCGAGTAGGTGCCGCAGGCGCCGTATCGAGACGCCTCTCCACAGCGACGCCCGAGCAGCGACTGCGAGCCCCGGCTCTTCGTGCACCATCCCCGCATGCCCTGGGTCTACCTCCTCCGCTGCTCCGACGGCTCCCTGTACGCAGGCAGCACATGGGACATGGAGCGTCGCCTCGACCAGCACCAGCGCGGCGAGGGCGCGAAGTACACGAAGCAGCGTCGACCCGTCGAGCTGGCCTTCGCGCACTACGACGACTCGATCGCCGCGTGCTTCGCGCTCGAGAAGCAGATCCAGGGCTGGAGCCGAGCGAAGCGAGAGGCGCTCATCCGCGGCGACTTCGACGCGGTCTCCGCGGCGGCGAAGAAGCGCGACTGGGCGGGGTACCGGGAGCGGCGCGCCGAGTAGGTGCCGCACCCCTGTTCGTCGAGTGGACGTCGCCCCCCCGGTCGTCGAGTGGGCGCCGCACCCCGCCCGTCGAGTAGGCGCCGGAGGCGCCGTATCGAGACGCAGCACACCAGTCTCGATACGTCGTCCTCCGGACGACTACTCGACCAACGGGATGGTCCACCGGCCCCGATACGTCGTCCTCCGGACGACTACTCGACCAACGGGATGGTCCACCGGCCCCGATACGTCGTCCTCCGGACGACTACTCGACCAACGGGATGGTCCACCAGCCCCGATACGTCGTCCTCCGGACGACTACTCGACCAACGGGATGGTCCACCGGCCCCGATACGTCGTCCTCCGGACGACTACTCGACCAACGGGGGCGGGGCTGCGGGCGGGGCGCGCGGCGGATCAGCCGAAGCGGCCCGAGACGTAGTCCTCGGTCGACTGCACCGACGGGTTCGAGAAGATGCGGGTCGTCTCGTCGTACTCGATGAGCTTCCCCGGCTTCCCCGTGCCGGCGATGTTGAAGAACGCCGTCTTGTCGGAGACGCGGCTCGCCTGCTGCATGTTGTGGGTCACGATCACGATCGTGTACTCCTGCTTGAGCTCCTCGATGAGGTCCTCGATCGCGAGCGTCGAGATCGGGTCGAGCGCCGAGCACGGCTCGTCCATCAGCAGCACGTCGGGGCTCACCGCGATCGCGCGAGCGATGCAGAGGCGCTGCTGCTGGCCGCCCGAGAGGCCCGAACCCGGGATGCCGAGGCGGTCCTTCACCTCGTTCCAGAGGTTCGCGCCGCGCAGCGAGCGCTCGACGAGGTCGTCCTGGTCGCCCTTGGACATCCGGCGGTTGTTGAGCAGCACGCCGGCGAGCACGTTCTCGCGGATCGTCATCGTCGGGAACGGGTTCGGGCGCTGGAAGACCATCCCGATCTGTCGCCGCACGTTGACCGGGTCGACGCCCGTGCCATAGAGGTTGGCGCCGTCGAGCAGGATCTCCCCGTCGACGTAGGCACCCGCGATCACCTCGTGCATGCGGTTGATCGTGCGCAGCACGGTCGACTTGCCGCAGCCGGAGGGCCCGATGAACGCCGTGACCGAGCGGGGCTCGATCTCGAGCGAGACGCCCTCGACGGCCTTGAACGCGCCGTAGTAGACGTCGAGGTCGTTGATCTCGATGCGCTTGGACATGTGCGTATTACCTTCCGGCCTTCGGGGCGAAGAAGTGGGCGATGAGTCGCGCCACGATGTTGAGGATCATCACGATGAGGATGAGGACGAGCGCCGCGGCCCACGCGCGGTCGAAGTACGCCTGCTCCTGGACGCCCGGGCTCACGTACTGGTTGTAGGCGAACACCGGCAGCGTCATCATGCGGCCCTCGAACACGTTGTAGTTCATGTTCGTCGTGAAGCCGGCGATGATGAGCAGCGGCGCCGTCTCACCGATGACGCGGGCGATCGCGAGCGTCACGCCCGTGACGATGCCGGCGAGCGCGGTGGGGAGCACGACCTTCGCGATCGTCAGCCACTTCGGCACGCCGAGGGCGAGGGATGCCTCGCGCAGGTCGTTCGGGACGAGCTTCAGCATCTCCTCGGTCGAGCGCACGACCGTCGGGATCATGAGCAGGCTGAGGGCGACCGCGCCACCGATGCCCGAGCGCACGCCCTCCCCGAAGAAGAGCGCGAAGAGCGCGTAGGCGAACAGTCCCGCGACGATCGAGGGGATGCCCGTCATGACGTCGACGAAGAACGTGATGGCCTTCGCGAGCTTGCCCTTGCCGTACTCGACGAGGTAGATCGCGGTGAAGATGCCGACCGGCACGGAGATGATCGCCGCCCAGAGCGTCACGAGGAGCGTGCCGACGATCGCGTGCAGCACCCCGCCGCCCTCGCCGACGATGTTGCGCATCGTGTAGGTGAAGAACTCGAGGTCGAACCGGGCGAGGCCGTTCGCGGTCACCGTGATGACGAGCGAGACGAGCGGGATGAGCGCGAGCAGGAACGCGCCGGTCACGAGCCCGGTGACGAAGCGGTCGGTCGCCTTGCGCCCGCCCTCGATGAGCTGGCTCACGACGGTGATCGCGACGAGGTAGAGCACGAAGCCGACGACGGCCGTCGTGACGATGCTGAACTGGCCGCCGGAGGCGCCGGCGACGAGGCCTGCGACTGCCGCGCCGACGAGGAGCGCGCCGCCGAGCACGGCCCACGGGCTCCAGCGCGGCAGCTGGCCGGCGGTGAGCGGGTTCTGCGCCTGGCGGGGCGCGCCGATCGTGGTGGTCATGGTCTAGCGACCTCCGTCGACGGTCGTCTTCGCGATGATCCAGCGCGAGATGGCGTTGACCAGCAGCGTGATCGCGAAGAGCACGAGGCCGGAGCCGATGAGCATGTTCACGGTGATGCCGTGCGCCTCGGGGAAGCGCAGCGCGATGTTCGCGGCGATCGTCGAGGGGTTCTGCGAGCCGACGACGACGAAGGTCACCGCGCCGGCCGAGGCGAGCACCATCGCGACCGCCATCGTCTCGCCGAGGGCTCGGCCGAGGCCGAGGATCGAGGAGGCGATGATGCCCGAGCGGCCGTGCGGCAGGACCGCCATGCGGATCATCTCCCAGCGGGTCGCGCCGAGCGCGAGCGATGCCTCCTCGTTCAGCCGCGGGGTCTGCAGGAAGATCTCGCGGCAGAGCGCGGTGATGATGGGCAGCACCATCACCGCGAGGACGATCGCGGCGGTGAGGATCGTGCGGCCCGTGCCGGAGGCGGGGGGCGAGAAGAGCGGGATCCAGCCGAGGTTGTCGGCGAGCCACGTGTACGCGGGCTGCATGAAGGGCGCGAGCACCGCGATGCCCCACAGCCCGTAGATGACCGACGGGATCGCCGCGAGCAGGTCGATCAGGTAGCCGAGGATCGCGGCGAGGCGGCGGGGCGCGAAGTGCGTGATGAACAGCGCGATCGCGATCGCCATCGGCACCGCCATGACCATCGCCAGGAACGCCGACCAGAGGGTGCCGAACGTGAGCGGCCACACCCAGGCCCAGAAGCTGTCGTCATCCGGGAGCGGCCCGATGATCGCGGGGACGGCCTGCGCGACCAGGAAGATCGCGACGCCGGCGAGGGCGACGAGGATGAGCACGCCGGCGGTCGTCGAGACCGCCCGGAAGATGACGTCGGCCGGACGGTTGGGCGCGGAGGCTCTCGTCGTCGCGGCCGGTGCTGCGGTGGTCATGGGGCTCCAGCGAATCGGGGTGGGCCGGTCATGGCGACCGGCCGGGGCGACGAGCGCCCCAGCCGGTCCAGTGCGGCGGTGCCGCGGGGTCTCAGACCAGTATGGCTACTTGATCGTCTCGACGACGTCGAGGATCTCGCCGCGCAGCGCATCCGAGATGGGGGCGTTGCCGGCGTTCGCCTCGCCGGCGAGCTGGCCCTCCTCCGACGCGACATAGCTCAGGTAGGCCTTGACGAGCTCGGCCGCCTCAGCGTCCTGGTACTCGGTGCACGCGATCGCGTAGGAGATGAGCACGAGCGGGTAGACGCCGGCCTCGGTCGTCGTGCGGTCGAGCTCGACGGCGATGTCGCCGTCGTGGCGGCCCTCGACGCGCGGCGAGGCGTCGACGGCTGCAGCGGCGGCCTCGGCCGTGAACGGCACGTACTCCTCGCCGACCTTGAGCGCCACCGTGCCGAGGTCGCCCGCGCGCGAGGCGTCGGCGTAGCCGATCGTGCCCGTGCCGTTCGAGACGGCGTCGACGACGCCCGAGGTGCCCTGGGCGCCCTCGCTCGTGCTGTAGACCGACGACGGCCACGTCTCGAACACGCCCTCGGTCCAGTCGGCGGCGGCCGTCGCGGCGAGGTACTCGGTGAAGTTCTCGGTCGTGCCCGAGTCGTCCGAGCGGTGCACGGGCTGGATCGGCGTGGCGGGCAGCTCGACGCCCTCGTTCTGCTCGGCGATCGCCGGGTCGTCCCAGCTCGTGATCTGACCGGAGAAGATCTTGGCGATCGTCGAGGCGTCCAGGTTGAGCGAGTCGACGCCCTCGACGTTGAAGATGATCGCGATGGGCGAGATGTAGACGGGCAGGTCGACCGGGAGCGTGTCGGGCACGCACGCGGCGAACTCGCCCTCGAGCTCCTCGTCCTTGAGGTAGGCGTCGGAGCCGGCGAACGAGACGCCGCCCGCGATGAACTGCTCGCGCCCCGCACCCGAGCCGGCCGGGTCGTAGGTGACGTTGACGTCGGGGTTCTCGGTCTGGAAGCCGGCGATCCAGGCCTCCTGGGCCGCGCCCATCGACGAAGCGCCGGCGCCCGCGACGTCGCCCGACAGGGTCGAGCCGGCGGCCTGCGTGCCCTCGGGGGCGGCTCCATCGGCGGCGGGCTCGTTGGCGGCGCAGGAGCTGAGGAGGAGCGTGCCGGCTGCGGCGATGACCGCAGCGCGGCCGAGCTTCGTGAACTTCACGGTGTTCCCTTCGGAAGGTCGGTGCAGGGCTGGGGACCCTGGGACGGCGCGCATCCGCTCGCCTCGACCACGGTAGGAAGACCGAGTGGCGCGGAGCCGCCCGCGAGGTGAACAGCGGGTGAACTCGACCGGGGCGCGCATCGGCGCCCGGGAACGATGAAGCCGGGGGTTATAGGCCAAAACGTGTGGATGGGATCCTGATCTAGCCGCGGAATCTCGGGCGAGTTCGGGGCGTGCTTTGCTCCGGCACCCTTAACCGTGCCGAACGCGAGCAACTCGTCGTCC
>NZ_JAFCWN010000012.1:0-39370 GCF_049897585.1 Agrococcus sp. TSP3-2-1
AGCGTTAGCGTGGGACACGAGGACCTCCGTTGGTCGGTGAAGGGTTGAACAACTCCACTCAACCCGCGGGGGTCCTCCTCACGCCACCACCCGATGCACCAAGGTCATGACCGGGTACAGCTAGAGCGTCTTGCGGCCGATGGCCTCGCCGTACTCGTTCTCGCCGATGACCTCGAAGCCGACGGCCTGGAAGAACTTGCCGGGGCCGAGGTCGCCCTCCTCCCACACCGCGAAGAGGTGCTCGAAGCCGAGCCGCTTGGCCTCCTCGGCGACCTGCTCGACGGTGTAGCTGCCGACGCCGCGCCGCTGCGCGTCGCCCGCGACGTACATCCGCAGGATGCTCGAGCGGTACTCCTCGCGGTCGACCTCGGGGTCGAAGTTCGCCATCACGAACGCGACGGGCTCGTCGCCGTCGAAGACGACGCGCTGCCACGCGCTCTGGGTGTTGACGAACTCCTCGAGGCGCGCGTTGGCGGCGAGGAAGGCCTCCTGGCCGCGCTTGAGCGTCATGCCGTTGGCAGCGACGATGTTGGCGGCGTTGAGCTCTTCGAGGCGCAGAGTCGTCATGGGCACACCGTACCAGCGCGATGCCGGGGGCCGAATGGGCGTTGGATGCACGCTCGGAGTCGGCTGGGTGCTCAGCCGATGGGCGTGATGCGGATGCGCTCGGCGAGCTCGGCGGGATCGGCGATCGAGCCGGCCTGCGCGTCGAGCACCGCGGCCGCCGACCACGCGGTCGCGCGGGCGAGCTGCTCCTCGAGCGTCGCGCCCTCGCCGAGCGCCCCAGCGAGCGCCGCCACGGCGGCGTCGCCCGCCCCGGTCGGGTTGCCGTCGAGCACGTGGTCGAGCGCGGCGTGCCACGCGCGTCCGTCGGGCAGCACCGCGAGCATCCCCTCGATGTCGAGCGACGCGAAGACGGTGCCGGTGCCGAGCGCCGCGAGCCGGCGGGCGGCGTCGAGCGGGTCGGTGCCGCCCATCGCGTCGAAGAGCTCGTGCCGGTTGGGCTTGACGGCCGTCGCGCCCGAAGCCATCGCGTGCCGCAGCTGCTCGCCGCCGACGTCGACGATCACCGGGCGACCGGCGGCGAGGGCGATGTCGACGACGGATGCGCAGAAGCGGTCGGGCGTGAGCGGCGGGAGCGAGCCCGACGAGACGACGACGCGCGCGGCGGGCGCCTCGGCGCGCACGATCTCGAGCACGCGCGCCCAGTCGCCGTGGTCGATCGGCTCGCCGGTCTCGTTGAGGTTGGTGGTGCCGGCGAGGGTGACGATCGCGGTCGTGCGCCGCGTGGGCGCCGAGACCTCGACGAGTCGGTGGGGGATCCCGGAGCGGTCGAGGTCGTGCACGAACAGCGACTGCACGGGGCCGCCGACGGGGGCGACGACGATCGCGCGGCCGCGCTGCTGGTGCAGCACGCGCGCGACGTTGACGCCCTTGCCGCCCGCGCGCGCGAGGCCCGTCGGCACGCGGTGGCTCGAGCCGGGCCGCAGGTCGTCGATCGTGTAGGTGATGTCGATCGCGGGGTTCGTCGTGACGCACAGCACGGGGGCGTCGGCGGCGGTGTCGGCGGTGCGTGCGAGGTTGACGGATGCGTCGTCGGGGTGGGGAGCGTCGGTCGCCATCCGGCCTCCTCGTCGCGGGTCGCAGGGCTCAGCGGACTCGGATCGATCTTCGCATGGAGCACGGCCGCCGACACGCCGCAGGCGGTTGACCGGTTCGAACACACGTTCGAGAATGGGGGGATGAGGATGGCGACCACGAGGCTCGAGCGCCGCTCGGGCGAGGAGCGCACCGCGACGATCGAGGCGCTCCGCGAGCGGCTGCGCGGCATGCAGCAGGCCGTGCCCGCGACTGCGCCGACGGTCGACGAGTCGGCGCCCGCGGGGCTCGACGAGGTCGTCCGGAGCCTCCGCCCCGGTGCCGCCCACAGCATCCAGTCGCGCAGCCTCGCGCTCGCGTGCCTCGGCGCGGCGCTGCCCGACGGCGCGTGGGGCGCGATCGTCGGCATGCCCGACCTCGGCATCGAGGCGGCCCGCGACCTCGGCGTGCCGATCGACCGCATCGCGCTCGTGCCGCAGCCGGGCCGCGCGTGGCTCGACGCGGTCGCGAGCCTCGCCGAGGCGATGCCGGTCGTGCTCGCCGCCTCGCCCGCGCGCGTGACGCCCACCGAGGCCGCGCGCCTCGCGGCGCGGCTGCGGCAGGCCTCCTCGACGCTGCTCGTCGTCGGGGAGTGGCCGAACGCGGCGACCGTCGTGCGGAGCGTGCGCGCCGAGTGGCAGGGCCTCGCCGACGGCGACGGACGGATCGCCGCGGGCAGCCTGCTCGTCGAGGCGGCCGCGGGCGGCGCGCCCCGCAGGGCGCGCATCCCGATCGCGGGTCGGCCGGCGGTCGAGCTCGAGGAGGAGCAGTCGCTGCGCCTGCCCGCTGCCTGAGGAGGGACAGCCTGCCGGCCGCCCCGCTGACAAAGCACTGAGAGATCTTTGCTGTCTGGCGTCGACGCCGACGAGCTGGCCGACGCCAAGACGGATCGCGCGGTGGCGGCCGTGGCCGCCGACGCGACGACGGCGATGCTGTCCCGCACGGGTGGCAGCGCTGGCGAGATGCTGCCCCCGGCGCTCGCCCTGCTCGCAGCGGGTGCGCTCCTGCTGCTGCGCCGCCGCGCGGTGAGCTGAATCGAGCGGGGGCGCGGGGCGCGCGAGCCGCGTCCCGCACCTTTGCATGCCCGCACTCGATCGCGGCCGCGACACACCGCATCCGCTTGACGCTGATCGAACGTGTGTTCGATCATGAGGTGTGACGATCGAGACGAAGAGCGAGACCGGAGCGCGGGTGCGCGGCGGCCGCGTCGGCGTGCTCCAGGTGCCCGACTGGTCGGTCGTCGTCGCGCGCCAGACCGGCGCGCTGCCCGCGGGCGGCGAGCAGGGGTCGCCCGGCGCGATCGTGCACGCGCTGCGCGTCGTCGCGTGCGACGCCGAGGCCCGCGTCGACGGCGTGCGAGTGGGGATGCGGGTGCGCGACGCCCAGGGCGCGTCGCCGATGCTCGCCCTCGCGCCCGCCGACCCGGTCGGGGAGGCGCTCGCCTTCGAGCCCGTCGTGCGCGCGGTGCTCGCGGTCGTGCCGACGGCGCAGCCGATCGGCGACGGGGCGCTCGCGTTCCGGATGCGCGGGGCGAGCCGGTTCTACGGCTCCGAGTCGCGCGCGATCGAGGCCGTGCGCGGCGCGCTCGCCCCACTCGGGCTCACGGCGAGCTTCGGCGTCGCCGACGACCGCTTCTCGGCGGAGCTCGCCGCGGGCGCGGGTGCTGAGACGATCGTGCCGGCGGGCCGCAGCCGCGAGTTCCTCAGCAGCCTGCCCGTCGGCGTGCTCGGCGACGACGAGCTGCCGAGCATGCTGCACCGGCTCGGCGTGCACACCCTCGGCGGCTTCGCGCAGCTGCCCGACGCGAGCGTGCGCGACCGCTTCGGCGAGGCCGGGCTCGTGGCGCTCGCGAGGGCGCGCGGGCTCGACGACCGGCGCGTCGACGACAGCGGCCTCGGCGAGGAGCGAGTGCTGCGGCTCGCGTTCGAGCCGGGCATCGAGGGCGTGCACGAGCTCGCGCTCGCGGTGCGCGAGCCGGTCGAGCGCTTCGTGCGGCAGCTCGCCGAGCAGCGGCTCGTGTGCAGCGAGATCCGCATCGTCATGCGCGGCGAGGAGGGCCGCGTGAGCGAGCGGCTCTGGCGGCAGCCGGGGTTCCTGCGCGCGGGCGACATCGTCGACCGGATGCGGTGGCAGCTGGGCGAGAGCGAGCTCGGCTCGGCGCTCGTCGAGGTGCAGGCGCTCCCCGAGCGGCTCGACGCCGACGTCGAGCACATGCCGGGGCTGTGGGGCGGCGGCGACATCGACGACCGCACGAAGCACGCGCTCGAGCGGCTGCAGGGCATGCTCGGCCGCGAGGCGGTGCTCACCGCGAGGCCCGGCGGCGGGCGGCTGCTCGCCGAGCGCGGCGTGCTCACGCCGTGGGGCGATGCGCCCGCGCCGCAGGCCGCGGGGCCGTGGCCGGGCGCGCTCCCGCCGCCGCGGCCCGCGGTCGTCTTCCGGCCGCCGCTGCCCGTGCGGCTGCTCGACGCGGCCGGCGAATCGGTCGATGCCGCCGCCCTCGACGAGCGGCAGGGGAGCCCCGCCGCCTTCTCGCCCCCCGCATCCGCCCGCCGTCGCGTGGTCGCGTGGGCGGGGCCGTGGCCGATCCGGCGCCGCGAGCTCGGCGACGTCGTGCACCGCGTGCAGATCCTCGACGGCGAGGGGGAGGCGTGGGTGCTGCTGCACGCAGATGACGGGTGGCTCGCGGAGGGGCGCTACGCCTAACGGCACTCGGCACTCGGCACTCGGCACTCGGCGCTCGGCACTCGGCGCTCGGCACTCGGCGCTCGGCACGTCGCACCGATCCGTTGCGGACCCCTTCCATCGAACGGGACCCGATCTATCGGGTCCCGTTCGCGGGACGGGGTCCGTGAAGAAGAGGGATCGCAAGGCAGCCGGCGAAGGGGCCCAGCGCGGGGGTTTCGACTCGCTCAGCCGCCCTCGGCGGCGGAGCGGCTCAACCAGCGGAGGTGTCGGAGGGATCAGGCTCGCCCGGCAGCGAGTGCTCGGCCTTGCCGCGCCACGATCGCCACGCCCAGATCGTGAAGGCGAGCACGACCGCCCACGCGATGACGACGACCGCGCCCGACCAGAACGACGGCGCCGCGATGAAGGCGCCGATCGAGACGAGCGAGACCTGCCCCGGCACGGAGGCCACGAGCGAGGCGATCGAGAACACGCGGCTCGGCACGCCGAGCGCGCCGGCGCCGTAGTTGACGGGCCAGTAGGGCATGCCCGGCATGACCCGGAGCGTGAACACGGCCGCGAAGCCGCTGCTCTCGTCGAGCCGGTCCTCGAGCTTCTCGGCGTGCCGGCCGAGCAGGCGCATGACGGTCGTGCGGCCGACCGCGCGCGCGATCCAGTAGGCGCCGATGCTGCCGATGACGGCGCCGACGACCGAGAGCAGGCTGCCCGCCAGCACGCCGAACAGCAGTCCGCCGACGAGCGCCATGATCGTCACCGGGATGGGCGTGAGCGCCACGACGGCGTAGGCGGCGACGAAGACGAGCCAGCTCCACCAGCCGAAGCCCTCGATCTGCGCGCGGAGGTCGTCGAGGTCGGGCAGCCGCACCGTCGCCGCGATCCAGATGATCGCCACGACGACCGCGACGAGCGCGGCGACGCGGAGGATCGTGCCGCGCCGTGCACCGCGCCGGGTCGCCCGCGCACCGTCGCGGTCGGCGTCGGAGCGACCGGGAGCGCGCGTGGCAGACATGCGGCAAGCCTAGGGCGGGGCGATCGGGCGACCGGTGGGAGCCGTGGCGCTCGTGGGCGGGGACGGGTAGCATTCGAATGTACGTTCGAACGAGGTCGAAGCCTCGACGACACGCGGGAAGGAGGCGCGCCGATGGGCTGGAACAACCCCGCGATGCCGTGGCGCGAGCTCGAGGGCATCCTCTCCGACCGCGACGTCAGCGCCGGTCGCACGCCGCACGCGCGCGACCTCGACGAGGCACGGCGCCGGCGCGTGCGCGTGCCGCAGCCCGGCGCCGTCACGCCCTACGCCGAGCTGCACGCGCACTCGCACTACTCGTTCCTCGACGGCGCCGCGAGCCCCGCCGAGCTCGTCACCGAGGCGCGCCGGCTCGGCCTCGAGGCGCTCGCGCTCGTCGACCACGACGGGCTCTACGGCGCGGTGCGCTTCGCCGAGGCCGCCGCCGAGGCCGAGCTGCCGACCGTCTTCGGCACCGAGTTCTCGATCGGCCTCGACGAGCCGCAGAACGGCGTGCCCGACCCGGGCGGCAGCCACCTCGTCGCGCTCGCGACCGGCCCCGCCGGCTACACGGCGCTCGCGACCGCGCTCACCGACGGCTACCTCGCGACCGACGCGAAGGGCGCGCCGGGCGAGAAGGGCCGGCCCGTCTTCGAGCTCGAGCGGCTCGCCGAGACGGCGGGCGGCGAGTGGATGATCCTCTCTGGCTGCCGGAAGGGCGCCGTCCGGCAGGCCCTCGGCGAGGCCGACCCGGAAGGGGCGGATGCCGCGGGTCGCGAGCTCGACCGGCTCGCGTCGCTCTTCGGCCGAGACCGCGTCGTGGTGGAGCTGAGCGACATCGGCGACCCGCGCGACTTCGAGCGCAACCGGGCGCTCACCGCGCTCGGCGAGGCGCGCGGCATGCCGGTGATCGCGACGACGAACGCGCACATCGCGAGCCCCGCGCAGCAGCGGCTCGGCGACGCGGTCGCGGCGGTGCGGGCGCGCCGCTCGATCGACGAGCTCGACGCGTGGCTGCCGGCGGGCGGCGTCCCGTCGCTCCGCGCGGGCGACGTCATGGCCCGCCGCTTCCGCCGCTTCCCCGGCGCGATCGACACCGCCGCCGCCCTCGGTCGAGAGCTCGCCTTCGACCTGCGCGCCGCATCCCCTCGTCTCCCCCGAGTGCCGGTGCCCGAGGGGCACTCGCCCATGAGCTGGCTGCGCGCGCTCGTCGCCGAGCGGCTGCCGCGCGTCTACGACGTCGACGGCGCGGGCCGCCCGAGCGCGGAGGTCGCGGCGCGGCTCGAGCACGAGCTCGGCCTCATCGATCAGAAGGGTTTCGCCGGCTACTTCCTCATCGTCTTCGAGATCGCCGACTTCGCGCACCGGCAGGGCATCCTCTGCCAGGGCCGCGGCAGCGCGGTCGCGAGCGCGGTGTGCTTCATCCTCGGCATCACCGCCGTCGACCCGATCCGCTACAAGCTGCCGTTCGAGCGCTTCATCTCGATGATGCGCGAGGAGGAGCCCGACATCGACATCGACTTCGACGCGGGCCGCCGCGAGGAGGTCATCCAGCACGTCTACGAGCGCTACGGGCGCCGGAACGCCGCGCAGGTCGCGAACGTCATCACCTACCGGCCGAAGTCGGCGGTGCGCGACGCGGCGAAGGCGCTCGGCTACGCCGTCGGCCAGCAGAACGCGTGGTCGAAGTCGGTCGAGTCGTACTCGAAGCCCGACGTCGACGGGATGCCCGAGGACGTCGCGCTGCTCGCCGCCGAGTTCCTGCACGCGCCGCGCCACCTCGGCATCCACTCGGGCGGCATGGTGCTCACCGACGAGCCGGTCGGCTCGGTGTGCCCGATCGAGCCGGCGCGCATGCCGGGCCGCACGGTGCTGCAGTGGGACAAGGACGACTGCGAGTGGATGGGCCTCGTCAAGTTCGACCTGCTGGGCCTCGGCATGCTCGGCGCCATCTCGCACACGCTCGAGCTCGCGCGCGAGCAGCTCGGTGAGGACTGGTCGATCGCGTCGATCCCCGCCGAGGAGGCGGGCGTCTACGACATGCTGTGCGAAGCGGATGCGGTGGGCGTGTTCCAGGTCGAGTCGCGCGCGCAGATGGCGACCCTCCCTCGCCTCAAGCCGCGCTGCTTCTACGACCTCGTGATCGAGATCGCGCTCATCCGCCCCGGTCCCATCCAGGGCGGCGCGGTGCACCCCTACATCCGCCGCCGCACGGGCGCCGAGCCGGTGAGCTACCCGCACGAGCTGCTCATCCCCGTGCTCGAGCGCACGCTCGGGGTGCCGCTGTTCCAGGAGCAGCTCATGCAGATGTCGGTCGCGGTCGGCGGCTTCGACGCCGCCGAGGCCGATCAGCTGCGGCGCGCGATCGGCTCGAAGCGCTCGCGCGAGCGCATCGAGGCGCTCAAGGCGAAGCTCTTCGCCGGCATGGCCGCGAACGGCGTCGACGACGCGACGGCCGAGTCGATCTACCGCAAGATCGAGGCGTTCGCGGGCTTCGGCTTCGCCGAGTCGCACTCGCTCGCGTTCGGCAAGCTCGTCTACTCCTCGTCGTGGCTCAAGCTGCACTACCCGGCGGCGTTCCTGGCGGGGCTGCTGCGCAGCCAGCCGATGGGGTTCTGGTCGCCGCAGACGCTCGTGAAGGATGCGCTGCGGCACGGGGTCGAGACGCTGCGCCCGTGCGTGGTGCGCTCGGCCGCCGTCGCGGGCCTCGAGCGGCACGGCGAGCGCCGCCCCGGCCGGGACGCGTGCCTCGAGCGCGAGCAGCCGCCCGTGCCGCCCGTGGCCTCGGAGTCGCTCGCGATGCGCGACCGGCATCGCCGCGACGCGGGCTTCGCGGTGCGGATGGGGCTCGCGAGCGTCGCGGGCGTCGGCGAGGCGGCGGCCGAGCGCATCGTCGCCGCGCGGGAGGCCGCGCCGCTGCGGGACATCCACGACCTCGCCCGCCGCGCCGATCTCGACCGCGGCGAGCTCGAAGCGCTCGCGACCGCCGGCGCGCTCGACGCGCTCGGCGTCAGCCGCCGCGAGGGGCTGTGGCTCGCGGGCCCCGCGTCGACCGAGCGGGAGGATCAGCTCGAGGGCTCGCAGCTCGTCATCCAGCCGCCGCTGCTGCCGATGCTCTCGGCCTCCGAGCAGGTGGCGCTCGACATCTGGTCGACGGGTGTCGCGACCGACGACCACCCGGTGCGGCACGCGCGCGCGATGCTCGACGCGCGCGGCGTGCTGCCCATCGAGCGGCTCGCCGACGCCGAGCCCGGCCGGCGCGTGCAGACGGCGGGCATCGTCACGCACCGGCAGCGGCCGAGCACGGCGCAGGGCGTGACCTTCATGAACCTCGAGGACGAGACGGGGATGCTCAACGTCATCATCTCGAAGGGGCTGTGGGCGCACTCGCGGCAGGTCGCGCGGCACTCGCCCGCCCTCATCGTGCGCGGCATGCTGCAGCGCACGCCCGAGGGCGTCATCGCGGTGCTCGCCGACCGGCTCGACCGCTTCGAGGTGCCGAGCCCCGGCTCGCGCGACTTCTCCTGACGGCCGTCAGGCGATCCGCACGCCCGAGCGCCACACGCCGGCGACCTCGAGCCGCTCGTCGAGCGCGACGAGGTCGGCCGTCGCGCCGACCTCGACGCGGCCGAGGTCGCCTCGGCCGATGGCGTCCGCGGGCACCCCCGACGCCGCGTCGAGCGCCGCCTCGAGCGGCGCGCCCGCCTCGACGAGCACGCGCACGGCGCGGTCGAACGCGAGCGTCGAGCCCCCGATCGAGCCGCCGTCGGCAAGCCGGGGGAGCCGCTGCTCGACGCCGTGACGAGCGAGACGGCCTGCCATGTCGCGCCGTGCGCGGCACGTCGACGTCGACCGCTCGCGGCGGCGCTCCCCGGCCGACCGCGGTGATGACGCCGCCCTCGTGCTCGAGGCACGCATCCGGCACGAGCTCGCCCTCGAGCAGCACGATGCGCCCGCACCAGCACGCTCACTCCGCCAGCGTACGGCGCGTCTGCGATGCATGCGCGCGAGTTCACTCCGCCCAGCAGCAGACCGATGCCGGCGCGGGTCAGCGGAAGATGATCGTGCGCTGCCCGTCGAGCAGCACGCGGTCCTCGGCGAACCACTGCACGGCGCGCGAGAGGGTGCGCGACTCGACGTCCTGCCCGATCGCGACGAGCTGCGCGGGGCTCTGCGTGTGGTCGACGCGCTCGACGTTCTGCTCGATGATCGGGCCCTCGTCGAGGTCGCTCGTGACGAAGTGCGCGGTCGCGCCGATGAGCTTCACGCCGCGCGCGTGCGCCTGCCGGTAGGGGTTCGCGCCCTTGAAGCCGGGCAGGAACGAGTGGTGGATGTTGATGAGCCGGCCCTCGAGCGCCGCGCACAGCTCGGGGGAGAGGATCTGCATGTAGCGCGCGAGCACGACGAGCTCGACGCCGTCCCGCTCGACGACCTCGAGCACCCGCCGCTCGAACGCCGCCTTCGAGTCGGGGTCGACGACCGGCGCGTGCTCGAACGGCACGCCGTAGAACGCGGCGAGGCCCGCGAGGTCGGGGTGGTTCGACATCACGAGCGGGATGTCGACCGAGAGCTGGCCGGCCCGCTGGCGGAAGAGCATGTCGTTGAGGCAGTGGGCTGCCTTCGAGACGAGCACGAGCGTCTTGAGCGGCCGGGCGACGTCGTCGAGCTGCCACTGCATGCCGTAGCGCTCGACGACGGGTGCGAGCTGCACCTCGAAGTCGCTGCGCTCTGCCTCTGCCTCGACCTGGAGGCGCATGAAGAAGCGGTCGGTGTCGGCGGAGGAGAACTGCTGCGACTCGGTGATGTTGCCGCCGCACGCCACGATCGCGCCGGTGATGGCGTGGACGATGCCGGGGCGGTCGTCGCAGACGATCGACAGGATCCAGTGGTTGGCGCTCATCCGCTCGATCCTACGAGCAGCGGCGACTCACTCGGGCCGCGAGCCCTCCGGCCACTCGGGCTCGGGGAGCGCGTCGGCGACGAGGTCGAGGAGCGCGTCGACGTCGGCCGTGCGGTAGCGCGCGCCGCTCAGCGCGATCGTGCCGGGCAGCGAGACGGCGCCCGCGATCACCTCCGCGAGCGCGGCCTCGCCGGCTGCCGACTCGGGCGCGGCGGCGAAGGCGACCACTCGCGCGCGCCACGCGTCGACCGCGGGAGCTGGGTAGCCCGGCTGCCACGCGCTCGCGGAGTGCAGGGGCACGGCGGTGATCGCCTCGGTGGTCAGCACAGGGCAAGCGTAGGCGCGCCTACGCGCTTGCGGGGCCCCGGAGCGCCGCGGCCTCGAGCGCGCGGAGCGCCGTCTCGGCGCGGTCGAGGAAGTCGTCGACCTCGAGCTGCGCGTAGCCCTCGCGGAGCGTCGTGGTCGCGAACCGCTGGGCCGAGACGTCCACGGCGAGCACGTCGATCCCGTCGCCGTCGCCCTCGGCGTAGGCGCGCAGCGTCGTCGCGACGCGGTCGAGGAAGTCGTCGACGTCGTCCATGTCGTAGCCGGGCCCGAACCGGGTGGTCGCGAAGCGGGCGGAGATGACGTCGTCGGCGGTCAGCACGGGCCGATGCTATCGGCGGCATAGGCTTGCCGGTCGTGAGCGAGCAGTCGACGACCGCGGCGGGGAAGGCCGCAGACCGCTTCCCGACCGCCGCGCTCGCGGTGCTCGCGCTCGCCGTCTTCACGAACATCTCGGTCGAGATGCTGCCGATGGGCCTGCTGCTGCCCATGAGCCGCGAGCTCGCCGTGAGCGAGGGCGCGATCGGCCTGCTCGTGACGATCTTCGCCTTCACCGTCGTCGCATCCTCGACCACGCTCATCCGCCTGACCCGACGCATCCCCCGTCACTTGCTCGTCACCACCGTGCTCGTGGTGTTCGGGCTCAGCTGCTTCGGCTCGGCGCTCGCGCCCGACTACGCGTGGTCGGTCGCGTTCCGCGTCATCGGCGGCATCGTGCACGGCATCTTCTGGACCGTCGTCGGCGCCTACGCCGCCTACCTCGTCAAGCCCCACCAGCTCGCGCGCGCCGTGGCGATCACGTCGGCGGGCGGCTCGTTCGCATACGTGCTCGGGCTGCCGCTCGCGACGTTGCTCGGACAGCTCATCGGCTGGCGCTGGTCGTTCGCGCTCTTCGGCGCCGTGTGCCTCGGGGTCGCGCTCGCGGTGTGGCGGCTGCTTCCGCCCGTCGACCACTTGCGCGACCGCGCCACGACCTCGACCGGCTCGATCGCGCTGCCCGACCCCGAGCCGGGCAAGAGCGTGCGCGGCGTCGCGCTCGCGATCCTGTCGACGACCGTGGTCATGCTCGGCCACTACGCGCTGTACACATACGTCTCGCCGTTCCTCGTCGACCATGCGGGCGTGCCGGAGTCGTGGCTCTCGGGCGCGCTGTTCGGCTACGGCCTCGTCGGCATCGCGGCGGTGCTCGCGATCGCGCTGTGGCTCGGCAAGCGGCCGACGGCGGCGACGCTCGCGATGCTCGTCGGCGGCATCGCGGCGATGCTCGCGCTCGGGCTCTCGCAGCACGTCGTGCTCACGGTCGCCGCGGTGCTGCTGTGGGCGTTCTCGCTCGGTGCCCTGCCAGCGCTGCTGCAGACGCGGCAGCTGCAGGCGACGCCCGAGCGGATGCTGCAGCAGGCGACCGCGTGGTACACGACGGGCTTCAACGTCGGGATCGGCGCGGGAGCCCTGCTCGGCGCCTTCGTGCTCGACTCGATCGGTGTCGGCGCGCTGCCGTGGGCGCTGCTCGCCGGGCTCACGATCGCGCTCGTGCTCGTCTCGAGCGACGTCGCGCTGCACCGCCGCGACCTCGCGCGCGTGCGCTGACGCCGCGGGTCACTCCAGGCCGGCGGGCACCGCGGCGGCGAGCGCCGATCGCACGGCGGCGATGGCAGGGTTGCCGTCCGAGGCGGTGCGCGCTGCGGTGAACACCTCGCGGCGCGGCGCGCCCGGCAGCTCGACGATGCGGAAGCCGACCCGGGTGCCGACCCACGTGAGGTCGTTCATGACGCCGACCGCGTGCCCGGTCTCGATGAGCCGCATCTGCGCCTGCAGGTCGGCGGTCGCGAACCGCACGTCGGGCTCGAAGCCCGCGACCCGGCACTGCTGCTCGCCGAAGTGCCGGGAGGCGGCGCCCACGGGCTCCATGACCCACGCGTGCCCGGCGGCATCGGCGAGCCGTTCGATGGCGGAGTCGGGCGGCACCGCGAGCCGCAGGGCATCGGTCGTCAGCAGCTGCCGGTCGAGGCCCGCGTGCTGCGGCGCGGCGTGCCCCGGGTACTGCTCGGCGACGACGAGGTCGAAGTCGCCGACGAAGGTGTCGTAGAGCGCCGTCTCGGGCTCGCGCTGCACCATCTCGACGCGCACCTCCGGCGCCTCCTCGGCGAGGATCCGCAGCATGTGCGGCACGAGCCCGAGCGCCGCCGACTGGAACACGGCGATGCGCACCGTGCCGACGGGGCGGCCGAGCGACGCGGCGACGGCGCGCTCCGCGGCCTCGAGGCCGGTGAGGATGCCTTCGGCGTGCTGGGCGAGGAGCTCGCCTTGCGGGGTGAGCGCGAGCCGCCTGCCCTGCTTGCGCGTGAGCGGGACGCCGACCTCGCGCTCGAGCGCGGAGAGCTGCTGCGAGACGGCGCTCGGCGCGTAGGCGAGCGCGGTCGCGACCGCGGCGATCGTGCCGCGCAGGCGCAGCTCCCGCAGGAGCCGCAAGCGCCGGACGTCGAGCATCGGGACCCTCCGGGAAGCATCGTGGAACACGACGGGTATTCGTCGTGAACCGTCACTGTACGCGACGGTTGCGCGGGCGCATACTGGCCGCAGCGTGCCATCGCACGCACCATCACGCGAGCCGCACGACGGCAGAGGGAGGGCAGCCGCATGGACGCAGCAGCCACCGACAGCACAGCGACCACGACCACGACTGCCGAGCGGCACGACGCGGTGGAGCCGAGCACGGGCGTCGAGGCGACCGAGCTCGAGCAGCTCCGGGCGCTCGCACCGGCCATCGTCGCGCAGGTGCGCACCTGGCTCGAGGCGGCCGAGCGCATCCCCGCCGACGCGAGCGCCGAGCAGCTCGCGGGGGTGCTCCGCGACCCGAAGGGCCTCGACTTCGCCGTGCGCTTCGTCGACGGCGTCGTCCGCCCCGAGGACGTGCACGTCGCCGCGCAGACGCTCCGCGAGATCGGCGGCATGGCGCCGGGCTTCCTGCCCTGGCCCATGCGGCAGGCGCTCAAGCTCGGCGGCGGCGTCGCCCCGCTCGCCCCGCACGTCGTCGTGCCGATCGCTCGGCGCGTGCTGCGCGAGATGGTCGGCCACCTCATCATCGACGCGACCGACGCCCGCCTCGGCAAGGCGATCGAGCGCATCCGCGCCACCGGCGCCCGCTTGAACGTCAACCTCCTCGGCGAGGCCGTGCTCGGCGACCGCGAGGCGAAGCGCCGCCTCGACGGCACGCTCGCGCTCATCGAGCGCCCCGATGTCGACTACGTCTCGATCAAGGTCTCGGCGACGACCGCCCCGCACCAGCCGTGGGCGTTCCAGGAGGCCGTCGAGCACGTCATCGAGCGGCTGCTGCCCCTCTACCGCCGCGCGGCCGCGACCGGCACCTTCATCAACCTCGACATGGAGGAGTACAAGGACCTCGAGATGACCATGGCGGTCTTCACGCGGATCCTCGAGGCGCCGGGCCTCGAGCAGTACCGCGGCGGCATCGTGCTGCAGGCCTACCTCCCCGACGCGCTGCCGGCGATGCAGCGCCTGCAGGCGTGGGCCGGCGAGCGCGTCGCCGCGGGCGGCGCGCCCGTCAAGGTGCGGCTCGTCAAGGGCGCGAACCTGCCGATGGAGCGCGTCGAGGCGTCGCTGCACGGCTGGCCGCTCGCGACCTGGCACACGAAGCAGGACAGCGACACGCACTACAAGCGCGTGCTCGCGTGGTCGCTCACGCGCGAGCGCATCGCGAACGTCGAGCTCGGCGTCGCCGGCCACAACCTCTTCGACGTCGCCTTCGCGTGGCTGCTCTCGAAGGAGCGCGGCATCGAGCGCGGCCTCGACTTCGAGATGCTGCTCGGCATGGCGCAGGGCCAGGCCGAGGTCGTGCGCCGCGACGTCGGCGGGCTGCTGCTCTACACGCCCGTCGTGCACCCGAGCGAGTTCGACGTCGCGATCGCCTACCTCATCCGCCGCCTCGAGGAGGGCGCGAGCCGCGAGAACTTCATGTCGGCCGTGTTCGAGCTCGCGCGCGACGAGCCGCTCTTCGAGCGCGAGCGCGACCGCTTCCTCGCCTCGCTCGACGCGCTCGCGGCGCCCTCGCCGACGACGCACCGCACGCAGGACCGCACGGCGGTGACGACGGCGGATGCGGTCGACGCCCCCGAGCGCGGGTTCCGGAACGCTCCCGACTCCGACCCGTCGCTGCCGGCGAACCAGGCGTGGGCCGCGGGCATCCGCGAGCGCGCGAAGGCGTCGGAGCTCGGCGTCGACCTCGTCGAGGCGGCGACGCTGCGCGAGGCGGCCGAGCTCGACGCCACGATCGAGGCCGCGATCGAGGCGAACGCCGCCTGGCGCGCGCTCTCGGGCGACGAGCGCGCCGAGATCCTGCACCGCGCGGGCCGCGAGCTCGAGGCTCGCCGCGCCGAGCTCATGGAGGTCGCGGCGGCCGAGGCCGGCAAGACGCTCGACCAGTCCGACCCCGAGGTCTCCGAGGCGATCGACTTCGCCCACTACTACGCCGAGCGGGCGCGCGACCTCGACCGCGTCGACGGCGCCGTCGCGGTGCCCTCGCGGCTCATCGCGGTCACGCCGCCGTGGAACTTCCCGATCGCGATCCCCGCGGGCTCGACGCTCGCGGCCCTCGCCTCCGGCGCATCCGTCATCGTCAAGCCCGCGCGCGCGACGGCCCGCACGGGCGCCGTGATGCTCGACGCGCTGTGGGCGGCGGGCGTGCCGCGCGAGGTGCTGCACTTCGTGCAGTTCGCCGACCGCAGCCTCGGTGACCAGCTCATCGGCGACCCGCGCGTCGACCGCGTGATCCTCACGGGCGGGTTCGAGACCGCCCAGGCCTTCCGACGCATCCGCCCCGACCTCGACCTGCTCGCCGAGACGAGCGGCAAGAACGCGATCATCGTGACGCCCTCGGCCGACTTCGACCTCGCGGCGAAGGACATCGTCGCGAGCGCGTTCGGCCACGCGGGGCAGAAGTGCTCGGCGGCGTCGCTCGCGATCCTCGTCGGCCAGGCGGGCCGCTCGAAGCGCCTGCACAGCCAGATCGTCGACGGCGTGCGCTCGCTCGACGTCGGCTACCCGTGGGACGCCGACAGCCAGATGGGCCCGATCGTCGCGCCCGCTGAGGGCAAGCTGCTCGAGGGGCTCACGACCCTGGGCGAGGGCGAGTCGTGGATCGTCGAGCCGAAGCAGCTCGACGAGAGCGGCAAGCTGTGGAGCCCGGGCCTGCGCGCCGGCGTGCAGCGGGGGAGCGAGTACCACCGCACCGAGTACTTCGGGCCGATCCTCGGCATCATGCGCGTCGAGACGCTCGAGGAGGCGATCGAGCTCGTCAACGACGTCGACTACGGGCTCACGTCCGGCATCCACTCGCTCGACCCCGACGAGATCGGGCAGTGGCTCGACACGGTGCAGGCGGGCAACCTCTACGTCAACCGCGGCATCACCGGCGCGATCGTGCAGCGCCAGCCCTTCGGCGGCTGGAAGCGCTCGGTCGTCGGCCCGACCACGAAGGCCGGCGGGCCGAGCTACCTCTTCCCGCTCGTCGACTGGCGCCCGGCCGAGGCGCGCGAGACCGCGCCGATCGAGCTGCCGGCGGTGCAGGCGATCGTCGACGCCGTCGAGTCGCTCGTCAAGGCGTCGGATGCGTCGGTGACGGCCACGGCGCCAGCCTCGTTGACAGCAGAGGAGGCGGCGGCGCTCCGGCGCGCGGCCGGCTCCGACCAGCACGTGTGGGCGGCCGAGCTCGGCGTCGCCGAGGACGTGCAGCGCCTCTCGGCCGAGCGCGACATCCTGCGGCACCTGCCGATGCCGGGCGTGACGATCCGGCTCGCCGAGGGCGGGCGCGTCGCGCAGCTCGCGCGCTCGGTCGTCGCGGCGCTCCGCGCGGGCGCTTCGGTGCGGGTGTCGACGGCGATCGAGTCGGCGCCCGCGGTGCGGGCGGCGCTCGCGGCGGCGGGCGTGCCGGTGACGGTCGAGGACGACGCGGCCTTCCGCCGCTCGGCGCAGCGGCTCGAGCAGGGTCGCATCCGCTACCTCGCGGCCGACGACGCGGTGGCCGCCGGTGTGCGGGCGCTCGCGGAGGCGGTCGAGGGCCGCCCCGACCTCGCGATCGTGTCGCACCCGGTGACGGAGGCGGGCCGCGTCGAGCTGCTGCCGTTCCTGCGCGAGCAGGCGATCGCGATCACGGCGCACCGCTTCGGCACGCCGAACCACCTCACCGACCACCTGATCTAGGCGCCGCTGACAGGCGACCTGGACCCCACATCGGCAGCGGGACCCGAGAACTCGGGTCCCGCTGCCGGCCTCGGGTCCGGATCGATCGGCGGCGAAAGCGTCGCGGTGGGGAGCGGCAGGTCAGAGCACGAGGTGCTGGCGGCCGTCGATGAGCTCGCGGGCCGCGTCGAGGTGGCCGGCGTGCGTCGCCGCATCGAGGATGACGTGCAGCAGCACCGCCTCGAGATCGGCGAAGCGCTCCGCCGGCCAGTCGGGCTCGCGGTGCCGAGGCGAGGCGTCGAGCGGCAGCTCGGCGAGGATCCGGTCGGAGCGCGCGATCGCGTCACGGTACTCGGCGAGCACGGCATCCGTCGACTCGTGCGGCTCGACGCGCCAGTCGGCGGGCCGGCCCTCGTCGAGCTCCGGCCGATCGGCGGGCCAGTAGTCGAGCGGCTCGCCCGCCATGACGGTGTGCAGCCAGTAGCGCTCCCCGCCGAGCGTCACGTGGCGCACGAGCCCGATCGGCGACCAGCCCGATGGCAGCACGGCCGCTCGCAGCTGCGCGTCGCTCAGGCCGTCGACCGCGGCGAGCACATGCCGCCGCTGCGCGTCGAGCGCGCCGAGCAGCAGCGAGCGGGAGCGGTCGC
This sequence comes from Agrococcus sp. TSP3-2-1, assembly GCF_049897585.1. NCBI lineage: Bacteria > Bacillati > Actinomycetota > Actinomycetes > Micrococcales > Microbacteriaceae > Agrococcus > Agrococcus sp. TSP3-2-1. The sequence continues at coordinate 17,396 of NZ_JAFCWN010000012.1, forward strand.
CGTCGTCCATGCGCTGATCCAAGCACGCCCGAGCATCCGCCAGCGCGCCCTGGCGCCGTCGATGCGAGCGGACACGGACCCCTTCTCGGCAGCGGGACCCGAGATCTCGGGTCCCGCTGCCGAGAAGGGGTCCGCCGAGCGCCTCCGCCGGAGCGCCCGGCGGCAGGGGAGGTGCTCAGCCCGCGGCCCAGCCCCCGTCGTTCGGGATGATCGCGCCGTTGACGTTCGAAGCGGCATCCGACGCGAGGAACGCGGCGAGGTTCGCCTGCTCGATCGGCTCGGCGTTGCGGAGCGCGCCCTGGTGGATCGGCCCGAGCGCGGCGAGGCCATCGTGGTCGATGCCGCGCTGCACGTCCTCGGTCATGACGTTGGTCGCGACGCCGCCCGGGCAGATCGCGTTCGCGCGGATGCCCTGCTTGCCGTACATGTAGGCGGTGTTGCGCGTGAGGCCGACGAGCCCGTGCTTCGAGGCCGTGTAGGCCGCGCCCGCCGCGGCCCCGCGGATGCCCGCGGCGCTCGAGACGTTGACGATCGAGCCAGAGCCCTGCGGCAGCATGACCTTGAGCGCCGCTCGCGTCAGGTAGAACGGCGCGTCGAGGTTCACGCGCATGATGCGGTCCCACAGCGCATCCTCGACGTTCGCGGCGCCCGCGAAGTGGTCCATGATGCCCGCGTTGTTGACGAGCACGTCGAGCCGCCCGTAGCGCTCCACTGCCGCTGCGACGACCGAGTCGGCGACGGCGACGTCGCCGATGTCGCCGATCATGGCGGATGCGGTGCCCCCGGCCCCCTCGATGCTCGCGACGGTCTCGTCGGCGGTCTGGGCGATGTCGCTCACCACGACCTTCGCGCCGAGCTCGGCGAACAGCTGGGCGGTGGCGCGGCCGATGCCGCTGCCGCCGCCGGTGATGACGGCGACCTTGCCGGTCAGATCGATGACGCTCATGCAGTGCTCCTTCTTCGTCGGACTGGTCGCGCCAGCATCCGGCCGCGAGCACTGCCTTGTCAACGAACTTCCCTCACCCCACGCATCCGTCGTCGCCATCCGCGCGCGGGTACGATGGGAGCGGCCGTGACTGGCGCAATGGTGGAGCACCACCGGGGAGCGGCCGAGCAGCCGCCGCGCGCCTGGGCATCCGAACCAGCGACGCGCGCCAGCGCCCCAGCGAAGGAGCAACCGTGACCGACCGCCTGCCCTCCACGTTCAACTCGCCGCTCACGGAGGTCGATCCCGAGATCGCCGCGGTGCTGCAGCTCGAGCTCGACCGCCAGCGCGACTACCTCGAGATGATCGCGAGCGAGAACTTCGTGCCCGTCGCGGTGCTCGAGGCCGCGGGATCGGTGCTCACGAACAAGTACGCCGAGGGCTACCCGGGGCGCCGCTACTACGGCGGCTGCGAGCACGTCGACGTCGCCGAGTCGCTCGCGATCGAGCGCGCGAAGGCGCTCTTCGGCGCCGAGTTCGCGAACGTGCAGCCCCACTCGGGCGCGACCGCGAACGCGGCTGTGCTGCATGCGATCGCCCGCCCGGGCGACACGATCCTCGGCCTCTCGCTCGACCACGGCGGCCACCTCACGCACGGCATGAAGATCAACTTCTCGGGCCGCCTCTACGACATCGTCGCCTACGGCGTCGACGAGGCCACGAGCCGCGTCGACATGGACGAGGTGCGCCGCCTCGCGCAGGAGCACAAGCCCAAGGTCATCATCGCCGGCTGGTCGGCCTACCCGCGCCAGCTCGACTTCGCCGCCTTCCGCGAGATCGCCGACGAGGTCGGCGCGCTCCTGTGGGTCGACATGGCGCACTTCGCGGGCCTCGTCGCCGCGGGCCTCCACCCGAACCCCGTGCCGCACGCGCACGTCGTCTCGTCGACCGTGCACAAGACGATCGGCGGCCCCCGCTCGGGCTTCATCCTCACGAACGAGGCCGACATCGCGAAGAAGCTGAACTCCGCGGTCTTCCCCGGCCAGCAGGGCGGCCCGCTCATGCACGTCATCGCCGCGAAGGCGACCGCGTTCAAGCTCGCGGGCTCCGAGGAGTTCAAGGAGCGCCAGGAGCGCACCCTGCGCGGCGCGCGCATCCTCGCCGAGCGCCTCATGCAGCAGGACGTGCGGGATGCGGGCATCACCGTGCGCTCGGACGGCACCGACGTGCACCTCGTGCTCGTCGACCTCCGCGACGCCGCGATCGACGGCAAGCAGGCCGAGGACCTCCTGCACGACATCCGCATCACCGTCAACCGCAACGCGGTGCCGAACGACCCGCGCCCGCCGATGGTGACGAGCGGCCTCCGCATCGGCACGCCCGCGCTCGCGACGCGCGGCTTCGGCGACGAGGAGTTCACCGAGGTCGCCGACATCATCGCGCTCGCGCTGCTGCCGGAGGCCGATGCGGATGCGCTGCGCGCGCGGGTGGCGAAGCTCGCCGAGGCGTTCCCGCTCTACCCTGGCGTCGGTCCCTCCGGGCAGCCGGAGGCGGTGCACGAGCTCGGCTCGAGCGTCGACCGATGACGGCGCGGGTCCTGGACGGCAACCGCACCGCGGCCGCGATCAAGGACGAGCTGCGCGAGCGCGTCGACGTGCTGCGCGGCAAGGGCGTGACGCCCGGGCTCGGCACGCTGCTCGTCGGCGACGACCCGGGCAGCCAGTCGTACGTCAAGGGCAAGCACCGCGACTGCGCCGAGGTGGGCATCGAGTCGATCCGCGTCGATCTGCCCTCGAGCGCGTCGAGCGCCGACGTCGAGGCCGCGATCCGCGACCTCAACAGCGCGCGCGAGGTGACGGGCTACATCATCCAGCTGCCGCTGCCGGCGGGGCACGACGAGCACGCGATGCTCGGGCTCATGGACCCGGCGAAGGATGCCGACGGCCTCCACCCCGAGAACCTCGGGCGGCTCGTGCTCGGCGTCGACGGCCCGATCGAGTCGCCGCTGCCGTGCACGCCTGCGGGCATCGTGCAGATGCTGCGCCGGCACGACATCGAGATCGCGGGCGCGACGGTCGCGATCGTCGGCCGTGGGCTCACCGTCGGCCGCCCGCTCGGGCTGCTGCTGACGCGCAAGGGCATCGACGCGACCGTGACGCTCTGCCACTCGCGCACGCCGGATCTCGCGGCGCAGGTGCGGGAGGCCGACATCGTCGTCGCGGCGGTCGGCGTGCCGGGGCTCATCAAGGCTGACTGGGTCAAGCCCGGCGCGGCCGTGCTCGACGTGGGCATCACGCGCGGGCTCTCGGCCGAGACCGGCAAGGTCAAGCTGCTCGGCGACGTCGACCCGGGCGTGCGCGAGGTCGCCGGCTGGATCTCGCCCGTGCCGGGCGGCGTCGGCCCGATGACGCGCGTCATGCTGCTCGACAACGTCGTGCAGATGGCGGAGAAGGCGGCCGCCTCGCGGTAGGCGCGAGCCTCTTCCGCTCGTCGAGTAGGGCCGCAGGCCCGTATCGAGACGGGAGCGACGTGGTCTCGATACGCCCGACCTGCGGTCGGGCTACTCGACCAACGGGAGGGGCGGCGGCTGCTCGACCAACGGGAGGGGCGGCGGCTACTCGACCAGCGGGGAGGGGCGCGGGCTACTCGACCAACGGGAGGGGCGGCGGCTACCCGACCAGCGGGGAGGGGCGGCGGCTGTTCGACCAGCGGGAGGGGCGGCGGCTGCTCGACCAGCGGGAGGGGCGGCGGCTGCTCGACCAGCGGGAGGGGGCGGCGGCTGCTCGACCAGCGGGAAGGGAGTGCCCGCCGTCAGCGCGTGTACGCCTCCCGCAGCGCCGGGTAGTAGTCGTCCCACTCGGGCATCGGCTGCCCGCCGAGCGCGGCGACGAGCCGGTCGAGGTACCACTCCCAGCCGGGTCCGATGTCGGGCAGCGCCGCGAGCGCGACGTCGTGGTGCGTGAAGCGCACGGTCGTGCCCGAGCCCTGCTCGTGCCCGCCGTCGATGAGCTCGACCTCCAGGCTCCACGAGCCGTGCTCGTCGTGCGTGCGCACCGCGAGGTGCTCGGGCGCGGCGCAGTCGAGGATCTCGACCGCGATCGTCGCGTCGCCTTCCTCGGCGCTCATCGAGACGACCACTTCACCCGAGTCGGGGTCGCCCGCGTAGCCGCCGAACCACATCCCGAGCTCGCGCGCTTCCGCGAAGTACGGCCAGACGGCGAGCGCGTCGTGCGCGACGCGGCGCTCGAGCACGAGCTCCGCGCTCTCGCCGTGCTCGGTCACGGTGCCCGTCGCCTCGATCGCCATGCCGCTCCCTCCGGTCGGGCCGAGCCTACGCATCCGCCCGCTCCGCACGCCAGAGCTACGACCGACCGAAGGCGTCGACGTAGAGGCGGATGCGCTCCGAGTAGGTCGAGGCGTTCCTCGCGATCGCGCGCCGCTCGTCCTCCGTCGTCTCGCGGCGCACCCTGCCCGGCACGCCCGCGACGAGCGAGTTCTGGGGGACGACGGTGCCCTCGGTCACGAGCGCGCCCGCGGCGATGATCGTGCCGCTGCCGATGTGCGCGCCGTTCATGACGGTCGCGTGCATGCCGATGAGCACGTCGTCGTCGACGGTGCAGCCGTGCACGACCGCGTTGTGCCCGAGCGAGACGCGCGCGCCGATCGTGAGCGGCGAGCCCTGGTCGACGTGCAGCGAGCAGCTGTCCTGCACGTTCGAGTCGTCGCCGATCGTGACGGCCTCCTCCTCGGCGCGCAGCGACGCGCCGGGCCAGATGCCGACGCGCTCGCCGAGCGAGACCGCGCCGGCGATCACGGCGCCGGGCATCACGAGCGCGCTCTCCGGCACGCGAGGCTCGCGGTCGGGCAGCGGGATGATCGTGGCGCGCTCGTGGACGGTCATGGCGTCAGGGTAGCCGCGTACCGTAGGGGCATGCGCACGTCGCCGAACAGGGTCGAGTCCCTCGAACCGCAGCAGGTCTTCGTCTTCGGCTCGAATGCCGAGGGGATGCACGGGGCCGGTGCCGCGCGCACGGCCGTGGAGCGCTTCGGCGCGGTCTGGGGCGAGGGCCACGGCCTGCACGGGCAGTCGTACGCGATCGACAGGATGAGCGGCCTCGGCGTCATCGAGCGCGAGGTCGCGACGTTCCTCGGCTTCGCCGCCGAGCATCCCGAGCTCGAGTTCCTCGTCACCGAGATCGGCTGCGGCATCGCCGGCTTCACGCCCGAGGAGATCGCGCCGCTCTTCCGCGGCGCGGGAGACAACGTGCTGCTGCCCGAGCGCTTCGCGGCCGTGGTCGAGCGGGGTGCCGACTAGCGTTGGAGCGGGCGCAGAGCGCCCTCGCCCCCGTAGCCCAACCGGCAGAGGCAGCGGACTTAAACTCCGCGCAGTCTGGGTTCGAATCCCAGCGGGGGCACGCGGATGCGTGGCATAGGCCGCGCGCGTCAGTCCCGCGGGGTGCGCCGGTAGTCGCCGCTCGCGGTGCGCTCGACGAGCCCCTCCCGGGCGAAGGCGTCGAGCCAGCCCCGCATCGGCCACGCACCCCAGCGGGCGCGGAAGACCGCGCCGTTGCGCAGGATCGCGTCGAGGTGGCGCCGCGGCGGGTCCTCGATCGGGTGGTGCTGGTGGTAGGCCCGGGCGCTCCCGACCCACGCCATCGGGATGCCGCGCTCCCGCGCCGTCCACGCGAAGTCGGTGTCCTCGCCGCCGTAGCCGACGTAGCCCTCGTGGAAGCCGCCGATGCGGCGCCAGGTGCCTGCGGTGAGCGCGAACGACAGCGACCAGAACAGGTCGTGCGTGCCGCCGAGCACGACCTCGCCGGGTGCCGGCGCGGGGCGTGCGGAGTGCGGCCGGTCGAGCGAGGGGAGCCGGTCGAGGTCGTAGCCGGTGGGCGGCGGGGGATCGAGGTAGGTGACGGGGCCCGAGAGCAGGCGGCCGCTCGTCTCGGGGGCGGCGGCGGCGCGCGCGTAGGCGTCGACGAGCCCGGGCGCCGGCAGGCAGTCGACGTCGAGCAGCACGAGCACATCAGCCCCGGCGTCGAGCGCCGCTCGGGCGCCGAGGTTCCGGGCGCGCGCGAGCGGCAGCCCGTGCTCGTCGCCGTCGGTCTCGACGACGCGCACGTCGCCCGCCTCCCGCGCGGCGCTCGCGAGCGACGGGTCGTCCATCGTGACGAGGATGCGCTCATCCGGCCGGCGCTCGGAGCGCTCGAGCGCGGCCTGCTGCAGTGCCCAGTGGTCGTGCCGCCCGTGGGCGATCGTGATGACGGCGACGCGAGTCATCGCGCAGCCCCTCGATCGGCCGCGGCGGCGATCACGGCGGCGGCGCGCTCGGCGCCGCGGCCGTCGTTCCACACCCGCCATGCGCCGCCGTCGAGCGCGGCCGCGCGCTCGAGCAGTGCGGACCAGCCAGACGCGGGCCAGTCGCCCACCACGATCGCGGGCCACCGCTCGTCGGCGAGCACCGCTGCCGTGGAGCGCTGCTCGTCGTGCGGCCGCTCCTGCGGGATCACGATCGCGGCTCGACGCGCGGCGGCGACCTCGGCGATCGCGCTCTCGCCCGCGTGGGTGACGACGACGGATGCGCCCTGCAGCGCCGACCACGGATCGTCCGTCCACGACCCGTTCGCGCCGAGGTGCGTCCATGCCCACTCGGGAGCCTCCTCGCGGGCGCGAGCGACCGCATCCGCTGTGAACGTGTCGCCGCCCGCGCCGCCGAGCACGACGACCCGTCGGGGCGCCCCCCGGGCTGGGGCCTCGATCGGCGCGAACCGGGAGATCGCCCCCACGGCGCGCACGCGCGAGCCGAGCTCGGGCGACCCGCGGAGCGGCGAGGCCTCCGGCGGCCAAGCGCCGATGACCGCAGCGGAGATCGCGTAGCCGAGCTCGTGCGCGGCATCGTCGCGGAGCCCGGGCATCGCGACGGTGACGACCGGCACGCCGTGCAGGCGCGCGAGCAGCGCGACCTCGACCGAGACATCGACGACGAGCGCCGCCGGGCGGCGCTCATCGATCCACCGGGCGATGCGCGCCATGCGGGCGCGGAGCCCCGGGTGCTGGAGCGGCACCCAGTGCAGGCGGCCGTGCGCGTCGGCGTCGAGGGCCGCGCCGTCGGGATCGTCGGCGGGCAGCTGCACCCACTCGCCGGGCCAGTCGGGCGGCGCCGGCAGGCTCGAGAGCCCCGTGACCGGCCGGTCGAGCGCCGTCGCGATGGCGGTCGCGCGCGAGAGGTGGCCGCGCCCGTGGTGGTGGATGTAGCAGCCGATCACGCCGCGCGCCGCTCGTCCGCGAGCGACGCGTAGCAGCGCTCGTAGGCGTCGACCATGGCTTCGATCGAGCAGTGGGCGACCGCGTGCGCGCGCGTCTCGACTCGCGAGAGCCCGCTCGCCTCCCGCATCGCCCGCGCGAGCTCGGCGGCGTCCTCCGTCTGGCACAAGCGGCCGCTCTCGGGCGAGATCACCTCGGTGAGCCCGCCGCGCGCGAGCGCCGCGACCGGCGTGCCCGTCGCCATCGACTCGGCGGCGACGAGGCCGTACGGCTCGTCCCACGACGGCGTCACGACGGTCACCGAGGCCAGCCCGACGCGCTCGACGAGCGCCTCGGAGCCGAGGTGGCCGAGGTAGCGGATGCGCGGGCCCCCGTCGCGCGCGCCGAGGTGCGGGGCGACCTCGGCGTCGAAGTACGCGTCGTCGAGCACGGGGCCCGCGAGGTCGAGGGGCATGCCCGCGAGCTGCGCCGCCCGGAGCGCGAGGTGCGGCGCCTTCTCGGGCACGAGCCGGCCGAACCAGATCGCCGGCCCGCCGCCGGGACCGGGCTGCCACCGCGCGGTGTCGACGCCGTTGAGCACGACCGAGGCGCGCACCGAGTCCTGCCATTGCCGCGCGGTGAAGCCGCTCACCGCGACGAACCGCGAGCGCTCGGAGGCGTAGGGGAGCGCCGACTCGAGCCACGGCGTCGGCGGCGTGTGGAGCGTCGTGAGCATCGGCACCTGGATCGCGCTCGACATCGCGACCGGCAGGTGGTGGAGCGAGTTGTTGTGGATGACGTCGAAGCGGTCGGCGCCGCTCGCGGCGAGCTCGAGGCACAGCGCGAGGTAGGCGTGGTGCTCCTGCATCCACTGGAGCGGCGGCGCGCCGATGTCGCGGCGCGCGCCGGGCGAGGGCTCGAACGGCTCGGCGATGAGCGTCTCGGCGCCGAGCGCGGGGTCGGATCCCTCGCCGGCGAAGAGCGTCACCGAGTGCCCGCGCTCGATGAGCGCGCGCGTGAGCGCGTGCGTGTGCGCCTCGAGCCCGCCGACGAACGGCTCGGCGACCGGGAAGCGGCTCGAGGCGATGAGGCAGATGCGCAGCCCGCTCACCGCACGAGCTCTTCGTAGAGCCGCGCGTGCGCGCGGGCGACGGCGTCGCGCTCGGCGACGCGGTCCTCGATGCGCGCGGGAGGCGGCGAACCCGCGGCATGGGCGGCGAGCGCGGCCGCGCGCAGCGAGTCGGGGTCGAAGCCGTCGTCGCTGTTGCGGTACTCGAAGACGGGCCCTTGCTCGCGGTAGTAGCCGCAATCGGGCGCGATGACGGCCGTGCCGAGGTCGCGGCACGCCTCGAGCCAGCCCGAGTGCGTGCCGAAGCGGTACGGCAGCACCGACACGTCGAGCGATGAGAGGTACGCCCAGAGCGCCGCGTCGTCGAGGAAGTCGTGCACGTGCAGCTCGAGCAGCCCCGCCGCGGCCTGCTGCTCGAGGAGCTCGGCGAGCGGCCGGTCGTACCGCTCGCCCGGTCGCAGCACGTCGGTGTGGCCGTTGACCTGCAGCACCGCGCCCGGCAGCTCGCGGACGATCTCGCTCAGCGCGCGGATGACAGGCAGCGGGTTCATGCTCGCGCGCAGGCTCTTGACGTGCACGCCGATCCGGAACGGATCCCCGGCCGATCTCGGACGGCGAGCGGATGCCGTGCGCATCGTCTCGAGGTCGACGACGTGCGGGTGGGGGAGCACGAGCGCCTCGACGCCCCAGCGGCGACGGAGCTCGGCCGCGGCTCCCGGCGTGAGGGTGACGAGCGCATCCGCCGCGGGCACGAGCACGTCGAGCTGCGCATCGTGCGCGTCGCGGCTCTCGTGGTGCGGGTTGCGGAGGTCGTGCACGGTGTAGACGAGCGGGCGCCCCGTCTCGCGCAGCGCCTCGACGAGCTCCTCGAGCTGCGCGGGCGTGCGGGCGTCGAAGCCGAACTGCAGGTGCATGACGTCGAACTCCGGATGCGCGCGCACCCAGGCGGGCTCGAGCATCGTCGGCGGCCACCACTTGGCGCCCGCGGGTCTCGCGGGGTCGTCGGGATCCGGGTCGGCGAGCCGCTCGATGCGCGGCTCGTCGTCGTCGTCGTGCACCGGCGCGAGGTGGTGCACGTACACGTGCGAGGCGGGCACCGAGGCGACGCGGATCGTCCGGCGATCCGCTCGCAGCCCGGTCGCGACCTCCCCGGTCGTCGACCCCGTCACCGCTCCCGTCCCCGCCCGCACCAGCGTCACCCCCGCCATCCCGCGCACCTGCGCTAGGAGCATCCTCGATCGTCTTCCCTGGAGAAGTGCTCCGAGTGCTGAGCGGCGCTCGCGAACGGGAAGCGGCGGAATCGTTGCTCCTCCCAGAGAAGTGAAGTAGAACCGCTTCTCAGGGGGACAGTCCCAGTCCTGAGATCGACCCCCGATGGGAGGGGGATCGATGACGACCACCGCCGATGCCGGGCCCGGCAAGCGCCGAGCGCGCGCGCCGAAGGCGCCGAAGCAGAAGCTGGGCCGGCTCCGCCGCAAGGAGGCGGTCGCCGGCTATCTCTTCATCTCGCCCTGGATCATCGGCTTCCTCGTCTTCACGCTCGGCGCGATGGTCTACAGCCTCGTCATCTCGTTCAGCTACTACCAGCTCGCGACGAACACCGCGCGGCCGGCCGGCTTCGCGAACTACGAGCGGCTGTTCGAGGATCCGAAGGTCATCGGCTCGCTCAGCAACACGCTGTTCTACGCCGTGCTCGCGGTGCCGTTCGAGATCGTGCTCGCGCTCGGCCTCGCGATGCTGCTCAACAGCGTGCGGCGCGGCGCGGGCTTCTTCCGCACCGTCTTCTACCTGCCGAAGATGACGCCGACGGTCGCCACCGCATCCATGTTCCTGCTGCTCCTCAACGGCAACCAGGGCGCGATCAACCGCGGCCTCGCGGCGATCGGCATCCAGGGGCCGCAATGGCTGCTCGACCCCGATTGGGTCAAGCCATCGATCGTGCTCATGACGCTGTGGGGCGTCGCGGGCACGATGGTCATCTTCCTCGCCGCGCTGCAGAACGTGCCGACCGAGCTCTACGAGGTCGCTGAGGTCGACGGCGCGGGACCGCTCCGGCGCTTCTGGAACATCACGCTGCCGATGATCTCGGGCGCGGTGTTCTTCAACGTGCTCGTGCTCACGATCGCCGCGTTCCAGGTCTTCGACCAGGCGTTCCTGCTCTTCCATCGAGATCAGGTGCAAGGGGCATCGGATGCGTCGCTGTTCTACGCGATCTACCTGTTCCAGCAGGCGTTCCGGCAGTTCGACTTCGGCTTCGCGTCGGCGATGGCGTGGCTGCTGTTCGTCATCATCGTCTCGATCTCGCTCATCCAGGTGCGAGTCGGGAACCGGTTCGTCTACTACGAGAGCGAGCGCTGAGATGGCTTCGCAGACGTCGATCAAGACCGTCCAGGCCGCCGGGGCGATCGCCGAGGTGCCGCCCGAGGACGTGCAGGTGCGCCGCCGCAAGAAGTGGTTCGGGGATGCGCGCGGTCAGTCGCTCACGCCCATGGGCTGGGTGGGCCAGGTCGTGCGCTGGGTGCTGCTGCTGCTGTTCGCTGCGCTGTTCATGTACCCGCTCGCGTGGCTCGTCGCGGCGAGCCTCAAGCCGCGCGGCGAGGTCTTCGACAACCGGCTCATCCCCAACACCGTCGTGCCCGAGAACTACCTCGTCGCGTTCGAGGAGATGCCGCTCGCGAACTGGATCGGCAACAGCATCTTCATCGCCGTGCTCGCCGCGGTGCTCGTCGCGGTGTCGAGCTCGCTCGTCGCCTTCGGCTTCGCCTACTACCGCTTCCCGGGACGCGGCATCCTCTTCGGGGTCGTGCTCGCGACGATGATGCTGCCGGGCGCGGTCACGCTCGTGCCGCAGTACCTCATCTGGAACCAGCTCGGCTTCGTCGGCACGCACGTGCCGCTGTGGGGCGCGAACCTCTTCGGCTCGGCGTTCTACATCTTCCTGCAGCGGCAGTTCTTCCTCGGCCTGCCGCGGGAGCTGTTCGAGGCGGCGAAGCTCGACGGGCTGAGCGCGTGGGGACAGTTCTGGCGGATCGCGATGCCGCTGTCGGTGCCGTCGTTCGTGATCATCCTGCTGTTCGAGTTCCAGGCGAGCTGGAACAACCTGCAGGCGGCGCTCATCTACCTCAACACGGGTACGCAAGAGGGCTACACCGTGCCGCTCGGCATCGCGAGCGCGATGACGAAGTACAGCCCGACCGCGGGCGGGCAGGGCGACTACCAGTACGTGATGGTGGCCGCGGTGATCGTCACGATCCCGATGCTCATCCTGTTCGCGTTCGGACAGCGCTCGTTCATCACGGGCATCGCGACGACCGGCCGCAAGGGCTGACCGTCGGCCTCCGCGGGTGACCGCGGTGGAGCGATGCGCGCAACCGGCGGTGATCGGCACGGCATCACGCCGACGCTGCTCGCGGAGGGTTGAGTCGCCGGACCGGGACGCGAGAGGGCGCCCGACCGGCAGGTCGAGCGCCCCTCCCTCGGTGCCTGCGGCTACTGGCCGCCGGCCACCTGCTCGTGCGCGCGCATCGCCGCGTCCTGAGCCTGCGAGAGCGCCTCCTCAGCGCTCGACTCGCCCAGCAGCGCCGACGTCACGGCGTTCTGCAGCTCCGACTGGATCTGCTGACCGGCGGGCGATGCCCCGAACGACTCACCCTCCGCGGCGACCTCGTAGTACGTCGAGATGACGTCGTCGAAGCCCTCGAAGCCCGCCGCGTCGGCGAACTGCTCGCGCAGGTCCTGGTCGACGTCGGGCGAGCCCGTGAAGAGGCCCGTGTTGATGCCCTGGCGGTCGGGGTTCGACGCGGTCGTCTCCGCGCGCGCCTCGCCCGCGGCCTGCCACGCCTCGGGGGAGGTGAGCTCGAGCGCCCACGCGCAGCCGGCCGACGGGTTCTGCGCGTTCGCCGGGATGACGAACGCCTGGCCCGACGCGGCCGTGATGGGCTCGCCGTCCTGCGCCATCATCGGCACGGCGGCGATCTCGATCTCGCCCGCGTAGGCGGTCAGCACGTTCGGGTACCACTGGTCCCAGATGGCGGCGCCGACGGTGTCGTTCACGTAGGAGTTGCCGTCGCCGAAGACGTCGAAGGAGTCGACGAAGCTCTTGACGTTCGCGTATCCGCCCTGCGCGTCGTAGAGCTCCTGCAGGAACTCGACCGCCTCGATGTTCTCGGCGCGGTTGAGCGTCGGCATCCCGTCGTCGTCGATGATCCCGCCGCCGAAGCTCATCATCCACAGCGCGGCCTTCGAGACGCCCTGGGGGTCGAAGCCGATGCGCGTGGGCGTCGAGCCCTCGAGCGTCGTCATGCGCTCCGCCGCCGCGATGAATGCGTCGGGATTCGACGGGTCGATCTCCTCCTCGGTCACGCCCGCGTCGTTCAGGACGCGCATGTTCAGCAGCACGGCCGGCGGCTGGTAGAACTGCGGCACGCCCCAGACCTGGTCGTTCCACTCGACGTCATCGACGACCTGCTCGTACCAGCGGTCGTCCGGGTCGATGCCGTGGACCGCGAAGCACGCGTCGAGCGGCGTGATGAGCCCCTGCGCCGCGTAGGTCGCGACGAAGTTGCGGTCCATCTGCACGACGTCGGGCACGTCGCCCGACGCCGCGAGGGTCGTGAACTTCTGCGCGTCGAACGCCGTCGCGTCGATCTCGATCGTCGTGTCGGACTCGCCCAGCACGGCCTCGGCGTGATCCAGCCGCGACTGGCCGACGTCGTCGGCGTTCTCGAAGCCCCACGCGCTCACGGTGCCCGAGAACTCGGTGGAGAACTCCGCGGCATCGGCGGAGCCGCCGCCACCGCCGCCGCACGCCGTCAGGGCCAGCGTCGCCGCGAGCGCCGCAGCACCCGCACCCAACCTTCTGCTCGTCATCTCATGCCTTTCGACCGAACCCCGCGAAGGGGGCGGTCCGGCACCCTTGCCGGGCCGTTGGTCGGAAGATACACCGGCTCGCCGGGAGAAGTGGGGGACACCCGAGAAGTGGCGCTCGGGCATCTCCTATGCTCGCGGCATGCGGCCACCCACGGGACAGCAGTTCACGATCGCCCACGACGTCGAGGGCAAGCGGATGCGCGCCACGGTCACCGAGGTCGCCGCGGGCCTGCGAGAGCTCACGATCGAGGGGCTCGACCTCATCGAGCCCTTCCCGGAGGACGCCCGGCCGGCGAAGGCGCAGGGCATCGTGCTCGCCCCGTGGGGCGGGCGCGTCGCGGGCGGCGACTGGCGGCTGCGCGGCGAGGTCCAGCGGCTGCCGATCACCGAGCGGGACAAGGGCAACGCGAGCCACGGCCTGCTGCGCTTCGCGCCCTACCGGCTGCTCGAGCAGACCGCTTCACGGGTGCTGCTGCAGGCCACGATCTACCCGCAGGCCGGCTTCCCGTTCCTGATCGACACGTTCGTCGCGTACGAGCTCACTGACGACGGGCTCGTCGTCACGCACGAGGCGATCAACGCCGGCACCGAGCGCGCCCCGTGGGCGTGCGGCGCGCATCCGTTCCTCGCCGTCGGCGGCACGCCGGCCGACGAGCTGACCCTCACCGTGCCCGCCGAGCGCGTCTTCAACGCGGTCGACCTCATCCCGACCGAGGAGACCCTCGTCGATGCGATGGATGCGTCGGCGCCCGACCTGCGGGCAGGTCGACGGCTGTCGGAGCTCGACGTCGACCACAACTACGGCGGGCTCGACTTCATCGACGGCGTCGCGACCTCCTCGCTGCTCGACGAGCGCGGGCGCGGCGTCGAGCTGTGGCAGGACGACGCCTACCCCTACACGGTCGTCTTCACGCCGCGCGAGTTCCCCGCCCCGGACGGCACGCGGCACGCGGTCGCAGTCGAGCCGATGAGCGCGCCGGCGAACGCGCTGAACTCCGGTCACGGGCTCGTCTGGCTCGAGCCGGGGGAGTCGTGGCGAGGCCGCTGGGGCATCGCGCCCGTCGGCATCTGAGGCGTCGGCATCTGAGGCGTCGGCATCTGAGGCGGCGGCATCTGACCTCCCAGTCCGCTCCCACGGGGCTCCCACCCGCCGTGGCTACCGTCGTGCGCATGGCCATCGACTCGAAGCTGGGCGCCCCCCTCCTCATCGCCGTCGCCGCGACGGGCACCCTCGCGCTCGCGTCGTGCAGCGGCGGGGGCGGCAATCAGCAGCCCCAGCGCTCGGCCGAGCCGGTCGCGACTTCGGCGGCACCGGACGCGAGCGAGAGCGGCAGCGGCTCGAGCGCCGAGCCGAGCGAGTCCGGTCGCGGCATCGAGGGCATCGAGTCGGCCATCGCCGCGATCGAGCGCGCCGAGCAGGAGACCGGCGGCGTCGCCTACGAGATCGACGACGAGGACCAGGATCGCGCCTGGGAGGTCGACATCGCCGACGGCACCCGCCAGATCACGGTCATCGTGAGCGGCGACGGCTCGTCGATCGTCTCGACCTCCGACGACGCCGAGGAGGTCGACGCCGACGACCGCGCCGCGCTCGACGCCGCCGGCATCACGCTCGTCGAGGCGCTCGAGGCAGCAGCCGACGAGATCGGCGAGGGCAGCGCGTTCGACGACGCCTCGCTCGAGGACGAGGGCGGCGCGCAGGCGTGGCAGGTCTCGTTCGAGGACGGCGGCGAGGTCTTCGTCTCGGTCACCGACGGCTCGATCCTCCGCGTCGCCGGGCTCTGACCCTCGCGCATCGCCGCCCCGGCAGGCCAAGGGCGGTAACCGCATGCCCGCGACGCTATAGTTGATCCCGGTACAGAAATAGCGATCGGCGGGCGCCGCCGATGACGGGAAGCGGACGGACCATGCAAGCGAGCGGCGCGCCGATCGTCGAGCTCGCCGCCGTCTCGAAGCGATACCGGAGCGCTGACGACCCACGCCCAGCGCTCGACGACGTCGACCTCACGATTCACCGCGGCGAGATCTTCGGCATCATCGGCGAGAGCGGCGCGGGGAAGTCGACGCTGCTGCAGGTGCTGAGCGGACTCGTCGCGCCCGACGCAGGGCGCGTCACCGTCGCCGGCCGCGACGTCGGTGCCCTCGACAGGCGCGGGCTCCGCGAGCTCCGGCGCGAGCTCGGCGTCGTCTTCCAGGGCATCCACCTGCTCAGCAGCCGCACCGTGCGCGCCAATGTCGCGCTCGCGCTGCAGCTCGGGCCCCGCGGCGCCCGGCCGTCGCGCGCGGCGCAGGCGACGGCGATCGACGAGATGCTCGACTTCGTCGGCCTCGGCCACCGCGCCGACCACTACCCGGCGCAGCTCAGCGGCGGCGAGCGGCAGCGCGTCGGGCTCGCGCGCGCGCTCGTCGCGAGGCCGGCCCTGCTGCTGTGCGACGAGCCGACCTCGTCGCTCGATACGACCACGACCGCCGACGTGCTGCGCGTGCTCGAGCGGGCGCGCGAGGAGCTCGGCTCGACCGTGATCGTCATCACGCACGACCTCGACGTCGTCAAGGCGCTCTGCGACCGCGCGGCGCTCCTCGAGCGCGGCGCGGTGCGCGAGCTCTTCGCAGTGGCCCGCAGCGACTACCGGTCGATGCCGAGCTACCGCGAGCAGGTGCGCCGGGAGCTGATGTAGGTGGAGTGGATCACGGAGCTGCTCGCGCAGCACGGCGACGCGATGGCGGAGGCGCTCGCCGAGACCGGCTACATGCTCGTCGTCTCGCTCATCGCCGCGGTGCTCGTCGGGCTGCCGCTCGGCATGACCGTGTTCCTCACCGGCCGCGGCGGCCTCGCCGAGCACCGGCCGGTGTGGTCGGTCGCGAACATGTACATCAACATCGTCCGCTCCTTCCCGTTCCTGCTCCTCGTCGTCTTCCTCATCCCCTTCACGCGAGCCGTCATGGGCACGAGCTTCGGCACGCAGGCTGCGACCCTGCCGCTGTGCTTCGTCGCGGTCGCGATCTACGCGCGGCTCGTCGAGCAGATCCTGCGAGAGATCCCGCCGGGCATCTCGCTCGTCGCGCGCACGATGGGGGCGACCGTACCGCAGGCCGTGCTGCGCGTGCTGCTGCCAGAGGCGCGCTCCGGGCTCGTGTACGCGCTGACCTCCGCCGCGATCAGCCTGCTGTCCTACTCGACCGTGCTCGGCGTCGTCGGCGGCGGCGGCATCGGTGACTTCGCGATGCGCTACGGCTACCAGGAGTACAACGACGCGCTCATGTACATCACCATCGCCGTCATCGTCATCTGCGTGCTCGCGCTGCAGGGCATCGGCCACCGCATCTCCGTGCGGCTCGACCACCGCTGAGCCGCCCCGACCCCCAACCACCGAAGAAAGCAGGATGCTCCCATGCGCTCCACCCCCCTCCTCGCCACCGCGACGGCCGCCGCGCTCCTCCTCACCGGCTGCGGCGCGCAGCAGTCGGGCAGCCCCGACTCAGGCGCCGAGAGCGGCGCCGAGCCGACGACCATCCAGGTGGCTGCCGTCACGTCGCCCATGACGGATGTCGTCGAGGCGGCCGGCGAGGCGATCGCCGACGGCTTCGAGATCGAGCTCGTCGAGGTCTCCGACTACGTCACCGCGAACACGCTGCTGAACGACGGCGAGATCGACGCCAACTTCTCGCAGCACGTGCCCTACATGGAGGGGTTCAACGCCGCGAACGACGGCACGCTCACGGGCGTGCAGCCGGTCTACAACTTCGTGATCGCCTTCTACTCGAAGACCCTCGACGACATCGCCGACCTCCCGACGGGGGCGACCGTCGCCATCCCCGACGACGCGTCGAACACCGCGCGGGCGCTCAAGCTGCTCGCGAGCGAGGGCATCATCGAGCTCGACCCGGCGGTCGACCCCTACGAGGCGACGGTCGACGACATCGCCGGCAACCCCAAGGAGCTCGAGTTCCTGCAGATCCCGATCAGCTCGCTCAACACGGCCTACGAGGAGGCCGACCTCGTCTTCCAGTGGCCCTCGCACATCTCGGCGCTCGGGCTCAACCCCGAGGACGACGGCCTCATCACCGAGCTCGACGACACCTTCGCGCTGCACGTCGTCGTGCGCGAGGAGGACGCCGACTCGGCGGCGACCGCCGCGCTCATCGACGCGTTCACGAGCGACGCGGTGCGCGAGGTGATCGAGTCGAACGAGACGATCGAGGTCGCCTTCTAGCCCTCAGGCGGGCTCGACGGGCTGGCGGAGGATCGTCCGCCGCCTCGGCCCGGCGGGCGTCGCCGAGGTAGATCTCGTGGTGGCGCCCGCGGGGGCGGAGGCCCTCGGCTGGCAGGCTCTCGTCGTGGATGCGCGCGAGCACCGGACCCTCGTCGTCGAACGCGCCGACGTGGAGCGGCTGCGCGCAACGCCCCTCGTCGAGCCGCTCGAGGCGCACGTCCGCGACCGCATCTCGCCCGGCTTCGCGCGGTATGCGCCCAGCTCCCGCTCGAGGTCGATCTTCACGGTCGTCCTCCTCGACGACGGCAGTGGGCCCGGTGGGGCTCGAACCCACGACCAGCGGATTAAAAGTCCGATGCTCTACCGACTGAGCTACAGGCCCGCCGCTCCAGGATAGGTCCGCGAGGGCAGGGTCAACCGCTAGGCGGATCTTCGGGCCTGCACCCTGTCGTGCGAGCCCTCCATCCGTCAGGCTTGTCGCGTCCCCGCACCCGATGGGAGCCGCAGCCTGTGAACACGCCCGCGCGCACCGCGACCCGCACCGCCGAAGAGCCCGACGAGGGCAATGGCACCCTCGTCGGCGATCCCGATCGCCAGCGGCTGCTCTCGACCACCGACCCCGCGCAAGGGCTCAGGGCGGCCGAGGTCGCCGAACGCGTCGCCGACGGCCGCGTCAACCGGCTCGCGAACGCCTCGAGCCGCTCGCTCGTCTCGATCCTGCAGGCCAACCTCTTCACGCTCTTC
Source organism: Agrococcus sp. TSP3-2-1 (assembly GCF_049897585.1). Classification (NCBI taxonomy): domain Bacteria; kingdom Bacillati; phylum Actinomycetota; class Actinomycetes; order Micrococcales; family Microbacteriaceae; genus Agrococcus; species Agrococcus sp. TSP3-2-1. The sequence goes on from NZ_JAFCWN010000012.1 coordinate 35,457, forward strand.
AACCTCGTCATCGCCGTCTGCACCGCGGTGCTGCTCGTGCTCGGCCGCTGGCAGGACGCGCTCTTCTCGTTCGCCGCGATCTCGAACGTGCTCATCGGCGTCGTGCAGGAGTACAGCGCGAAGCGCAAGCTCGATCGTCTCGCGCTGCTGCACGTCGCCCGCAGCTCCGTGCTGCGCGACGGCGAGGAGCACGACGTCGCGATGGAGGAGCTCGTGCAGGACGACATCCTGCTGCTGCGCCGCGGCGACCAGGTGCCTGCCGACGGCGTCATCGTCGCGACCGACGGCATCGACCTCGACGAGTCGCTCCTCACGGGCGAGTCGGAGCCGCAGCTCAAGCACACGGGCGACGGCGTGCTCTCGGGCTCCGCGGTCTCCTCCGGCTCGGCAGCGGTGCAGCTCACGAGCGTCGGCGGAGACTCGTTCGCCGCGAAGCTCACCGCCGAGGCGCGCCGCTTCTCGCTCGTGCACTCCGAGCTGCGCAGCGCCCTCAACCGGGTCGTCAAGTGGATCTCGATCGCGCTCCTGCCGCTCATCGCGATCGTGCTCAACGGCCAGATGCAGGCGCGCGGCGGCTGGGAGGCGGCGATCGCGAGCGGCGAGTGGGAGGACGCCGTCGTCCTCGCGATCGCCGCGATCTCCGCCTCGGTGCCGCAGGGACTCATCCTCATGACGTCGATCGCGTTCGCGGTCGCGGCCGTCAAGCTCGCCCGCAGCCAGGTGCTCGTGCAGGAGCTCGCGGCCGTCGAGGGCCTCGCGCGCGTCGACGTCATCTGCCTCGACAAGACCGGCACCCTCACCGAGGGCGACATCGAGCTGCTCGAGGCGACGCCGATCGACGAGGGCGGGTCGGTGGCGGATGCGGTGCCGGCGACCGCGCTCGAGCGCGCCTCGGGCGCGTGGCCGCTCGCGCTCGCCTGGTTCGGCCACGACGAGAACGCGAACGCGACCGCCGCCGCGATCCGCCCGCTGCTGCCCGACCCGGCGCTGCGGCCGAGCGCCGTGATCGGCTTCTCCTCCGCGCGTCGCATGAGCGCCGTCGCGTTCGACGAGGGGCGCGCGCGCGGCACGTGGGTGCTCGGCGCCCCGGAGTCGGTGCTCGGCGACGACGGCGAGAGCCCGGCCGCCCGCCGCGCGCTCGAGATCGCCGCGCTCGGCCGCCGCGCCCTCGTGCTCGGCCGCGCCGCGCATCCCATCACCGCCGACGACGCCGAGCGCCTCGACCTGCCGCCGCTCGCGCCCGTCGCGGTGCTCGCGTTCGGCGAGCACGTGCGCGACGACGCGCCCGCGACGCTCGACTACTTCCGCGAGCAGGGCGTCGAGGTGCGCATCCTCTCGGGCGACCACCCGCGCACCGTGGGCGCCGTCGCGCGGCAGGTCGGCATGCCGCTCGAGGGCGACGCGTTCGACGCGCGGCAGCTGCCCGCCGACCGGGAGGCGCTCGCGGCAGTGCTCGCCGACCACCACGTGCTCGGCCGTGTCACGCCCGGGCAGAAGCGCGGCGTCGTCGAGGCGCTGCAGGCGCAGGGCCGCACGGTCGCGATGACGGGCGACGGCGTGAACGACGCGCTCGCGCTCAAGACCGCCGACCTCGGCATCGCGATGGGGGAGGGCGCTGCGGCGACGAAGGCCGTCGCCCGGCTCGTGCTGCTCGACGGCCGCTTCTCGCACCTGCCGCGCGTCGTCGACGAGGGGCGACAGGTGATCGCGAACATCGAGCGCGTCTCGCGCATCTTCCTCACGAAGACGACGTACGCCTTCACGATGGCGCTCGTGTTCGGGGCGCTGCTCATGCAGTACCCGTTCCTGCCGCGGCAGCTCTCGGCCACGGATGGCCTCACGATCGGCATCCCCGCCTTCTTCCTCGCGCTCATGCCCGCCGCGACCCGGTACGTGCCCGGCTTCCTCTTCCGCAGCCTCCGCTTCACGATCCCCTCCGGCATCACGATCGCGCTCTCGGTCGTCGCCGCGACGGTCCTCGGGCGCGAGGCCGGGCTCGACGAGCGGCAGGTGCAGACCGCCGCGGTCTTCACGCTCACCGTCGGCGGGCTGTGGGTGCTCGGCATCGCCTGCCGGCCGTTCACGGCGGTGCGGGCGCTCATCGTGGGCGTCATGATCGCCGGCCTCGTCGCCGCGGTGACGGTGCCGCTCGTGCGCGACTTCTTCGAGTTCCAGCTGCCGCCGACGCCGATCATCGCGTGGTCGATCGCGATCGGCCTCGCGGCGAGCGCGCTCATCGAGGTGTGGCACCGGCTCGCGCCGAAGCTGCCGCCCGCGATCGTGCGCACGACCTAGGCGCACCTCCCGCGCCCAGCCAGCATCCGCGATGATGGTGGGCGATGGCCGACGACTTCCACCGCCCGACTCGCTTCTCGAACGACTGGTTCGAGCGGGTCGAAGGCGACGTCGATCCGGTGCTGCGGCTGCAGCTCGCGGCCGACACGGCGCAGGCGCTGCTCTCGCGCGTGCGCGCCGGGGCCGACCCCGAGGTCGTCGAGCGCATCCTGACGCTCGCGCGCGAGGACGGCATCGACACGGTGGCCGAGCTGTGGTCGCACGCGCGGCCGCACTCGCTGCCCGGCGCGCTGTGGCGCGTCAACCTGCTGCACGCGCTCGTGACGCAGCGGGCCGACGAGGCGGCGGCGCTCTACCAGCAGGGGGCGGATGCCCTCCAGACGCCCGCGCCGGTCGTCGCGGGCGTGCCGGCGCCGGCGAGCCCCGACGAGCTGCGCTCGCTCTCGGAGACGATCCTCCGCGGGGTCTTCACCGGCGACTTCGCGCTCGCGCTCGACCGGGCCGCTGCCTTCGCCGTCGTGACCGCCGCGGGGGCCGTCGAGTCGGCGCACGTCGACGAGCCGACGAATCCCGAGCGGGCGCGGGAGCGCACCCGGCTCGCCGCCGCGCTCACCGACGTCGCCGACGACCTGCGGGTGTGCGCGCGCCTGTGGCGCGACGACTCGCTCGCCTGACCGGCCGAGCCTGCCCGACGCATGCGCTCGACGCCGTAGGCTGAACCGGGTCCGCGCGCCGGTCGCGGCCGGAATCGGAGATCGCCATGGCACGCCGTCCGCTCGCAGCCGCACTCGTCCTGGCCGCCGGCGCGCTCGTGCTCACCGGGTGCATTCCCGAGCCACCCGCCATCCCGCAGTCACCGGTGCAGCCGGCCGACCCGCAGCCCGCTGACCCCGCGCAGCCGAGCGAGTCGGCGGACGCACCCGACAGCGGTGCGCCCTCGGGCGAGGCGAACGTCGGGCTCGGTGAGTCGGTGACGGTCGACGACGGCGCGGGCGACTCGTGGTCGTTCGCCATCACCGGCATCGAGGAGAACCCGCCGGTCGAGTCGGGCGCGCCCGAGAGCGGCACCCGGTTCGTCGCCGTCCTCATCGACGGCGAGCGCGTCGAGGGCAGCCTGAAGTTCGCGTCCCTCTTCGACACCTCGATCATCGGCACCGACGGCGAGCAGTACCTGTGGGAGGACACGATCTTCGCGACCGCGGAGAACGACATCTTCTTCGCGATGGACGAGTCCTTGTCGGGCGCGAGGGCGCTCATCCAGCTGCCGGAGGGCGTCGACGCCGAGCTCGTCGTCCTGCGCTCCGTCTACGGCCACCCGCAGGTCGAGGACGTCGTCGTCGACGTGCGCTGACGCATCCCACCCTCGCGTTCGCGCTGAGCGCACGCCCAGGCGTGTCGAGTCGGCGCTCGCTACCCTGGAACAGCCGGGCCGCGTAACCCCGGGCTCCAATATTCGCCGCTGCGAGCGGCCTTCCGCCGAGAGGCGTTCGCGGCCCGGCTTCGGGTTATTGGCCAAAACGTGTGGATGCGTTCGGGTGTGTCATGAGTGTCCGGCCCAGCCTGCGCGTTGCCAGAGTCCTTCGTCGGCGGCGAGGCCGGTGCCGTAGAGGCCGGTTGGC
>NZ_JAFCWN010000013.1:0-5214 GCF_049897585.1 Agrococcus sp. TSP3-2-1
ACTCCTCGATCGGATACCTCACACCGATCCAAGCCGAGAACGCGTACTACCGTGAGATCAACTCCCAGCCTCAGCCGATGCTGGGAGAACTCGCCCTCCACTGAACCCGGGGCGATTCAAATCGATCGAAAGGTCTTGTCATGGATGTCCCGTTCTGGATCTGGGCCGCGGTGCTCGCCTTCATCTTGGTGATGCTGGCCATCGACCTATTCGCCCACCGCCACGCCCACGTGATCGGGGTGCGGGAGGCGGCCGTGTGGTCCGGCGTGTGGGTTGCCTTCGGCGTCGCCTTCGGCGTGATCGTGTGGTCCGTGTGGGGGGCGGAGTTCGGCCAGCAGTACTTCGCCGGCTACCTGATCGAGAAGTCGCTGGCCGTGGACAACGTCTTCGTCTGGGCGATCATCTTCAGCTACTTCGCCGTCCCGCGGGAGTACCAGCACCGGGTGCTGTTCCTCGGTGTGCTGGGCGCCCTCATCTTCCGCGCCATCTTCATCGCCGCCGGCGCTGTGCTGATCCAGAGCTTCGCCTGGATCCTGTACGTCTTCGCCGCGTTCCTGCTCTACACCGGGTACCGGATGATCCGCCAGCGCAACGAGCACCTGGACCCCGAGAAGTCCGCCGTGCTGCGCGCCTTCCGCCGCTTCGTGCCGATGACCGAGGTCTACCACGGCCAGAAGCTGCTGGTCCGCCGAGGCGGGGTGCTGCTGGCCACCCCGCTGCTGGCGGTGCTGGTGCTAGTCGAGGTCACCGACGTGGTCTTCGCCGTGGACTCCATCCCAGCGATCTTCGCCGTGACCGATGAGGTGTTCCTCGTCTTTACCGCCAACGCGTTCGCAATCCTGGGACTGCGCGCGATGTACTTCCTGCTGGCCGATCTCATCCACCGCTTCATCTACCTCAAGATCGGCCTGGCACTGGTGCTGATCTGGGTCGGGATCAAGATGATGCTCAAGATCGACATCTTCTACATCCCCACCACACTCTCCCTCGCGGTGGTCGCCACGATCATCACCGTCTCCATCGTTGCCAGCCTGCGCGCCACCCGTGGCCAGGGCCGCCGGGCACTGCCCACCCCGGCCGAGGCGCCGTTCCGGGTCGCCACCGAGGCCGAGGACGCCGCTCTGGAACCCGTGTGGGGATCCCGGCGCCGCTCCACCCCCTCCGACCCCCCGACCCGCTGAAAGTTTCACCCCACCACCGAAGGAGATGAGCCCCATGGGACTCAAAGACATGTCACGCACACCATCCATTTCACGTCGATTGCGGCGTGCCGCGGCAGGCCTGGCCATCGCAGTGCTGCCTCTCACGATGGCGGTCTCCTGCGGCCCCGGCGAAGAGCAGGACCAACAGGAACAACAACAGGACCAGGAGGAGGACGGGCAGGAAGAGGACGACTGATCCCGGCCCGGCCCGGCCCGGCCTGGCCCGGGCCTCGCCTGCGGCACCGCCACGGGCGGGTTCCCCTTGGCTGACCATGCACGTCATCTGACCCCCGAACGATTTCACCCACCACCCCAAGGAGATGAGCCCCATGGGACTCAAAGACATGATCGCCAAGGCCCGCACCAGCGCCACCGGGGCCCTGGCTCGGCACCGCAACAAGATCGATCGGGGCATCGACACGGTCGGCGAGGTCGCCAACACCAGGACCGGCGGGCGCTACGCAACCCGCATCCGCAAAGGCGGCGACCAGGCACGGGCCGGGCTAGACAAGATCGCCCCCGACCGGCCGGGCCCCGACGAGCCGTTGCCCACCCAACCGGGCCCACGGTGAAGCACCAGCGCCACGATCCCCGAAAGGACAACGATGACCCGCCCCGCACAGAGTACGGATACCCGGCCGTCCGCCGAGCCAGCGCAGCTCCTAGCCGCCTCCGAGCGGCCGAGGTGGACGTTCCTGACCAACCACGGCCACGTCCTCCTTGCCGTGGCCACCGGCCCCGACCGGCGGGTCAGCGACATCGCCGCAGAGGCGGGCATCACCACCCGAGCGACAATGACCATCCTCAACGACCTCGAGAATGCCGGCTACCTTCGCCGGACCCACATCGGGCGGCGCACCCACTACACCCTCGACCCGCGCCGCCACTTCCGCCATCACCTCACGGCCGACCACGAAGTCGGGGAACTACTCGCCATCTTCGCCACGCCCGCTCCATGACTCACCGTCTTAGCAGCGAGTCCCCCTTCGTCGTCGCCGTCTCAGGGCGCGGCTCGGACCGGAGCCGCCGGTGATCGCCGGCAGCACGGTCAGCGCCGGCAACACGTTCGGCGAGACGGTGGCGGTGATGATCGACGCCGAGGACCGCGACCCCGCCGGACTGGTGGAGCATGCGCTGGAGACGTCGCAGCCGCAACGGGTGATCGTGATTGCGGTGGTGCGACCGCTCGGCTTCACCACCGACGCGGCGATCGCGGACCGGTACGCGATGCGGCGCGAACGGCTCGCCCGGCGGATGGAGAGCATCGTCGTGGCACTCGCCACTCCCGAGCTCACTGTGCAAGGCGCCTCCCTCGCCGGGGCCAGTGCCGGCTCAGGCAAGACGCAACGTAAGGCTGCCGCCTTCGGCCGCCGCCATGGAGCAACACTGCTCGTGCGTCGCACCGCGACGGGCGAGGTGGTGGCCGATGAGCTATAGATCGCTCAGAGCTTGGTGATTCTGCCCTCTGTGCCGTCGTACAAGTCGAAGTTGCGCTCACCGAGCAGTTCGATCATGTCATCCAGCGCAGCGTCGAGGTCGATCTCGCGCTCCTGGTTGTCGACCTCGAACGCCCGGATGGAGGGCTGGAATGGGTTGGAGTCGAGCAGCAAGAGGTAGAACCGCTCGAACTGTTCTTCGCGGCCCGAGGGGTCGGGGCGGCGCGTGAACAAGCGCAGGCGAGGGAACCCGTTCTCGAAGGTGCTCTTCCTCCGTGCCGTCCCATCGTGTGCGGCGTCGGCGTCGAGGAACAGGAACGCTGCGAGCACCGCGCAGGGGTGACGGCGCTCACTGAAATTCCTCAGTTCTGCTCATCGAATCTCCCCACTCTGGGTCGCTCCGCCGCATGAGGCGGGCCTCCCTGGATGCTGGTGGTCTCTGACCGCACACCAGCCCAGGGAGGCCCTGTTTCTCATGCTCTCAGAGAGGAGCAGCGTGGACATCCACGCTCTGCAGCGGCAGGGGATGACGATCAGCGAGATCGCCCGCCGCACGAACCACGACCGCAAGACCATCCGCGCCTACCTCGCCGGTGAGCGCCAACCCGGGGTCCGCCAACGTGCCTCGCCGGACCCGTTCGACGGGTTCGTCGTCTACGTCACCGCTCGGCTGACCGAGGACCCGCACCTCTGGGCGGTGACGCTGTTCGACGAGCTCGTCGGGCTCGGGTTCTCGGGCTCGTACCCGACGCTCACGCGGCAGATCCGGGCCCGTGGGCTGCGTCCCGCGTGCGTCGCGTGCGCGCATGTCACGAAGCGGGCGAACGCGATCATCGAGCACCCGCCGGGCGAGGAGACGCAGTTCGACTGGGTCGAGCTGCCCGACCCGCCGGCCGATTGGGCGTTCCCGACCAAGCGCGCCTACGCGCTGGTCGGCTCGCTCGCCCACTCGGGCGTCTGGCGGGCGGCGCTCTCGCCCTCGATGGACCTGCCGCACTTGCTGGCCGCGATGACGACCGTGCTGGGCCTGCTGGGCGGGCTGACGCGCGATTGGCGCTTCGACCGGATGCGGACCGTGCTCGATCCGACCTCGGGCGATCTGACGGCGCAGTTCGCGGCGTTCGCGAAGCACCATGGCGTGCAGGCGATCGTCTGCCGGCCGCGCTCGGGCAACCGCAAGGGCGTGGTGGAGAAGAACAACCACACCGCCGCGCAGCGCTGGTGGCGGACCCTCGCCGAGGAGGCGACGTTCGAGCAGGCGCAGGCCGGCTTCACGGCCTTCGCGGCCCGGCAGGACGGGCGCCGGCGCGAGGGCGAGGCCGGGTCGACCACCGCTCGAGCGATGCTGGCGGCCGAGCGACTGGGGCCGCTGCCGCACGTGCTGTTCCCGGTGATCGTGACCGAGCAGCGCACCGCGACCCGGCAGGCGCTGATCGACTGGCGCGGCAACCGCTACTCCGTCCCGCCGGAGCTCGCCGCGGCGCGCGTGACCGTTCACTGGCGGCTCGGCGCCGAGACGATCGACATCGCCACCGCGAGCGGCATCGTGGTCGCCCGGCACCGGCTCGCCGAGCCCGGCCTGGGCGTCACGATCCGCGACACCGGCCACATCACCGCGCTCGAGACGATCGCGCTCGCCTCAGCACCGCCGGAACGACCGCACCGTCGCAAGGAGCGCATCCCGCCCGGCACCGCGGCGCTGGCCGCTGCCGCCGTCCTCACCGGCACCGCCGGACCCGTCTCGACCGTCATTGATCTGGCCGCCTACGAGCAGGCCGCGAAGAACAGGAACACCCTCCCATGACCACCACCATCACCGTCACCGCGGCGAGCGTCTATCAGCAGCTGCGCGGCCACCTGACCGAGCTGAAGCTCGCCGACGCCGCCGAGGCCCTTCCGTCCGTGCTCGACCAGGCCCAGGCGGAGGGCTGGTCGCTCACGCATGCGCTCGAGCAGCTGCTGCGCATCGAGGTCACCGCCACCGACGCGCGCCGCCTTGCCGGCCGGTTCCGGTTCGCGAACCTCCCCACGGGCGCCACCCTGGACGACTTCGACCTCGACGCCGCCTCCGGCATCGACCGCTCCCTGCTGGCAGAGCTGGGCACCTGCCGCTACCTCGAGACCGCCACCAACGTGCTCCTCATCGGCCCGCCCGGCGTCGGCAAGACCCACATCGCCACCGGCCTCGGCCACGCCGCCGTGCAAGCCGGCTACCGCGTCTACTTCACCTCCGCCGCCGACCTTGCCGCCCGCTGTCACCGCGCCGCGATCGAGGGCAAGTGGTCGACCATGATGCGCTTCTTCGCCGGCCCGACGCTGCTGATCATCGACGAGCTCGGCTACCTGCCGCTACCCGGCGAGGCCGCCTCAGCGCTGTTCCAGGTCATCAACCAGCGCTACCTGAGGACCTCGATCGTGATCACCACCAACCGGCCCGTCGGCGCCTGGGGCGAGATCCTCTGAATCGCCCCGGTTCTGGTGGAGGGTCTGATTCCCCGAGAGGATGATGGCCATGCCAGCACCGAAGAAGTACCCGCAGGAGTTGCGGGAGCGGGCCATGCGGCTCGTGCAGGAGG
>NZ_JAFCWN010000014.1:0-1423 GCF_049897585.1 Agrococcus sp. TSP3-2-1
GGCTCATCGCATTTGAGGGTGTAGCGCCGGTCTGAAGCCGCCGGCTTCGAGCAGGGATCGGGCGATGTAGTTGGCGAGGTTGCGGAAGCCGAGCGCGGAGCCGCGGAGGTGCTCGAGGCGCCCGTTGATCGCCTCGGTGGGGCCGTTGGAGGTGCCGGGTCGGTCGAAGTAGGCGAGGACGTCGAGGCTGCGCTGCTTGAGCGTCCGGCCGAGCGTGATCAGCTCGCGCAGCGCCGCCGGGACGCCGCTGCTGACGGTGTCGATCAGCTCGACCATGAGCGCCCGCCCGGCTTCCCGGTCAGGGTTGCGGTAGGCGGCGATCATGCGCTGGTAGATGCCCCAGGTCACCTCGACGGCGAGGTGCCGCTCGTCCGCGAACAGCGCGTCGAGGCGTGCCTGCTGCCGTGGCGTGCGGAACGTCGCGCCGGTGTGGAGCGTGCGGCGGGCGGCGTAGAGCGGGGCGCCCTTGCGGCCCCGGTGCCCGTGGATCTCCTGCTGAACCCGCCGCCGGCACGTGTCGAGCGCGTTGCCGGCGAGGCGGACGACGTGGAACGGATCCATCACCGCGACCGCTCCCGGCAGCTCCTCGGTGGTGGCGGTCTTGAAGCCGGAGAAGCCGTCCATCGCGACGACCTCGACGCCGTCTCGCCAGCCCTGGGGTCGGGCGGCGAGCCAGTGCTGGAACGCCTGCTTCGAGCGGCCCTCGACCATGTCCAGCAGCCTCGCCGGCCCCGTGCCGTCGCGGATCGGGGTGAGGTCGATGACGACCGTCACGTAGCGGTCGCCGCGGCGGGTGTGGCGCCAGACGTGCTCGTCCACGCCCAGCACCGCGACCTGGTCGAAGCGGCCCGGATCGTCCAGCAGCCGCCGCCGTCCCTCCTCGAGCACGGCCGTGTTGGCGGTGTGCCAGGCGACCCCGAGACCGGCCGCGACGCGGGAGACGGTCAAGTGGTCGAGCACCAGCGCGTCCAGCGCCCATCGCAGCCCCGTGCGGGAGATCTTCGCCCGCGGCTCCGCCGCCGCGGACGTGTCCTGCCGCCAGATGCGGCCGCAACCGGTGCAGCGGTAGCGGCGGAGACGGATCAGCAGCGTCGTCGGCCGGTGCCCGAACGGCGCGTGCGCCAACCGGCGCGTGACCGTATCGCGCGGCACGCCCTGACACCCGCACCAGCGGCACCAGTCGTCCGCTTCCACGACCCGGCACGACAGCACCGCCCGATCCGGCTCGAGCCGCTGCCCGGTCGCCACCAGACCGAGCTCGTCGAGTCGGCAGAACGTGGTGAGGCAGGGCGCGTCGAAGGTAGCGTTGAGCACGTCGAGGTCTTTCGGACGGTGAGTGTAGGAACTTCCATCCTGGAAGACCTCGACCCCTATCCCCGAACCGACGCGACCCGAACGTCTACACCGTCAACTGCGAAGAGCC
>NZ_JAFCWN010000015.1:0-1241 GCF_049897585.1 Agrococcus sp. TSP3-2-1
CGGGTTATTGGCCAAAACGTGTGGATGCGTTCGGGTGTGTCATGAGTGTCCGGCCCAGCCTGCGCGTTGCCAGAGTCCTTCGTCGGCGGCGAGGCCGGTGCCGTAGAGGCCGGTTGGCTGCTCGTGCTCGTCGTCGTCGACCGGTGTGTGGGGCGTCGGGGCGAGGGTTGCGGGGATGAGTTCGTAGGCGTGGTCGATGCCGAGCTCGCGGGAGTAGAGGAACCATTCGGCGGCGCGCTTCATGTGCTCTTCGCTCATGCCGCGGTGCGTGCGCAGGACGTTGCGGATGCCGTTGTTGATCCCGCCCTCGAGCGGGCTGGTGGTGCGGACGTTGCCGTGCTGGACGAACGTGAACAGGGTGTCGTTGGCGCTCAGGCGCGCCAGCAGCAGCCAGGCCTTGCGGAGCCGGTCGTGGGTCCACCAGCGGTTCCAGCCGTCGGTGGAGCGCTGCTGGGTGAGGTGCCCGTGCTGTCGCCACCATGCTTCGAGCCCGAGCCGCCATTCGATGGCGCTGTCGGTGTCGGTGACGCGCGAGAGGGCGCGGGAGAGCTGCAGCAGCGCTCTGCCGGCTTCGGTCCTGGGCCGCAGGGTGAGGTGGCGGCGGATGTTCATCTGCACGTGGAACAGGCAGCGCTGGATCTTTGTCTGCGGCCAGCACGCGCGGGCGGCGGAGGCGAAGCCGGCGCCGCCGTCGCAGACGACGATCTCGGGCGCGGGGATGCGCTCGAGCAGCGCGGTCCAGGCTGCGGCGGACTCGCGCGCGCACCACTGCCATGCCAGCACTTGGAGGCGTTCGGTGACGGCGATCAGCAGGCACCAGGAGCCGATGTAGATGCCGTCGACGAGCACCTGCCGGTGGCGCGTCTCGACCGGGCCGAGGGCGGGTTCGATCTGCCAGCACCAGGCGATGCGGCGGCGCAGCGTGCGGGCGGATGGCGTCGAGCTGCGCTCTTGCAGCGACTGCTTGCCCAGCAGCCAGAGCAGGAACCAGCGCAGCTCGTTGCGGCGGGCGAGGTCGTCGCGTCTGCGCACGCTCGAGGCGCCGCAATCCGGGCAGCGCCACCGCTGGGTGCCGGCCGGGGTCCTGCCGTTCTTCACCAGGCGTTGACCGCATACCAGACAGGACGACGAGTTGCTCGCGTTCGGCACGGTTAAGGGTGCCGGAGCAAAGCACGCCCCGAACTCGCCCGAGATTCCGCGGCTAGATCAGGATCCCATCCACACGTTTTGGCCTATAACCC
>NZ_JAFCWN010000016.1:0-1214 GCF_049897585.1 Agrococcus sp. TSP3-2-1
TGAATCGCCCCGGGTTCAGTGGAGGGCGAGTTCTCCCAGCATCGGCTGAGGCTGGGAGTTGATCTCACGGTAGTACGCGTTCTCGGCTTGGATCGGTGTGAGGTATCCGATCGAGGAGTGCAGCCGGTTCTCGTTGAACCAGTGCACCCAGGAGAGCGTGGCGAGCTCGAGCTCGTCGACGGTCCGGAACGGGCCGTCGAGCTTGACGCACTCGGTCTTGTAGAGCCCGACGACCGACTCGGCCAGCGCGTTGTCGTACGAGTCGCCAACGGTGCCGATCGAAGCGATCGCGCCGGCGTCGGCGAGCCGTTCGGCGTAGCGAATCGCTGTGTATTGACTGCCGGCATCGCTGTGATGGATGAGCCCGTCGACCGGCTCGCCGGCCCGCTCGCGCACCCACAGCGCCATCTCCAGCGCGTCCAGCGGCAGCTCGGTCGGCATCCGGTTCGTGGTGCGCCAGCCGACGAGCTTGCGGGAGAACACGTCGGTGACGAAGGCCGTGAAGCCCATGCCTGACCAGGTCGGCACGTACGTGAAGTCGACGACCCAGAGCTGGTTCGGGCGCTCTGCGGTGAAGCATCGCTGCACGTGACCCGGTGGCCGCACGGCCGACTCGTCGGGGCGGGTGGTGACGAACCGCTTGCCGCGGCGCACGCCCTGCAGGCCCGCTTGGCACATGAGCCGCTCGACCGTGCAGCGCGCGACCTCGACGCCCTCGCGGCGCAGCAGCCGCCAGATCTTCCTGGCGCCGGAGATGCCGCGGCCGAGCTTCCGGTCCCAGAAGATCCGATCGATCTCCACCAGCAGCTCCGCATCGCGCAGCGACCGCTGGGAGGGCGGGCGCTGCTTGAAGGCGTAGTAGCCGGACGGCGCGATCGGCACGCCGTGCTCGGTGAGCACGCGGCAGATCGGCGCGACGCCGAACCGGTCTCGGTGGTCGTCCACGAACGCGACTACCAGGGCAAACGCGGGTCGAGCTCCCGCGCGAAGAAACTCGAGGCCGCCAACAGGATCTCGTTCGCACGCTTGAGCTCACGAACCTCGGCCTCGAGATCCTTGATGCGCTTCGCATCCGAGGCGGTCACGCCGGGACGCTCGCCCGAATCGATCGCGGCCTGCTTCATCCATCCGCGGAGCGTGTCTGGATTCACGCCCGTGCGCTGTCCGATCCGCACCACCGCCGCGTTCAGCGACAGCTCCGGATCCTCCTTGCG
>NZ_JAFCWN010000017.1:0-1073 GCF_049897585.1 Agrococcus sp. TSP3-2-1
TGTACCCGGTCATGACCTTGGTGCATCGGGTGGTGGCGTGAGGAGGACCCCCGCGGGTTGAGTGGAGTTGTTCAACCCTTCACCGACCAACGGAGGTCCTCGTGTCCCACGCTAACGCTCGCCTGACGCCTCGGGGCAGGGAGATCGCGGTACTGCGCGTGCAAGCGGGCTGGCCGCGCTCGCACGTCGCAGCCGCAATGGGCTGCTCCCGGAACTGCGTCGCCCGCTGGCTCGAACGGTTCGAGGCCGAGGGCATCGACGGCCTCCAGGACCGCTCCTCCAGGCCGGGCTCGTCGCCGACGCGCACTCCGGAGGAGACGGAGCTCGAGATCGTGCGGCTGCGCGTCGAGGAGCGCCTCGGCCGAGACCCGATCGCGCAGCTCGTCGGCGTCTCGCCGCGCACGGTCTCGCGAGTGCTGGCCCGGCGGGGCGCGCCGCCGCTGGCGGCGCTGGATCCAATGACCGGGGAGGTGATCCGCACCTCCAAGCAGACCGCCATCCGCTACGAGCGGGAGCGGCCGGGCGAGCTGGTCCACATGGATGTCAAGAAGCTCGGCCGCATCCCCGACGGCGGCGGCTGGCGTGCGCTGGGCCGCGGCGTGGGCGCCGACCGGGATCGGGACCGCCGCTCGGGCTACGACTTCGTCCACTCGCTCGTCGACGACCACTCCCGGCTCGCGTACTCGGAGATCCTCGCGGACGAGAAGGGCGCCACCTGCGCCGGCTTCCTGCGCCGAGCAGCCGCGTTCTTCGCCGCGCACGGCATCGCCTCGATCGAACGGATCATGACCGACAACGCCTGGGCATACCGCTACTCGCTGCGAGAGACCGTCGCGGAGCTCGGCGCGCGCCAGGTGTTCATCCGACCACACTGCCCGTGGCAGAACGGCAAGGTCGAACGCTTCAACCGCACCCTGCAGAGCGAATGGGCCTATCGGCGGCCCTTCACCTCGAACGCAGAACGGGCTGCCGCCCTTGCGCCCTGGCTCCAGCGCTACAACACTGAACGCATCCACTCAGCCATCGGAGCCCCACCGATCACCCGAACCGCACCAAGGTCATGACCCGGTACA
>NZ_JAFCWN010000018.1:0-517 GCF_049897585.1 Agrococcus sp. TSP3-2-1
GCGCAAGCTCACCGAGGCCTGGACGACCGTCACCGACCTCCCCGCCGCGCACGCCTCCCACAAGGCCGGCCGCATCACCGGCACCCACCTGCGGGCGATCGAGCAGGCCACCGAGGCGCTCCGCACCGACCCAGCCGTCGACCCCGAGGATCGCGCTCGCGTGGAGGCGGAGCTGGTGGAGATCGCCGAGCGCGTCACCCCGTCGCAGCTGCGCTCCCGCGCGAGGCGGATCGTCGACCGGGCGATGGCCGAGCCGCTCCAGCGTCGCCACGACCGGGCGGTCGAGCAGCGTCGCGCCTGGGTCGACGACCATGACGACGGCATCACGGTGCTCTCCATGGCCGGCCCGTCCGTCACGATCCACGGCGCGTTCAACCGCGCCACTGACGCCGCCCGCACCAAGCCGAAGGACGACCCCCGCACCTTCGACCAGTACCGGCTCGACGCGCTCATGGAAGTGCTGCTCACCGGGCAAACGCCGGAGGATCTGCACGGCATCAACCAGATCTCGGCAACG